>JAZKJB010000066.1:1609-3400 GCA_040384505.1 Bdellovibrionota bacterium | reverse complement strand
TCTTTGGGGGCGAGGGCCGCGAAGAACTTCGCTTGTCTCGCGACGCCGTCGCGAAGGACACCTTCGCGTTCCAAGGTCTTCGCCAAGACTCGACGACCGAAGTCGTGCCAAGAGCTCGCTCCCTTTTTACGTCGGCGCCGTTCGACATCCGACGTTTCCGCTTCACCTCCCGCGAGGAAGTAAAGAAGGAGCCCGATGATCATTCCGAGAAGCGGGAGAGCGAACGCAGGATCGAGGAAGAGATCTTTCGTCGTCTTCTCGGTCACGAGGAGATGATATTCGTCGAACGCGACTCGCTTCGTTCCGAGCGCGAGGCGGGCTGCGATCTTCCGGTTGTCGCCCCGGTCGATCATCGCGTTCGAGAACGGCGGGAACCCGAGGAAGACCGTCACCGTTCCGCTCTCGATCGCCCCTTCACGTGACCAGCACGTGCCGGGATCCTTGAGGCAGAGAGAATCCTGGAATCGTACGGGGCTGTAGGCGAAGTACTTTTCGCCTGCTTTCACGAAGCCAGAGTCTTCCTTCGCTTCGTACTCGACCGCGCGGCCGTTCTTGAACCCTGGAGTTTCGTCGATCAGCGGCGAGATTCCGGCTTTTCCGAGAAAGCCCGAGATCCGCGCGACACCTTCGTCGTTTTCCGCACTCAGGATCAATTTTCCGCCGGCTTTCACCCAGTCGAGAATGAAGCCTTCTTCGCGCGCGGAGAGACTGATCTTCGGTGCGACGATGAAAAGAGCATCGAAGCGTTCGAGGTCTTCGACTTTGAGAAATGGGCGACGCCACTGAGTCGCCGAAGACGGCTGAAGGTTTTCCTTCAGGTCGGCGAAAATTTTGATTCCGGTGGGCGTGTTGGAATCCGTTCGCGCGACTCGCCCTTTTTCGCGCGAGCTTCCCATTTGGGCCACGAACCACAGCATGACGACCAACGTGAGAAAGCCCGCCAAGATCAAGACGGTCTTGTCTTGTCTCAAGTTTCGCCTCCGCTCGCAGGCTCGAGGCTCGTGAGCTTCGCTTCGAGCTCGTCGTAATCGGGGCGAGTGATCGTGCCGCCGGCGAACATCGTTCGATATTGTTTCGTGAGCCAACCTTCGAGCGTCGTCGTCTGCGACCGAAAATGTTCGTAGGGCGTCATCGAGGAAGACTTGCGATTGCGAACGAGAAAAAGGCGCCATCGGATTCGAGAGGCGCGGGCGAACTGACCCGCCGCGAGTGCGGTTTGCAGATCCGCCAGTAGCGCTTCAGTCGAAAGCTTAGGGATCGGCGCACTGGCGCTAGTGCCAGGTGCCGCAGGACCCCGAGCACGGGTGAAAAGCCAATAGATGAAATAAGCGATGCTGATCACGACTAAGGCGATGGCTAACCAGTACAGGAACGTGAAAAGGAACTCGAGATTCATCGACGGCGCGGATTTGAATTTGAACAGCGAGGCGAGCCATTCCTGAAACCGCTTCAGCATGGAATCGTCTATCGTCGAATTGGCGAGGGCCGGCAGCTCGCTTCCGCCGCTATGCTTCGCGGCACGAGCGAGGTTTTCTGCGGTCGCCGCTGCAGCATCGACTTGATCATCGGGTAACGTCCAGGTGTTCGGCACGTCGTAATGGTAAGGAGAGAACCATGAAGGCGCAAGCTTGGTCGAGCGCGGGACTTATGCTAGCGTCGATGTCTCCCCAAAAGGCATCGGAGGCCCTCTGTGTTGACACCTCAAACGGTCAAAAAAGTACTCGACGCTGCGCTCTCGAACGGCGCCGATTTCGCGGAGATCTTCGCGGAAGAATCTTACTCGAGCGAGCT
>JAZKJB010000066.1:0-1599 GCA_040384505.1 Bdellovibrionota bacterium | reverse complement strand
ACCCTCGACGGCTCTCGTCGGTCGCACTTACGGGGCGGGGATTCGTCTCTTCTACGGGACCGAACAGATTTACGTGACGACGAACGACTTGAGCGAAGCGGGGCTTTTGAAAGCTGCACTCAACGCTGCGAAGGCGAAAATCGGTGAGGCGAAGAATCAAACTCAAAATTTCCAGAAAGCTCCCTTCGACGAGCTCCATGCGTACGGCAAACGGCCCGCGGAGTACGATCGCGAGAAGAAGTTCAACTGGCTGAAGACGATGGACCGCGCCGCGCGCTCGCGCAGTTCGATGGTCATTCAAGTCGAGCCGAAGTTGATCGAGAAGACGCAAAAGATGCTCGTCGCGAACTCTCTCGGCATCTGGGCCGAAGACGAGCGAAATTACGTACGCGCGTACGTCACGACTTTGCTCGAAGACAAAGGCGAGAAGATGGCGGCTTACGACAACACCGGAACGCTGGGCACGAGCGAGTTCTTCGAGACGGTCGACTTCGAGAAGCTCGCGCACAAAGCCGTCGACCGAGCGAAGCTTCTGATCCACGCCGACTACGCACCTGCGGGCGAGATGCCGGTCATCATCGACAACGGTTTCGGAGGCGTGATCTTCCATGAAGCGTGCGGCCACGGCCTCGAGACGACTTCGATCGCGAAGAACGCTTCGGTTTTCTGCGGAAAGCTCGGCGAAAAGATCGCCGAGAGTTGTGTCACGGCGATCGACGACGGAACGATCAAGAACACGTGGGGTTCGTTGAACGTCGACGACGAAGGAATGCCGACCAAGAAAACGGTCTTGATCGAAAACGGAATTCTGAAGAGCTACATCGTCGACCAAATGGGTGCGAAGCAAACGGGCCTTCAAGCGACGGGCTCGGGCCGCAGACAGAACTACAAGTACGCCCCGGCGTCTCGCATGCGGAACACGTTCATCGCGCCTGGCAAAGACAAGCTCGAGGACATGATCAAAGACATCGACTACGGTCTTTACGCCAAGCAAATGGGCGGAGGCTCGGTTTCTCCTGGTACGGGCGACTACAATTTCGGAGTCGTCGAAGGTTACATCATCCGTAACGGTAAAATCGAAAAGCCCGTCAAAGGTGCTTCGCTCATCGGCCGCGGAATCGAAACCATCGGCCGGATCGTTCGCGTCGCCGACAACATGACTCTCGAGCCCGGCATGTGCGGCTCGGTGAGCGGTCAAATCCCGACGACCGTCGGGCAGCCTGCGATCACGGTTTCGAAAATTCTCGTGGGAGGACGTGCATCGTGATGCAAGAAATCGATTTCAGTCCCGCCTTCGAAAAAATCGAGCGCGTCGCGAAAGTCGACGGTGTCGAAGTGGAGCTCCTGGTCGAGCGCGGCGAGAAATTCTCGGCCTCTTTTCAAGAGGGGAAGCCCGAGAAATTCGACTCCTCGCAAAGCCATTGCGCGGGTTTCCGCGTGATAGCGAACGGCTACGAAGGCTATTCGTTCTCCGAGAACCTCTCGGACGAAGCGCTGCTCGATGCTTACAAACAAGCCCTGACGAACGCCAAGTTCACGGCTAAGGCGGACGATCCGTCTCGCCGCGTGGAGCTCGCGACCGGCTTGGGCTCGGTCCCT
>JAZKJB010000065.1:7479-8550 GCA_040384505.1 Bdellovibrionota bacterium | reverse complement strand
GATTTCGACTTGCGCGACACTGACGAGGGAAGGTCGCGGGACAGCGCGGGCGTTCGTGAGACCGGAGCGTCTTCGAGTCTTGGCGAATGGCGCGAAGGCGTCGCCCGATTTCAATAGTGTCGATGGCGACGTGGTTTCAGTCGTCTTCAGGGGCGTGCGCACCGAAGTCCTCGTTTCCCTCGCGAGCGGAGAGCGCGTGCGCGCTCTCGGCGACGTCGAGCTTTGCAGCGTTCTCCAGAGCGGCGACCGGATCACGCTCGAGTTCTCGCCCGACGAAACTCATCTTTTCTTCGAGGGATCGCGATGAAGAGAGAGGGCGGACTACCCGGACTCGGCTGGCTCGCTGTCGGTTGGTATGGGGTCTTCCTGCTGGGTCCATTGGTCCTCGTCGCTGCGACGAGCTTCGCGACTCGCGGGACTTATGGCGGCATCGAGTGGCTGGTTTCCACGGAAAATTTCTTGCGGGCAGCCGACCCACTTTACCTGGCGATTCTGTGGCGAAGTTTGGTTTTGGCGAGCTCGACGACCGTAGCTTGTCTTCTTCTCGGTTTCCCAATCGCGCTCGCGATGGCGACGGCGAGCTCGCGGTCACGCTCCGTTTTCGTTCTTCTCCTCGCAATTCCGTTTTTGACCAATCTCGTGATCCGGATCTGCGCGATTAAATCGTTCATGTCGTACGACGGACCTTTCGCGACGACGCTCACGGCCTTCGGAATCGAGTTCGATCCGTACTCCCTTTCGCAGAATTCCTCGCTCGTGACCTTCGGGATGATCTCGTCCTACTTACCGTTCATGGTGTTCCCGCTGTTCGCGGCCCTCGAAAAATTCGATTTTTCCCTCGTGGAAGCCGCTCAAGATCTCGGAGCTCATTACGGCGCGGTGGTGTGGCGAGTTTTGCTTCCGATCATGAGAGGTCCGATCGTGGCGGGCTGCCTTCTCGTCTTCGTTCCAGCGATGGGTGAGTTCTTGATTCCCGACCTTCTCGGCGGAGCGAAGACGATGCTCGCGGGTAATTTGATCTCCGAGCAGTTCTTGAAGGCGCGCGATTGGCCGTTCGGTTCATCGCTGTCG
>JAZKJB010000065.1:0-7469 GCA_040384505.1 Bdellovibrionota bacterium | reverse complement strand
TGTCGGTGATTCTCATGATGTTCTTGGGACTGGTCATCGTAGTTGCGCGTCGCTTCGAGCGCGCAGGGGTGACCTCGCGATGAACGAACGCACGCGCCCTCAGCCGCCGCTCGCCGTTCGCGCGGTTCTTCCCTTGGCTCTCTTGTTCCTCTATCTTCCGCTGCTCGTGATGGTGCTCGGGTCGTTCGTCGCGACCCCCGCCGAGGGCCGAGGTTTCACTCTCGAGTGGTATCGCCAACTCGTAGTCGATCCTGTCTTGTGGGAGGCTCTGGCGAGAAGTTTCGAAGTCGCTCTCGGTTCTGCGATGCTCGCGACGGCGCTCGCGCTTGTCGCGGCCCTCGCACTCGAGCGCTGGGTTTTCGCGGGCCGGTGGCCGCTGCGATTTCTGTCGACGGTTTCTCTCATGTTGCCGGAGCTGGTCTTGGCGCTTTCGCTCTTGTCGTGGTTTGCGTCGTTCCAGTTCGAGTTGAGTTTGCTCACGGTCATCATCGCGCACGTCACGCTTACGCTTCCGTTCGCGATTCTCGTCATCGCAGCGAGGCTTCAGGCACTCGATTCTTCGATCGAGGAAGCGGCTCGCGATCTCGGCGCGAGCGAGCTTCAGGTTCTCAGGAAAGTGACGTTGCCGCTCTTGATGCCGGGATTGGGCGCAGCATTCGTGCTCGCGTTCCTTCTTTCGTTCGACGACTTCTTGGTGACGTTTTATACGAACGGCGCGGGCGGGGACACGTTGCCCGTGAAGCTCTACTCATTGATGAAGACGGGGCTTTCGCCGAAAGTTCAGGCCTTGTCTTCCGTCATGCTCTTCGTCTCGGTGGCGTTAGTGGCGCTTCTCGTTCGCTTTCGACCCCGGATGGAAGCGTAAAGATCGGCATCGGGATCCTCTTGGCGCTCGCGCGAAGAAATCTGGCGAGCCCGGCTCACTTTGTGCCCGTCGGAAGGGTGAAGGCCGCCGAGTCGATTTCGCTCTCGTTCTCCGCGATGATGCCCGAGGCGCTCACGTCTTCGCCGTAGATCGCGAGGGCGCGGTAGCTGTTCAAGATCGCGCGGCTTCGGATTTTTCCCTGCAGCTGGCTCGCGGTTTCACCGGTCGCCATCAAGTGAGCGATCACGGCTTCGGGAGTGGAAAGATCAGGGCGATTCGCTTTCAAGAGCACCGCGACTCCCGTCGCGAAAGCCGTCGCTTGCGAAGTGCCGGTCATCTCGCCATAGGTTCCATCGGGAAGAGTCGAGAGAATGTCTTCTCCTGGCGCCGCGATGTCGACCGTTCGCTCGCCCCAGTTGCTCGAGGGAAGGATTCGTCCACTGGGATTGATCGCGGTGACCGAGAGAATGTTCGGAAGGTCGTAGTCGGCAGGGAAGTAAGCGTGCCGATCGGAGTTCGACTTTTCGTTTCCGGCTGCTGCGATCACGAGGACCCCATGGCGAGCGGCGTATCTCAGAGCTTCGAATTCGAGTTGGCTCGCGTTCACTCCGCCGCCGGAGTAGTTGATGATTTTCGCGCCATTGTTGACCGCGTAGTAGATCGCTTTCACCGTCGAGCCGAGAGGGTTTTGGTTAGATAGCTCCGGATCATAATATTTCAAGATCATGAGACTCACGTTCGGTGCGACGCCACTCAAGGCCGAGCGACCACTGGCGCCGACGATCCCGGCGATGTGAGTTCCGTGCCCGTGGCGATCGGTGAGATCGCTCGAGTCAGAAGCGAAATTCCATCCGTTCACGTCGTCGATGAAGCCGTTGCGATCGTCGTCGATGTCGTTGCCGGGGATTTCGTCTTCGTTCGTCCAGACGTTGTCGACCAGGTCGGGATGCGAGACGTCGGCTCCGGTATCGATGACGGCGACCACGACGTCGCGACTTCCGCGAGTGAGTTTCCATGCGAGAGGGGCGTCGGTTCCGAGAAGACCCCAGGCTTGCGCCATCACTCCGCTGATTTCACGTTTCGGTTGCGGAGCCGCGACCGGTGTCGGCGGCGTTTGAAGAACGACTTCTTTTCGCGGAGGTGAGTCGCCACCGAGACCGAAGGAAGAGCCGAGTGCGATGCCGGCGAGGAGGGGAAGGACGGCGACCTCAATGAGGCGTCTTTCGATTTTCACTGCGAACCTCCTTTGGAGTAATCGATTTCACTCATCGTGCGCCCTTCGCGCGTGAGCTTGAGCTTCGCGAGTCTCCATCCGCCGTCGACTCGCGTCTTGCGGTAGTCGAATTCGAAGGCGACTCGCGAAGTCTCCTTCTCGCCGCAGCTTTTAACCGCGGTGGTCGTCTGTTTTTTGCGTTTGGAGTTGGAGGCGATCGAGATCTCGTAGCGCTCGATGCAGGAGTTGCGGCCGCGGAAGGAAGTGAGGCGGTCGTGATCGGCGTCGTAGGTCATCTGTTCGAGGGATTGGTCGGGGTAGCGAGTTTCGAGGAGGTTGTGGAGGGAGTCGTAAGAGAAGTGGTAGGTGTTGTTCCAGGCGTTCGTGACTTTGATGAGGTCGTCGCCTTGGTATTCGAAGGAGGCGCGCTGTCGTCCGTCCAGTGTCCCGATCCGCAGGATCTTGTTCGCGAGGGGATCGACCTCGAGCCGCACTCTCGACCCTTCCCCGGTTGCGGCATCCCGGAGAAGGCTCCCTCGCGGTTCGCGAAGGAGGGGGACCGTCTGTCCCCTCTCGGTCGCGAGCGCGTTCAGGCGCCCGTCGGTTCTCTCGAACCGCGCGAGCTCCCGGCCATCTGGGCCGCGATGCACGAAGTCCCCTTTGTCGGTGTCGATGAATCCGTCGTTGGCCTTAACCGCGTTCCAGCGACTCGTGGGCTTCGCTCCGATGGCGGCGAAGATCGTTCGTTTGCCGCACGAGTCGATCGCGATCGAGGTCGTGGCTTGTCTCTCTCCGGCGTTGGCCGAAGTCGCGAGCCCGGGACCTTTCACGAGTTGTCGATCGAGCGTCGAGCACCAACCGAAACCGAAGAGGCCATTGAACGTCGAGCGGCTATCGTAAGTGCGGAGGATTTTCACGTGTCCCGAATCGAGATCGATGAAGGTCGTCGAGAAATCCATGTCCTTGACGTTGACTCCGGCGTACGCGGTTTTCGTGTGACTCAGAAAGAGAGCGGCTCCGGTGAGAAGAGTTCGAGTGATCTTGCGTGTCCCGTTCAGCGATCCCATTTTGTCTCCTTAGGTCGGGACAGATCGCTATTGCACGCATGGTGCCGGGACGTGTGGGGCTTTGAGTGGCCGTGGGGTGTGCGAGCATGTGCATGTGTATGTCACGTTTCCAACGTGCTCACGAGCCTGCGCGCGTGACGGTAAGTTCGACGGGTGTCGCGTTCGTGACGGGTGTCGACGGTCTCGATTTGAGATGAACTTTGCTAGGGCGCAGATGAGGGCAAAAGGATCGTGTAGTCGAAATCGACCCAGCGAGGGCTTCCTTCGAGCAGTGGCATCAGCTCCAAGGCAGGATCCAATAGAGCGCTCTTAACGATCATGGCCTTGGCCACAGAAGGTGCCGCGCAGGTAGGAAACGTGAGTCCTCGAAAATCGCGAATAGTTTCATTCGTCATCTGAGCGTTGAACGAAATCGAGTTGATGTTGAACTTGGTCTCGAGGAGCGATTGAACGCCTGTAGTCGCCTCGAACGTCGGAGCGATGTGCGCTTTGCCGACGATAAACAAAACTGAATCACAGGCATTGCTGGCGAGGAGTGCGGCGAGATTTTCGGCCATCGCGTGATTTCTTTCGTCCATCGACTTTCGTGCTTTGAACGGGTGGTCGACGTGATCGACGGCCTTGGTCGCGAGATTTAACTGTTCAGCCTTATCCGCGAGTGGTCCGAAGTAAGAAACGTACATTTCATAGCTTTTCGCGTAGTCCAATAAGGCTTTTCGATCTGCTTCAGACCTCTCCGCTGCTTGTGCTTGTTCCCTAATTTTCGGGAGTCCGTTTCTAATCTTCGTGATGACCGAGAGATAGCTATCGTTAGTTTGAGCAAACTCGAAAGCCACGCACGATTTGGGACGGCTTTTTGCGAAAGTCTCGATGATCTTCTTCAGAGCATTCGTATCGGTGTTGTAATGGGCTTCACCGATGAAGGTTATGGGCCGATCGCCGATGAGATCGGAGAGCAACTTTTCAGTAAGGGTGTTGGCTGGGTCCGTTGTCACTGATTGGAGAACTTTTCTACTGGTGGGCGAGTCACAAATACTTGACGCGAAAGCAGGTTCCGGAGAAATCGCCGCTGCCAAAAGAAGGCATATAAAGAGTATATCTTTCACTTGCGACTCCGCAGGCTAGCCTCAATGAGTTTAATGAACCTCAGTCGAAATAGTGCCAGTGACGTGCCAAGGGCGTTGCTCAAAACGAACAACGCGCTTCGAAGGCTGATCCCGTCAGTGCGTGAGCTGTCCGTCCATATGAGGGCTCACTTTTTCGCGTCCGGCGAAAAAGTCCTGGGTGGCGGAAGCAGGCTTTGTTTTGAGAGCGATCATTTTGTCGTGAATCATTCGGTGATGTGCGGAGCAAACGGTCGTTAGATTTTCGAAGGTGTCCTGGCCGCCTTTCGATCTCTCGATGATGTGATGATAGTCGAGCCAGCGGCGCTCTTCGCATCTCACGTCATTTTCGTCGAGCTGAGTGCACTGTCGGCAATCGCGCATGTCGAGTGCGTGTTTGAGGACTGCCGGAAGAGTGCTTCGCAACGACGAATTTTGGCGAAGGTGAGTTCTGATCGAAGCGCGTTGGTTAATCACCTGTCCTGGGACAGGTGCAGGTGCGTTAACGGCCGATTCCTTCTTTTGTGCACGGATCTTTGATCGTTCGGCCTTCTTGATCGGACAGAAGATCTCGAGATAGGCATCCAACCCGGCGACGATGGCTTCACCTTGGCCGACGTTCTTTCGCGTGCGCTGAGATTCGATGTCCATCACGCGCTTGAGCTTCTCGTGATCGACGACCTTCATGATCGAAGTCACGGCGAGGCGGTCGCCCGAGACGTACTTCGCGGTCTCACGAACGGCGAGATTCGGTTTCTCCGTTGCCACGGCTCTTTCCAGGACGACTTTTGTTTCCGTCATCGCAAGCTCGATCCAATGGTCTTTGTTATCCTTCGTGATGACCGGAACGATTTTGCGAGCAGTCGCGACACTGAGTTTTCCCTCGACGACCGCGTGACGAAGTTCGGGAACTTGTTTGGATTTGCGAGCGACGTTGATGATGTTGAGCGCCGTCGGTTCGGAAAGCTTATGTATTTTCATCGCGTAGTCGTAAAGACTCTTCGCTCCATAAAATCTATAGCCGCCGAACGTATCAAGTTCGTAGAAGATGACGACGAGTGATTTCTCACTCTTCTTGTTCATCGCAACCGCTTCGACGGCTTGCTCGTGCAGGACTCTCGCTTTTTCTCTTTCGTTCATCGGGAACTCCTCTCTCGGAAAAATCTGGAGTCGTTCTATCACGGGTTTTTCGTGCGACGAGGATTCGCGAGATGAGACGCATTCGCGACCGGATCGAAAATTTCCGTTCGCGGCGTTTTGCTTTCGGGAGAACGCATTTGCGCGCGAATGAACGCAAGCTCTCGCGACTTTGCGGGGAGCTCAATTAAAGTTTTCGGAAATGTGGTCAAGGAAAACTTTTCGGCAAAACAAAAAAAGTTGAGGTGCGTATGGTGACCAGCGTGCGTCCGATCCAGGTGGAACCAAATCTTCTTCTCCGCGCTACCGATCGAGAGTGCGCGAGAATCATCCGTCCATGAGAGGGTTGCCTCCCGACCGTCCACGGTCGGGAGAGCCAGATTCCGAGAGCAAAATTTTTGATTTGGTTCGTGGAAGCGCGAGAGGATCTCGTTCGTCGTTCACTTGAACTAGAATTAACTCGCTCTCGTGGCCCGCCCTGAATCGCACGATGCGATTCAGGAAGGCCCGCTCATGGACGGCAGGACTTAGCACCGACGAGGTCAGCTGAACGGAGAATGGGCATCACATTGTCCGGATCGAATGAGGAGTTAAGGAAAGCACCTGTCCCGGGACAGGTGCAGCCGCGTCAGTAGAATTTGCGACGATTGAAAGTAGGCGTCCCCAGAGTCGGAGACGCTAGGCTAATCAAGCCACCTGAGTCAGCGGATTCGGCCTCGAAACGGTGTACCGATTGCGGCCACCTTGTTTCGACTCGTACATCGCTTGGTCCGAGCGTTTCACCCAGTGATCGAGGTTTTCGCCTTCGGTCAACTGCGCGATGCCCATCGAGACGGTGAAGCGAAGTTCTTTCGCCTCGTGGAGGAAGACTTCTTTGCGGATCTTAGTCATCGCGTCTTCGGCTCGGATGATCGCGTGCTCGATCGCGTGGTTCGGGAGCAAGATCGCGAACTCCTCGCCACCGACGCGACAGACGAAATCGCCTTCACGCGAGAAGGTCTTCTGCAAGAGCTTCACGCACTCCTTCAAGATGAAGTCGCCGATGTCGTGGCCGTGGGTGTCGTTGATCTTCTTGAAGAAGTCGATGTCGAGCGTGAGCAGAGAAACCGGAGTCTTCGAGATCTGGAAGAGGCTGATGTGCTCCTTCGCTTGTTCTTCGAAGCTCTTGCGGTTGAACGCGCCCGTGAGATGGTCGACGCGAGCCGCGTGATCGGCTTCGCTCAACTGCTTTTTCACGACGTCCAAGTTCTTCTTGATGCCGCGAACGCGCTTCACGCGACGTTCTTCTTTTTTCGATTGATGGTGCTGATACGATTCGATGAACTGGCGCGACTTCGCGCGCAGCAACGGAATCGAGTCGGCCTCGACAGCGTCCTTCAGATCCTTCAACGTCGCATCGAGCTCGTTGTCCGCGACTTGTTCTTGGCGTGCGTCTTCGCTCATCTGTTCGACGAAGCTCCAGACGATGCCTTTGAAATCTTCGAACGTCTTACGCAGGTAAGCGTACTCGGCCGTCTTGTAAGTCATGAAGTATTGGCGGAAACGGAAGAGGACGTCCTCTTCGTTTTCTTTGTCGGGATTGACGAGCTCTTTGGAGAAGCCATCGAAGATTTCTCGAACTTTGCGAACCGGGTAGTTCTCGACGTCGACCAAATGTTTCGAATACGCGTCGATGACGTACAACAACGTCGCGCGGTCTTCCGACATCTTGAGCTTCGTCTTCGTTTTCGACTTCTTCGAATCTTCAGAGTTGAAGTCGTAGTCGAGCTGATCGATCAGTTTTTGGACCCACTGCTTCAAGGCGTCCTCCGTCAACGTGTCCAGAGAGAGTTCTGACCTGTCTAAATCGGCAATTCCGCTCCGGAAAATGAGTCCCGTTTGCCACACGTTCCCGCCCTGAGACGGCGAACCGGAGTCGCATCGAGAAAATGTGCGCCGTTTTGTAAAACTCCTCGACCATGGTACGGTTCTGGGGCGGAGGAATCGAACCATGATGCCTAGACGTTGGTCGCGCCGAAACATCCACCGGATCCGAGCGATGGTCGGATTCCTCGTCAGCTTCTTCCTCACTCCGGTCGTCCTCG
>JAZKJB010000064.1:0-1852 GCA_040384505.1 Bdellovibrionota bacterium | reverse complement strand
CTTCATTCTGCTTACGCGCCATTGGCCGCGAAAGGTATGAGGTACCTCGCCACTCATCAACCACCATCGAAAACGCTGGAGCGTCTCAAGCAGGGCGAATCGTATCTCGTTTTCGTCGGAGAGAGTCTCGTAGGCACGGTTACACTTTATCCGGAGAAGCTTTCGAGCACTTGCGAGTACTATCGTCGGTCGGGCGTGTATTCGTTCGGCCAGTTCGCGGTCGATCCATCGTTGCAAGGCAAAGGCATCGGTTCGACAGTCATGGATTTTTTGGAGGCTCGGGCGAAAGAGCTCGGGGCGGCCGAGCTCGCTCTCGATACCTCCGAACACGCAGCTGATCTCATTCGAATGTACGAAAAACGCGGTTACAAAATCGTTTCGCACACCCAATGGGACGTCACGAATTATCGCTCGGTCATCATGACCAAAGTTCTGCGCACCTGAGTCACTTCGTCAGTCCGAAAAAATCGATATTGAACGAATACAGAACTTCCTCTTGCGACGGACGCACCTGGGCGACGTAGCTTTCGATGAACGTGATCATCTTTGCCCGGAGATCCTCGGCATCCTTCGCAGACAAGCTCGAGACCGTCGAGTAGTGGACGCTCGTCGGTTTAGGATTCGAGAACGCGCGAAGGGCCGCCATCCTCCAGTTCGCATGGTGGTTGTAGATCATCGGTTCTTCGCGATCGAGATGGATGTGCGTTTTGCCGACAGTCAGCCGTCCTTGCTTTTCCTGCACGAGCCCGGTCGAAATGAGAAAGTCCACCGCGTTCTCGATCACGTCGGGACCCAGCTCGAGTGCGGCCGTGAGTTGCCGGCGAGTCGAGAGCTGAGGAATCGTGACCGCCATGTGGATCGCCGAGTAATACCATTGGCTGTAGTAAATCGCTTTCGACTCTTGGGTGAGGGCGATCTTCGGGCCGACGCGCTTCTTGATGTCGAGGTGGGCTTCGCGTTCGCGCTGAAGGAGTGTCTCGAAGAAACTTCGTAGCTCCACGGTGCCCGCGCGCCCGTACTCGATGAGCCAAAGGAAGTACTTCCTTTCTTGAGCACTCAAGCGAAGGAAACCGGCGATGCCGAGCCCCTGCTCGAGGCTAAGGTGAGCCGACGAATTCAAGACCTGCGAGATGAAAGCGCTCTGGCAGCTGGCGGCTTCGGCCAGTCGAGTTCGAAAGCCTCGTGTGACGGAATCGGAATTCTCGAGCTTTCGCAGATAGGCCTTATAGTCGTGGAATTCCAATACGCTAACCATTAAGACCCGTCCCGATGTTAAGTAACTCTTAAATACAGACCTATATTTTCACTTAAAACATGTTCAACCCTTTATTGCACGCGGTTAGAAAGGTTTTGGGGCCAATTACATTCGTTTGCTAAGGAGTTCACATGTCGAAACGTTTCTTGATCGGTGCAGTCGGAGCTTTCCTCTTCTCGATTTCCGCGTTCGCGGGAGAAGGTGGAAACAGTGGAGGCGGAGGCGATATCCCTCCGGCCGAAAGAGTGACCGCTGAAGAGATCGCAGCGATGACGCCGCGGCTACGACCGCTGCTTCTCTCGTGGCTCAACCGCCTCGAATACATGACCAAAGCCGACGATTATTGGGGCACCTGGGAGACCGTTCACGGTCGCACGCGTCCGAGTTCGGCGTTGATGGGAAAGCTCTTTTCCAAACGAGACGACGTCTTCGATAAACTCGAGACCCTGCGAATCGACGTGAAGATGGCCGACGGCTGTCTCTTGCTCGTCGACGCCAAGGAAGGTCCGATGCCGCAGACGCGCTTCGTGCTCAAAAAAGCGCTTGCCATGGGCCATAAGATCATTGTGGTCGTGAACAAGATCGACAAGCCGGATG
>JAZKJB010000063.1:0-6998 GCA_040384505.1 Bdellovibrionota bacterium | reverse complement strand
TGGCCCCTCGTCTCCAACACCGACCGGATCAACCGCGCCCTCGGGCTGCCGCAGACCACGATCGCCGGCGTCGACCCGAAGGACTTCGCGAGGCAGGTCAGCGCCTCCTTGTTCGGCATTCCGCTGCGCTGTCGCGACCGCTTCGTTCGCGACATGAGTTCGAATGGCCCCGTCGCGAGCGATCGTCCATCGGGAGTCGAGAAGCCTTTGCCTGCGGCGATCGCGAAGTTGAAGCGCGTTCTCCATCCCGAAGAAGTCGAGCGCTATCGCAAGATCGGTCGCCTCGCGAGTGAGGCGATGACGGAAGTGATGTCTCGCGCCGAACCGACCTGGACCGAGTACCGGCTCGCTGGCGAAGGCGCGAAGGCGTGTTGGTCACGTGGGCTCGAGCCGACGTTGTGTCTCGTGTCGGGTGAACGTCGCGGAAAAATTCATCGTCACCCGATCGCGAAAGCCGAACCCTTGGGCTCGCGAGCGATGCTCGTCTTCTGCGCTCGCGGTTACGGGCTCTACGCCAATCTCACGCGTTTCGTTTACTTCTCGAAACCGACGAGCGAAGAGCAAGACACGTGGACGAAGCTCCAGAAAGTGGAAGCGACGGTCCTCGATGGGACTCGGCCGGGTGCGACGCTCTCGTCTCTCTACGAAACTTTGAAGGCGTCCTATGCCTCCATCGGTCGCGGAGAGCAGATCGACAGCCATCACCAAGGCGGCCCTTGCGGTTATCTTTCGCGCGAGGCGATCGCACGACCGAGTTCGCCGGCGAGCGAAAAAGTCGAAGTGATGATGCCGTTCGCATGGAACCCGAGCTTGCCGGCGGCAAAATTGGAAGACACGGTCCTCGCGACGGCGGATGGTGCGGTGGAAATTCTAACGGTGGACCCGAAGTGGCCGACGACTCAAGTCGCGGGACGCGCGCGACCCGATCTTTTGATTCGATCTTGAGGAGCGAACAATGAAGACCATCGAAGCGATCTCGAACGGACGAGTGAACTTGATCGGTGAGCATACCGACTACAACGACGGATGGGTTCTTCCGACGGCCATTCCGCAGGCGACTCGTGTTCGCCTCACGCCACGCGAAGACATGATGGTCATCGGAAGAACGGCCCTTCGCGGTGGTGACGAGCGCTACGAGATCGGCAGTGAACGCGCTCGCGCGGTGTGGATCGACTACGTTCAAGGTGCTACGAAAATCCTCCATGAAGAAGGTCATCCGATAAAGGGTTTCGAAATCGAAGTGGCATCGACGGTCCCGACGGGCAGCGGTCTCTCCTCGAGTGCGGCTCTCGAAGTCGCGACTCTCAAAGCACTCCGCGAAGCTTACGCTTTGAAGCTCGATGATCCCGAGCTCGCGCGCATCGGGCAACGAATTGAAAATGAATTCGTCGGTGCTCGCGTCGGCATCATGGATCAAATGGCCTGCGCGCTCGCTCGTTTTGGCGAAGCGCTCTTTCTCGATACGAAGTCGCTCGAATTCGAACGAATCAAGATTCCAATGGACGAGCTCGGCTTGATCGTCATCAACTCCGGCGTCGTGCACAGTAACTCAGGCGGGGATTACAACACTCGTCGGGCAGAATGCGAAAAGGCGTGCGCGCAGCTCGGAATTCCATCGCTTCGCCATACCTCCATCGAAGAAGTGGAGTCGTCGCGAAACCTCGGGCCCACCGAGAAGAAGCGCGCTCGTCACGTCGTCACCGAAAACGCTCGAGTGCATGCTGCAGTCGCTGCGCTGAAGAAAGGGGACCTCGCGACGCTCGGACGATTGTTCTACGAATCCCATGCTTCCATGCGCGACGATTATGCCGTCTCCGTTCAAGAGATCGATCTCCTGGTCGAGCTCTGCCGTGAACAGACCGGAGTTTTCGGTGCGCGTCTCACCGGCGGTGGCTTCGGCGGTTCGATCGTCGCGCTCGCGGAAAAGGGAAGAGGGGGCGCGGTCGCACGCGAAGTCGTCGCGCGCTACGGTGCGAAGGTTTCGACTCGAGCGACGATCCTCGTCAGCGAGTGATCGGGATCGCGTGCAACCGACGCATCCTGATCTCATGAGTCGCGAACATGATCGCCGCCAAGACCAGCGGCGCGATGTAGTAGATCAATCGATACACGAGGAGCCCGCCGAGAACGGCGGGGTGAGGCTCGTGATCCACGGACATGAAATAAATCACCAAGGCTTCGAGTACTCCGACTCCGCCGGGCACGTTCGTGACCAACGCGACGATCTGTGAGCTCACGAAAATCGACAGGAACATGAAGTAGCCGATGTGGTCGTGAGGTAGGAGCAGATACAAGACGGCTGCAGCGAGCATCCAATCGATCGCCGCGGTGGTCGCCTGCGTGATCGCGAGTCCGGGGTGCGGCAAGCGGATCATCACGCCGCGAACGAGAATCGGTCGGTGAAAGAAGCGACAGAGGCCGACGTAAAGTGCTGCGATCGTCAGTGAGCCTGCACCGATCGCCATCGAAACGCCCGCTGGAATTCCATAGCCATCGGGAAGTGAAACGGGACCCATCATCATCGACAGGCCCGCGATGGTGAAGAATCCCACCCAGAACGTCATCGTCACGAACGCGATGACTCGCAGAATTTGTCCGGGCTGAAGTCCGTAGCTGCCGTAGAGCCTGAGTCGCACGGATCCTCCCGCAACGGCCGCGAGCCCGATGTTGTTTCCGAAAGCGAAGGCCGTGAACGCAGTAAAGAGAGCGGAGCGGATGGGTAGTTTCGATCCGACGTAGCGAAGGCCCATGATGTCGTATGTGCAGAGGACGAGATAGGCGACGGCCGTGAGCACCGATGCTGCGACCATATCGATGGTCGGGATCGCCCGCATCGCCCCGAGAATTTCATCGAAAGTGTATTTTCCGAAGGTCCTCGCGATGAAGGCGATCGCGATCGCGAAAACGACGAGGGCGACCAGCGGGATCAAACGATTGAGCCAAACGGACCATCGGCGAGTCGGGTTTGCCATGGCCGATCATCCGATCGTTTCGCACTGAATCCAAGGCATCGCGCGCGAGGTTGTGAAGACTAAACGTCGTCCCCTGTGGCATCATGTGACAGTAGGGCTCATCACCGCGAGGATCGCATGCAAGCACGCCCCGTTTCCGCATCCGAAGTCATCATGACCGAGATGGTCCTTCCCCAGCATACCAACTCTTTCGGCAACGTCTTCGGCGGTCAGGTCATGGCCTGGATCGACATCTGCGCCGCGATCGCGGCACAACGCCACGCCCGCGCACCGGTCGTCACGGCAAGCGTCGATGCGCTTCAATTCGTGAAACCGGTTTTGCGTGGCTGGACGATCAACTTGCGAGCGTCGGTGAACTACACGGCGCGAACTTCGATGGAAATCGGAGTGCGAGTCGACGCGGAAAACCCGCTGACGGGCGAGCGCGTTCATACCGCGAGTGCGTACCTTACGTTCGTCGCTCTCGGAGCCGACGGAAAACCCGCACCCGTTCCGCCAGTTCTGGCCGAGACGGCCGACGAAAAGCGCCGTTACAAAGCCGCCGAGATCCGCCGAAAGAACCGTTTGGATTTACGCGAACAGATGAAGAAAGGCTGATCGAATTTCGGTGCAGCGGCTCGTCAGCGCTTCGCCGAGTTTTCGAGCGCCTTCGTGAACTCGTCTCGCTTCGCGCGTGCTTCTTTCGGCGCCACGAGATCGAGACAGTAAACTTCCCGCAAACCTTTTCGATCCACGGTGAGAAGCTCACCGCAAAGATCCGCGCGCTCGAAAGCGATTCGTGCTTTCTTCAAAGTCGCCCAGCTCGTGAACGAGTCGATGTCGGCGCGCAACGCCTTCTCGGATTTCGCATCGAGCTTCGCTCGTGAAATCTGCGTCCCGCGTAGGGTTTGAACGAGCGAGCCCTCTACGAGGTGATGACACCGAACGCGTCGTTGGCCCCAACATACGTCGGAGACCGGAGACTTCGGCGCAGCCGAGGCGACGAGCGAAAATGAAACTTGAAGGACGATCGAGACGAACAGAGTCGAGAGGAACGCGCTCATCGCGTACCTCGACCAGGAGCAGTCGTACTTCTCGTCGGCACCGAGGTGGTTCCGCGAGGAGCGGTGTTCACTGCCGTAGCACCGAGCGAAATCTCGAGCGGGCAGAGTTGCGAGTGACTCGGGGACGCCTCGCAGCGCAGGCGCGAAGCGAGCTGGGGATCGTTCATCGTGATCTGGAGCCGTGTGGCGAAGGGTGGATAGCTGTATTCGTCTTGATAGCCGCCGAGGCCGTGGCAGTTGTATCCGACATATTCGACGAAGGCGCTGCGAGTCGCATTGGCCGACCACTTTTCCTTCTGCGCGACTCTTCCGACGACGCGTGCGGAGAAAGCGTCGGCGAAATGTTCGAGGGTTCGTCCCTGGCACTGCTCGGGCACGATCGTTTTCGCTTTCGCCGTCGCGCTCGCGTGGCTTACTTTTTCGATCTCTTCGATCGAGTTCGAGATCGCTGCGATTTCTTCCGTGTATCGGGTTCGATTCAATCTCTCGATGCAATCTTGTGTCGTACCGACGATTTCACGAGTGCGCGTAGCGGAATTTTGAACTGGCCGGATCATCCCGCAATTCATCAGCGTGCGGAAGACGGGATTGGCTTCGTTGGCGACCAAGAAACGAACTTCGCCTCGAACGAGTCGTCGCAGCGGTTGAAGCTTTGGAACGTCCGAAACCCCGCCTTCGCCTTCACCCTCAATCATGAGACCGGAATCGCAGCTCGTGAGTGCGGAAGGATTTGCTTTCGCCGGATCGACTTCGAAGAGCGATTGCATCGTGTAGCAAGGCGATGCGACGTGGCCGAGCTCATGAGCGATGGCGCGTACGATGGCCTCGGGGTTGCTCCTCGACAGAGCCGGGCAGAGTAAGACGGTGTGGATGGCGGCATCGTAAATCGCCGCTGGAAATCCGAGGGGCACTTCTTTCGCGCACCGCGTGTCTTCGTCGGATGCGATCGCGATCACGACATTGGAAAGCCGGTTTCGAATCACGGTTCGTTCCGCGTCTCGGGAAGGTGAGCCGGCACTTGCATCGAAGAGCTCGATCGCCGCCGTTCGCGTTCGCTCCGCGACGCGAAGTGCGCGCTCGGCGTGCGCCGGAGTCGCGGCACTCATCGCGGCGAGCTCTGCGTTCTGTGAAAGATCCGAAATCAAGTTGTCGGGGTTGGCGTTCTTGAGGGCCGCAAGGGGATTGAAGATGACGGTGCCATCGGTCGAGCGCGGAAACCCGAGCGCACGCGATCCTGCAGCATTGAGCGGCGTCCGTGCAAGCAACCCACACTCTGCAACGTTCCGCGCACCACACGCCTTCGCAGAAATCACATCCGCGGAACCGGGCGCAGCAGCGTTCGAAATGGCGGAAGTGAAGAGCAGAGCGACGAAGGAAACCATCACTTTCATTTTACCCCGCCGCCATCTGCGGCGGCGAGCGAAAGCCTCAGGCTGGACATAGGTCCGGCGATAATCGGACGACCGCCGCGAAGGTGCCATGCACCTTCTGGATCAGCCGACGGATTCGGCGGTGACCAGGTACTCTTTCCATCTCGAAAGGAGGGTCGGGGTCATGTGGGCGGCGCAGATGGTTCCGCTGGAGGCGCTTTCCTTGCGGGTGATCTGCGTTTCGCGGCCGAGTTCGTAGATCTTGTGCTCTTCGGATTTCGGGAAGAACAGTTCGACCTCGTGATGAAGAGCTTGAACGGCTTCCGCCATCACGCGCTTCAATCGATCGATGCCTTCGCCGGTCAAAGCCGAGACGAAGACCCGCGGGAACGCTTTCACCTGGAACTGCTTCTCGAAGGGCGCTTCGTCGATTTTGTTGTAGACCGTGATGATCGGTTTTTTGTCCCAGCCGAAATCGATCAGCAGCTGGTTGATCACGTCGACTTGCGTGCCCATCTGCGGGCTCGAGAGATCGACGACGTGGATCAACACGTCGGCTTCTGCCGATTCTTCCAAAGTCGCCTTGAACGCTTCGATCAATTGCGGAGGAAGCTTGCGGATGAATCCCACGGTGTCGGTGATGACGGCCGGAGGACCTTCGGGCAAGTGCACCTTGCGAGTCGTCGGATCCAGCGTCGCGAAGACTTGGTCTTTCGCGAGGACCGACGAATGCGTGAGCTTGTTCAACAAAGTCGATTTACCCGTGTTCGTGTATCCGAGCAGAGCGAAGCTCGGGATCTTGTTCCGCTTGCGCGAAGCTCTGTGCTGCGAGCGATTCGCGCGGACGCCATCGAGCTGCTTCTTGATCTGTTTCACGCGGTCGCGGATGCGACGACGATCCATCTCGAGCGCCGTTTCACCAGGGCCCCGCGTTCCGATCCCGCCGCCTTGGCGAGAGAGAGAACCCATCCACGCGTCGACCATACGAGGAAGCTGATCGAGCATCTGAGCGAGCTCGACTTGCAGCTTTCCTTCGTACGTCTGAGCACGCATGGCGAAGATGTCGAGGATGATTTGATTTCGATCGAGGACGCGAACGCCGAATTCTTTTTCGAGGTTCCGCGTTTGGATCCCGGAGAGTTGATGGTCGACGATGACGACCGAGGCTTGCGCTTCTCGCACGAGCTCTTGGATCTCTTCGACTTTGCCGGTTCCGATGAGGGTCGCAGGGTTGTACTGCGGGAGGACCTGGGTCAGGCTGCCGACCACTTCTCCGCCTGCGGCGTGAGCTAATTCCTCTAGCTCCGCGAGGCTCTGTTTCAGGTCGACGAAGGAATCTGATTTTAGACCAACACCAATGACGATGACGCGTTCTTGGGGCTTTAAAATCGATGTTCCTATCTCGCGTTCTCCTTTTGTCGGAGTCCCGAAGCGCCGTTCACCCAATTGCGAAGGGCCTCTTCAGACGACTCGAGTTCGGTGATGCGGGTTCTCGATTTGATACGAGATCCCTCCCGAACCGCCACTTTCTTGTGGCTTACCTTTATTTTCACGCTTTAGACGGTCGGCATCAAGAGCGAACTGTCGATTCCATCTCTTTAATAGCCTGAGCC
>JAZKJB010000062.1:15861-23955 GCA_040384505.1 Bdellovibrionota bacterium | reverse complement strand
ATACGCGCCTTATTTGATCGAAGGAAACTCCGATCGCGGGATCGACATCGGCTATCTCGTCAAGCGGTCGCTCCCGTTCACCTACGACCTCATCTCGCACAAACATCGGTCGATCGATTTCATTTATCCGCACGAAAAGCTCACGCAAGAAACGGGTTACGATCATTTACGTTCGGCTCGCGTCGTGAGCCACAAATTCTCTCGTGACGTCCTCGAGCTCCGCGTTTTTGACGACGCCCCGAGCGAGCCAGTTCTGATCGTGCTTCTCGTCCACTTGAAGTCTCAGCTCGACCGCAGCCGCATCGATCCCGGCGGCCGGGATCGACGACGTGCCGAGCTCGAGAAGCTGGTGAAGATCCAAAAGGAAATCGAAGACGAGTTCGGTGGCCGTGTGCCCGTGGTTTTGACGGGCGACTTCAACGGTTCGGCGTCGCGACCGGAGCCCGACGTCGAATTCGAAGCGATCTATCGCGAAACGAAGTTGGAAGACGTGCTCGAGTGGGCAGGGCAGCCGCACGACGAGCGTTTCACTTACATGCAGCTCTCGAATTCGAAAACGCGCCCGGGGAAATTGAAGCAGCTCGACTACATCTTCTTGCCTCCCGCGCTCGGTGCGCGAGTGAACAAGAAGGAAACTTGGGTCTTTCGTTTCAAAGACCATCTCGGGATGACGATGCTCGTGCCGCGAAACTTCAACGAGAAACGCTTGCTCGCCTCGGACCATTACCCCGTCGTGGTGACGTTGGACCCATTGAAACCGTGATCAAGAAAATCTGTAGTCGGCGAACGAGGCGATCGTTTTGAAGCCGAGCTTTTCGTAGACGTGTTTCGAGACGGGATTCGCGGCGTCGACGAACAAGACACAGGCCGAGAGCCCTTCGTCGAAAAGACGGTGACTGAGGCGATGAACGAGAGTGCCGGCGAAACCGCGATTGCGCTGCGAAGGATCGGTGTAGACCATACTGATGCGCGCGGCTTTCGGCGTGATGCCGCCATAAGCCGCCATCGCCACCGCGCGACCGCCGACGTCCCAGACGAAAAGTTGCCGATTCTCGAGATATTTTCTCACGACCTCTTCGGTCTCGGTCGACGTTTCGTCGAGACCGCATTCGTCCGCGAACGCATGCGCCCACGTCACGAGGAGGGACAGATCTTTCCGAAGTGCTGCGCGGAAGACTCCGCTCGCCGCCTCGATCGGCGTCGGCTTTTCGAGGATCATCAGGTCTTGCGCCAGTCTCTTCTCGGGCCTCGCTCCGCCGCCGCGCTCGAGCCCTTCGACGAAGGCCTCCGCGATCGAAGCCGGCGCGAAGATTCCGCGCAGATCGTGAGCGCGTTTCGAGATCTCCTCTCCGAGATAGGTCGCCGAGCTTTCGTCGGCCGTCGAGAGGATGAGTCGTTTGTTCGATGATCGAAGGAGCGAAGCCACGGGGCGGTCGTCTCGGAAAACCGTGAAGAACGAGAGCGAGGGAACTCGCGCGATGCCACCTTTCGACAAGGCGATCGCACTGCTCAGGAGCAAGTTGTTCGCGATCTCCTGGCCGAACAGCAGGTCGCGGGTCCGGTCGAGATAGCTGGCGGCGTTCGAAAACTCCTGGAGCTGCATAGGCCCTAGTTTTTCCCGCCGCGTGGAGTCCAAGTCAAACAAAGCATCGTTCGTTTGCTAGAATGGGCTCCTGTATCGCGGGAGGAAAAATGGCGCGGAAACGAATCGGATTGCTCACGGGCGGTGGCGACGCACCCGGGCTCAACGGAATCATCGAATCGGTCGTTCGTTCGCTCCAGCGGGCCGACATCGACATCGTCGGGATCCAAGATGGCTTCGAGGGCATCTACGAGGGGCGCACGGTCTACCTCGACGCTCGAAGCGTCGAAGGTGCACACGGACGTGCCGGCACTCTCCTCGGAACTTCGAACAAAAGCACCACGGCCGGTCGCGAGGTCGAATTTCGCGAAAAGATCGCAGCACTCAAACTCGACGGTTTGATCGCGGCCGGTGGCGACGGAACGTTCGCGGGTCTCCAGCGCGTCGTCGAAGGGATCCGCTTGATCGGAGTCCCGAAGACGATCGACAACGATCTCGAGGGAACCGAAGTCACGTTCGGTTACGACACGGCTTGCGCGGTCATCGCCGAGAGTGTCGACGCTCTTCGCGCGACGGCCGATGCTCACAAGCGAGTGATGGTCGTCGAAGCGATGGGCCGCACTTCGGGTTGGCTCGCGCTCGGAGGCGGACTCGCGAGTTACGCCGACGTCATCTTGCTGCCAGAGCGCCCGTTCTCTCGACCGAAACTCGTCGAGTTCATTCGATCGAAGAAGGCCCAGGGGCGACGCGGTCTCATGATCGTCGCGAGCGAGGGAACGGCCGCGGAAGGTGAAGAGGCCTCGGTCGCCTTCAAAGTCGCGGGCAGCCCACAGGCCGAGCGCTACGGTGGCTTCGCGGAAAGGTTGGCGAGGTGGATCGAGCAAGAAACCGGTTGGGAGTCGAGACACGTGACGTTGGGGCACTTGCAGCGTGCTCGGCATCCGACGACGACCGACCGCTTTCTCACGTTGGCGATGGGAGTGGAAGTTTCGAGAATGGTCGTTGAAGACGACTGGGGAAAAGCCGTCGTCTATCGTGACGGCCGCGTCACGCGTGCGCCGCTGTCGGATCTCATGAAGCCCGCGCGGCTCGTCGCCCCCAACCATCGCTGGGTGCAGCTCGCTCAAGCTTTGGGAATTTTCATCTGACGTACGACACGAGAGCCGAACCGAAACGTTTGATCTGTTCGGCTTGTTTGCCCTTCGCGCTCAGGCACGTCGTGACGGGCGATTCTTCTTTGCCGTCGGTGATGACGACGAGGCGGACGTAGGAGTCCTTGCACTTTTTGAGATCGGTCGAGGCCGGTGAGCGAAGCGCCCCTGCGACGGCCGTGAGCTGAGCATAGTGTTCGACCGGGATCGTCGAGCTCGCGCGCGAGCCACCGTTGGTCGCGAACACGAGATCGAACTGCTCGCCGCTCTTCTTCACCCAAAACGCGGTCACGTGTTTCCCTTGTCGAACCTTGAACTCGAATCCGTCATTGACGGTCGAAGCGAGCGTGCGCTCTTTCTTTCCATTGGTCGCCGTCGCGGGAGTTCGAAGGATGTCACCGGTGCGCATGGCGCTTTCGATGATCGGCTCCATCTCTTTGGGAACGGTCGGCTTGGCTTTGGTAATCGTCGGATTGGATTCCGAATAAATCGGGTCGAGCTGGATGTCGACCAGGTCCGGAGTCGAAGCGATCGTTGATGCCGAAGCTACACTTGCGATGAGGAGCAGAACGAGATTTTTCATGACTAACGAATCGGAAAACCCTCGACGTTAGTGAAGGGTCGGTTCATCAAGATTCCGTCACCGTCTCAATTCGAGACGCTCGAACGAACGGCGAAAGTGGAATCGCGTTTCGAAGAGAAACCCTCGCGAATCTGCAACCCGAAACCCGAGGCCCGCAAAGCGCGCTTGAGGCTGCCGGTACATGCATAAGTAGAAAGGACGACCTGGAGCCGCTCCTTTCTGGAGGAAGGCATTCAGGAACTCCTCCGACCAGAGCTCGGGGGTCGACTTCGAGCTGAAGGCATCGAAGCAGATCACGCCGAACTTTCCCTCGAAAATCGTCGAAGGTGTGAGCGCATCGCGAAGGAGCCAGCGGCCCGATGAAACGGCTTCATGCAAAGCGGCCTTCGCCGCTCCCGGTTTCAATTCGAGATGCCGGCAAGTTCGCTCTTCGATCTCGTCGTACGCTCGCTCGAAGTCTCCCGGGATTTCCTTGCCCGCGAGCCAATCCGTGAACCACTCGCGAAGCTCGGGCACGATCTCGAAACTTTCGCCTCCGAAGTCGGCGATTTCGTGTTTGCACGCATGTCCAGCGGCGAGGAGCTCGATGTAACCGAGCCCGAGACCCATCGAGAGGGTTCGCGGCGCGAAGCCCTCGCGAATGCCGAGCTCGAGGGCCGTGCCGTAGATGTAGAGCGTTTCGGAGAAAGCACCCTTCAAGCTGTGCATGGCTTCCGACAGAGGCTCGGTTTCTCCGAGGCGCAAGGACGGGCTTCCGTCTTCGGTCGTGATGAAATGAAAGCCTTGCATGCGAAGTTCCGCCGTCCTGTTGGATTGAGGTCGGTCTCGTCTTAGCAGCATTGGGCTGGTTTGACATCTTTTCGTGAGTCCGGCAGGGTCCAACTCACGTCGTATGCCCTCGCAAAATTGGGACGGGAAACCTTATTTTCCCATCAGTCAGGTCTATCGCCAGCGTTTCGGCTCCAAGGTCGTGAAGATCCCGGTTTCGATCGCGGAGTCGTGCCCGAACCGCGAAGGCATTCGTGGAATGAAGACCTGCATCTTCTGCGACGTGCACGGCTCGTTCGCCTATCCCGAAAGCCAGGGCGACGATCTCCGCACCCAGATCGTGAATCATCGTGCGAAACTCGCGAAGCGTTTCAACGCCACCAAATTCCTCGTCTACTTTCAGGCGTACACGACGACCTTCACTCAGCTGAACAAGATGAAGGAAGGATTCCAGATCGCGCTCGAGTATCCCGATGTCGCAGGCATCGTCGTCGGCACCCGGCCCGACACTTTGTCCGAAGCGGTCTTGAGATTCTGGAAAGAGCAAAGCGAGAAAACTTTCGTCTCGATCGAGCTCGGCGTCCAGAGCTTCGACGACGAGCAGTTGATCTGGATGAGACGCGGTCATACCGCCGCGCAATCGATCAAGGGCATCGAGAAAGTCGCGGCCACGGGTCTCGACACGGGCCTGCACTTGATCTTCGGATGGCCGACGGAGAACGACAAACAGATCATCGAGACGGCTCGCTTGTGTAACGACCTGCCGATTTCGAACGTGAAGCTCCACAACTTGCACGTCTTGAAGAACACACCGCTCGAAGAGCTCTATGCGAAGGGTGAATTCCTTCCGGTCGAGCTCGAGCAGTATTCCGAGCGTGTCGCACTTTTCCTCGATCATCTCTCGCCACGTATCGCCGTCCATCGCTTGGCGGCGCTTTCGTCGAGATGGGACGAATTGATCGCACCGCCGTGGGTGCGTCACAAGATGAAGAGCTATCAAGCGATCATCGACAAAGTGAACGAGCGCGGCTCGTGGCAGGGGCGGCTGGTCAGCCCTTCAGAAATTTCGTGATTCCCTCGCGTTGATCGAGCGCGTCCTTGTATCCCATGGCCACGAGCTGGCCGCAGAAATCCGGATCGAAGAGAAGATAGCTCGTGAGCTCGGCGGCTTCGCGCGACGAGCCGAGCCCGCGCACGAGATACTTGATCACTCGCGGCAGTTTTTCGAAGAGATCTCCGGCGAGCTGCCCGATGTCTTGCGAGGGGCGAATCCAGAGATAGTCCACGGGCCGCAAAGAATGCCCTTGGCGCTGCTCTTCCGGGATCAATCTCACGGTCGAATTGATGCGGCTCAAGCGTTCCATGTCCGCGTCGAGCGAATCGAGAAGAAGCGCGTTCAACATGACGCCGAGGACACGTGCGAGCGAAGGGTCGACGCTCGGGACGGGAGCCGTCGACGGGCTATCGGGCTTGCGGACGGAAACGACGATGAGTCGCTCGGAACCGAGATGGATCGCAGGACTCAAAGGCGCTTGGTTCCTGAGCGTTCCATCGCCGAAATGATACTCGCCGACAGGAACGGGCGGGAAGAAGAGCGGAAGGGCCGCCGAGGCCATCACGTGTGGGACGTCGATGACGGCCTTTTCCGAACGGCGCCGCGAACGTGTCCACATCGGAGCACTCGGTCGCCCTTGCACGAAAGTGATCGAAGTGGAATTCGCGTAATTCATCGCGGTGACGGCGAGCGCTTTCAAATGTCCATCGATGACGTTTTGTTGGATGCGATCGAAATGAATCGACTCCGCGATGAGTTTTCTCAAGGGAGCCGTGTCGAGCAGCGATCTCGCGAGCTTCCTCGAATAAAGTGCGCCGATCGTCGCGTCGGTCACGAGTCTCATGCCGGATCGTCCGGCCGTGAGCGCGTCGGTCTTGAAGACACGATCCGCCGTTAGACCGCTCCACATGAGCGCCATCTTGTCGGCGGACAAAAGGAAGTCGTCGCAACCAGAAGCCATGTAAGTCGCATTGATCGCGCCGGCGCTCACGCCGGTGAGAACGGGAAGAGGTTGCCGAATGTTCAGACCCGCCGCGATTTCCGCGATGCCTTTGACGACTCCGGCTTGATAAGCGCCGCGCGCACCGCCGCCCGAGAGCACGAGCCCCGGTCGGCGATTTTCGTCTTCATGCATGATCGTTCGGTGCGGACTCATAGCGCTGGTTGCCTCTCGCTCTAGTGTACGCCGCGCAAGGGACTCGGTTAAAGTCCGCGTGGAATCCGCTAGACGAAAGCAGGGCTCAAAAAGTCTTTCGCATTTTTCTATGGGGAATGCCGACTTCCGTGAAGGTCTCGCCGACCGGCTCGTAGTCGAGGGCCAGGTAGAACGGGACGGCGGTTTCGCGCGCGTTCAAGACCATCTCTCGAAATCCACGCTCATGGCCGAACTTTTCTGAGAACTCGACGAGCGCGCGGCCGACACCCTTTCCCTGTTGGTTCGCTGCAACGGCCACCTGCCGCATTTTGAGCGATCCGCCACCCGCATCCGTGAGGATGAGGCAGCCAACGAGCGACGTGCCATCGAAAGCCGCGACGTGGGTATGAGCAGGATCTTTTTCTTGGGCGAGGAAAGCTTGATCGAACTCGAGGCCGAGCGGTTTACGCAAGACCTCGTGTCGAAGGGAAACGGTTCGCTCGTAGTCGGGCGAACCGTACGGAATCGTTTTCAAGTCGAGCATGTGCCAGAGTTTATTCCGGCACGCTCATCTCCGTCACCTGGAGATCGAT
Source organism: Bdellovibrionota bacterium (assembly GCA_040384505.1). Lineage (GTDB taxonomy): Bacteria > Bdellovibrionota > Bdellovibrionia > Bdellovibrionales > JAMPXM01 > JAZKJB01. The sequence continues at coordinate 17,089 of JAZKJB010000062.1, read as the reverse complement.
CGACTCGTGTCGTTGTGCTCGTTCTTTCTTTCCCGCTTCATCGAGAAGAACCTTCAGCTTGTCCGAGGCGTCTTGAATCGCCGCGTGCATCTCCGGTGCGCTCTTCGCGATGAAGACGTCTTTCTTCTTCGGGTAGCGGACTTCGATCTCACACTTGAATTCGGGGGTCCCGCGATTCGTCCTGTTCAGATCGCTGATGAGCCAGATCATGACGTGGGCATCGTGGCGGTGAACGAAGCCTTCGACCGCCTGGGTGACTTTATCGAGTGCATAGTCCTCGAGGGTTTCCGAGCGATCCATGTGGCGGAATTGAACGTCGAGTCGCATCTGTCCTCCTTTGGTTCCTCAAGATATGAGCTTACGCCCGTCCGAAGGCTAAAGCTCGCCGCGGTGTTTGACGTTCGGTCCAGCTTCGTACAAACAATGGGTGAGAACGGGAGTCCCGCCGATTGAGTGACGCAAATGCCACGCCCATAGAGACAAATAGTCCTCAAAGTAGAACTGGAATTCACATCCTGGGTGGATTCGCGCTCGCGGTCGCGATGGGCGTCATTTTGGCCTTGATGCCGCTGTATCATTCGCGTCAGTCCGGTGGCGTCATTCGTCAGATCCAGCGCGCGGCCCAAGGTGATCTGAAGCTCGTCGCGGACGCGGAAAAGGGATTCAAGAACCGCACGGGATTCTACACGAGCGACTTCAACGCTCTCGCGATCGTTCCGAAAATGATCTTATACAAGATCGGCTTCGCTTCTCCGTCGGTCGCGCATCACGAAATCGATCGCGGTGATTTCGTTCATCGCCCTGAACTCAAGGACATCGATGCGCTTCGGGCCGCATTTCCCAAACTCGACATCAAATACTCACCCGTGACGAAGCTCGATTCGATCGACTTCGCGGCCGCCGCGTCGAAGTATTGCGCCGATTGCGTCGCGACCGATTCCGCCTTCAAAGCTTTGGCCGTCGGCAATCTCGACGACGACGAAGAGCTCGACGTCTGGACGATCGACGACAAAGGCGATGTTCGACACTTAGTCGACGACCTCGCCGCGAAGTAAGACTATTTTTTTATCGTGGATTTCGTATAGCGAACGGCGCCCTTGACCGAGCAGCGGCGCAAGTTCATCTGACAATCCGAGCACTGTTCTTCGCAGGTGCCGGTGATGTACTTGCCTTTCAATTCCGACTTTTGATCTTTCAACCAAGCGCTGCAGTCGCTCTTGAGATCGTG
>JAZKJB010000062.1:11373-15851 GCA_040384505.1 Bdellovibrionota bacterium | reverse complement strand
TCATCAGCGAAGTCAGGCCGCCGGCTCCCGAACTCGCCGTCGAACCGAAGATCGTGGTGATCTCGTTGTCGTCGGTGGTTTGCTCGGCTGCGGTCGCGGGGGTTTCGTCATCGACTCCATCGGACTCGACGGTCGTCGTCGTGATCGTCGTCGTCGATGTGGATTTTTTCACGGCGGGACGAATCGATTCGGCAGACGAGCCGGAAACGACGAGAAGTGTGAGGAGAAGCGTGATGAAAAGTGCGCTGAGGCGTCCGAACATTTTGACCTCCCGAAAATAGAGCATGGTCTACGATTTCGCGATCGAGGGGCTCACGTCAAGCGAGCCCCGTAGAAACGGTTCCGGAACAGGACCTCTTCTTTAGCTCTGATAAGCGTCGAGAGGTAAACAAGAGCAGACGAAATTCTTGTCGCCATGTGCGTTGTTGATCCGCGCGACGGCAGGCCAGAACTTGCGCTCTTTGACCCACGGAAGTGGGAAGGCTGCCCGCTCGCGAGTGTACGGACGATCCCAGGTGTCGCTCGTCACCTCGAACATCGTATGCGGCGAACGCTTGAGCGGATTGTTCTCACGATCGAGCTTCCCTGCTGCGATGTCTTTGATCTCTTGGCGGATCGAGATCATCGCTTCGCAGAAACGATCGAGCTCTGGCTTCGACTCGCTCTCGGTCGGCTCGATCATGAGCGTGCCGGGGACGGGCCACGACATCGTCGGCGCATGGAAGCCGTAATCGATGAGACGTTTCGCGACGTCTTCGACTTTGATGCCGCTGTCGGCTTCGAGGGGTCGAAGATCGATGATACACTCGTGCGCCACGCGGCCCCCTTGTCCCTTGTAGAGGATCGGGTAATGGCCCTCGAGACGTTTCGCGATGTAGTTCGCGTTCAAGATCGCCACTTCCGTCGCGCGCCGAAGACCTTGGCGGCCCATCATCGAGATGTACGCCCACGAAATCGGGAGGATCGAAGCGCTTCCGTAAGGCGCGCTCGCGACCGCCGTATTGCCCGATCGAAGACCGAGCTCGCCCGCCAGGTTGTGACCCGGCAAGAACGCCTTCAGATGTTCGCGCACGCCGATCGGTCCGACACCGGGTCCGCCGCCGCCGTGGGGAATACAAAACGTCTTGTGCAGATTCAAATGGCAAACGTCGGGACCGAAGTCGCCGGGACGCGAGAGACCGACGAGCGCGTTGAAGTTCGCCCCGTCCATGTACACTTGGCCGCCGTGGGCGTGGATGACGTCGCAGATTTCTTTGATGCTTCCCTCGAACACGCCGTGCGTGGAGGGATATGTGATCATGAGCGCCGCGAGATCCGCCTTGTGAGCTTCCGCTTGGGCTTTCAGATCTGTGACGTCGACGTTACCTTGGCTATCGCTTTTCACGACGACGACTTTCATTCCCGCCATCACCGCGCTCGCCGGATTCGTACCGTGCGCGGATGCGGGAATGAGGCAGACGTTTCTGTGTTTGTCGCCGCGCGAGAGATGATAATCGCGAATCGCGAGCAGACCCGCATATTCGCCGGCCGAGCCCGCGTTGGGTTGAACCGATACGGCCGCGAAGCCAGTCACTTCGCAGAGCATGCCTTCCAGCTCACGGATCAACGCGATCGAACCTTTCGCTTGTTCGAAGGGAACGAAGGGGTGGAGCGAATTGAACTCGGGCCACGTGACGGGAATCATCTCGCTCGTCGCGTTCAGTTTCATCGTGCAAGAGCCGAGCGGAATCATCGAGTGCGTGAGCGAAAGATCGCGCGATTGCAGGCGCGCCATGTAGCGGAGCATCTCGGTCTCGGAATGGTAGCTATTGAACACGGGATGCGTGAGGAAGTCCGACTCCCGCTGAAGGCCCGAAGGGATCGCGCCTTTCGCCGCCACCGAAACGGTGTCGAAATCTTTCGGAGCTTGCTGCCCCGAGCCTTCGGCGAACGCGCGCCAAAGGTTCACGACGTCTTCGCGGGTCGACGTTTCGTCGAAGCTGACTCCGAGTGTGTTGGCATCGACTCGGCGGAGATTGTAGCGAAGGTCACTCGCGCGTTTCGCGATCGCGACCGTCGCACTTCCCGTGGCCACCGTGACGGTGTCGAAGAACGAGCCATCGAGAGGCGTCACGCCCATTTTCCGCAGTCCTTCGGCAAACGTCGCGGCGAGCTTGTGAGTGCGAGTCGCGATCCGCTTCAAGCCTTGCGGCCCATGATAAACCGCGTACATCGACGCCATCACGGCGAGGAGAACCTGCGCCGTGCAGATGTTGCTCGTCGCTTTCTCGCGGCGGATGTGTTGCTCACGTGTTTGAAGAGCCAAGCGCATCGCCGGACGATTTTCCGCATCGACCGAAACTCCGACGAGGCGCCCGGGGATCGAGCGTTTGAATTCGTCTTTGGTCGCCATGAAACCGGCGTGCGGTCCACCGAAGCCCATCGGAACACCGAAGCGCTGCGAACTTCCGACGACGACGTCGGCACCCCATTCTCCCGGGGCTTTGAGAAGCGTGAGAGACAGGAGATCCGTCGCCGCGACGACCAGTGATTTCGCGGCATGCGCTTTCTCCGCGAGTGCAGTGTAATCGCTCACGCGGCCGGTCGTGCCGGGATACTGAACGAAACAAGCGAAGACGCTCTCGTCGAATTGGAATTTCTCGACGTCGCCGACGACGACTTCGATCCCGAGCGGCTCCGCGCGGCGAGTGAGAACTTCGATCGTCTGCGGATGGCAATCACGAGCGACCAAAATGCGATTCGCTTTCGCGAGTTTCGTGAGCGAGTGGCAGAGATGCATGGCCTCGGCCGCCGCCGTTCCCTCGTCGAGCAACGACGCGTTCGCGATCGGCATCGCGGTCAGATCCATGATCATCGTTTGGAAATTCAAGAGTGCTTCGAGCCGCCCTTGGGCGATCTCGGCCTGGTAAGGCGTGTAGGCCGTGTACCAACCCGGATTCTCGAGAACGTTTCGCAGCACGACCGTCGGTGTGAGCGTCCCGTAGTAGCCCATCCCGATGAAAGATTTGAAGAGTTGATTCTGCGAAGCGTACGCACGAGCCTTCGTGAGCATCGCGTGCTCGGTCATCGCTTCACCGATGTCGAGCTCCTTCTTCGAGAGGATGCCCGCCGGTACCGTCGACTTCACCAGCTCGTCGAAGCTCGAGAGTCCGAGCGTTTTCAGCATCGCTTGCGACTCGGCTTCACCGGGTCCGACGTGACGACCGATGAACTCGGTACGGTTTTCCAATTCGGACCATTGATCGTGCGACATAGAGGGCTCCCTCCGGGAATCGAAAGCCATGGCTATTCCTCTGAAGATGTGAGGCCTCTGTCGTAACAAAAGACCGATGAATTAGCCAGGTCACGGCAGCGTGAATTTGGTGTCGCCGGGAGACGGGGCGCCTAGCGTCAAGTCTGGTTGGAGTCGTCGTCGTCGCCGCCGCTGCCGAGCATCGGGTTCGTGTCGACTTCGGTGCTCGCATCCGGATCGAATTCGATCGCGTCGATGGCTTGTTTCACGTCTTTGGAGACGATCCCTCCGCGGCGAACGATTTCGTTGGTTTGGCGCAGGCGCTCGACGAGGGCGCGCATCACGGACACCGCCCAATCGGGAAGTTCTTGGATCAATTGTTGATAGGCCTGGTCGGAGACTTTCGCCGCGACGACCTTCGTGAGGGCGCGAGCGGTGGCGGAGCGGGGGAGACGATCGATCATCGCGAATTCGCCGATCGACGTGCCGTCGCCCACGACGGCGAGGGGGAGCTTCACGCCACCTACGCCGGTCTTGAAGACTTCGACTTGGCCCTCTTGGATGATGAAGAAGTGGAAACTTTGCTCGTTCTCGTGGAAGAGCGTTTCACCTGGCTCGAAGGCGACTTGTTCGATCTGACCGTCGGTGATGCTCATAGTGCTCTCCTGGGATGTGGAGCCAGGATAGCAGTGGCAGCGGGAGGTTCAAACTAAACGAAAACGAGGGCCTGGCCGAAAGGCGGGCCCAGCTGGAACAGTTCAGTTGGCCGCTTTGCGCGTCGAAGCTGCGCGTCGCGACGTTTTCTTCTTCGTCACTTTGCGAGCCGTCTTGCGCACACTCGTCGTTCCCGTGGTCCGGCGAACGAGCTTCACGAACTTCTCGAGGCTGCGGCCGACTTCCTTCTCGAGTTTCTGGAGTCGCTTCATCAACTCGCGAAAGCGTTTTTCGAGACGATTCAGGCGCTGTTTCGCTTGCGGCGAAATGGCGACGTGGACGTCGAAGCCTTTGATCTCGCCGGCAAGACGATTCAACTCTTTTTTCAAGACGTCGACGTCGGCGAGGCGAGTGAGTTCTTTTTTGAGGCTCTTGAGGTCTTTCATGAGGGACTCCATTCGAAAGCGGAAAACCGCCCTCGATTTACCCTTGGCGGCCCCTCGGCGTCCAGCACTCCAACGAGAACCTGACCGACTTTGAAAAGATGGACTCGATCTCCAGGATCGTCCTACCCTTTAGGGCATGACGAAGC
>JAZKJB010000062.1:7812-11273 GCA_040384505.1 Bdellovibrionota bacterium | reverse complement strand
TTCGATTTCACGAAGGCGTTTCAGAAACTGAAATCCATCAACGACTGGATGAGCGACTGGCAGCCCGGTACGCAGCTGAGTCAGGTGAATCAGGCCGCCGGCGCACGGCCCGTGAAAGTCGGCTCCGATCTTTATGAGCTGATGAAATACACGTTACGAATCAGCGAGAAAACGGAAGGCGCGTTCGATCCGACGTTCAACGCTTTCTGGGGTCTCTACAAATTCAAAGCGAACGATCAGCGCGAGGCGAGCGAAGAAGAAATCAAAGAGCGCCTACCGCTCATCGATTTCCGAAACGTCGTGATGAACGACCAGGAAAAATCGATCTTCCTGAAGAGCTCAGGGATGAAACTCGGTCTCGGCGGAATCGGCCAGGGTTACGGTGTGGACAAGATCGTGGATGAGCTTCGGAAGAAATATCCCGCGGGCTACATCGACGGAAGTGGCGACACTTATTTCTGGGGAAGCAAACCCGATGGCTCACTGTGGACGACGGCCGTGCGCGATCCGCGCGACAAGGGAAAAACCGCGCTCAGGATCTACGGCACCGACTTCGCCATCACGACCTCGGGCGACGACGAAAAGTTCTTCATGAAGAACGGACGTCGCGTCCATCACATCATCGATCCGAAAACGGGTCGTCCCGCGACCGCTTCACGGCAAGTCACGGTGATCGCGAAGCGTGCGCTCGACGCCGACGCTTTCGATACCGGGCTTTTCGTCATGGGTCCCGCGAAGGGAAAAAAGGTCATCGAGTCCGTCGGCCTACAAGCCGTCTTCATCACGGAAAAAGAAGTCATTCTGACGAAAGGGCTCGTGAAGAAGAACACGCCCTGGGGCGAAGTTTACGAAGTCGTAGGCCCGCTCAAGACGTTCGAGTGAAGATCGCGTCGTCGTGGAGGCGGCGCAAGAATCCCGCGGCGGCATCGAGCGCATCTTGCTCGGGCAATTGATAGCGCTGGGCCAAGAGCTGTGCGATTTCTCCGAGACCCCGTTTTCCGTCGATCAGCGAAAGAACGAAGGCTTGCGATTCGAGTGAGATGAACTGCATCTGCCAAGACGGATGAGCTTGAACCGGCTTCGAAGCGTCCATGAACCACTCCGGCAGGAACTCGACGCGTTCGCGCGGAGCTTCGGATTTTTTCGCCGCCCTAAAACTGAAGAGCCATTCGTGCCGTTCGTGAGAATCGAGCTTCGAGACGAGGTACGGGACCTTGTCGCGCGACGAATGCTCGGGCACGAAACCGTTTTGCGCGAGCGACTCGAGACCTTCCTCGGGGGAAATTCGGTCGGAGACGTCGTCGAGGCGGAAATTGAACGAACCCGTGTTCACCCAGGCACCGCCGACTTTCAAGACGCGATTGATTTCTCTCACGATCGCCTCGAAGCGGTGCGGAACGATGTCGACGAGCCAAGGAGTGATGACGGTGTCGAGCGCTCCATCGGCGAAAGGGAGTGCGAAGGCATCGGCGAAGAGAACGTGGAGTCCGTCACTCGCGTGTTTCGGCGCGCGGCACGCGTGGACCGCACCTTTGGCGGCCTCGAGATCGCGGGGTGCGACCGGGAACTCGCAGACTTTCAGCGTTTCGCCTTCGAAGATTCGCTTCGCCGAGTAGGTGAGGATGGGGTTGATGTCCGCGCAGTAGGTCGGAACACCGCGTGTTTGAATCGAGTCGTGGAAATCGAAAGCAAGTCGGCCGCCGCCGGATCCCAAGACGAGAGTCGTCCCGGGCTCACGCGTGCCGAGAGCCGCTTTCAATATCGCGAAGCTCGCTTCGTTCTCGCCGTGTGAGGCGCTCCAGTCGCGAACGAGATTCGGGAAATAGCCGAGCAGCCCCTGATTCGCGGGAACCGAGTAGCCGAACGCGCTCGCGAGCTCACCTTGAAGCTTCGTTTGCGGTTTCAGCGGGGAGAGTACGTCACGAAGAAATTCGACGTGGCGGAGTGTGGTCTCGCGTGTGCCTTCGATTCTCGAGCGAGTCGAGGGCGAGAGGGCGGGATTCTTGAGGGATTCTTTGAGAGTTTGAGCGAAGCGCTCGTAGTGGGCCACGAGAGCTTGAGTTCGGTGCTTCCACTCCGACCAGGAGACGCGCGCATCGGGCAAGAGCCAGGGCACTCCCCCGACGATCGGGAAACGCGCGCCCGAGCTTTCACAAACCCACTGGTGGCCTTCGTCGCGAAGTCTCCCCAGCGTGACTGGGGAGACGAACGTCTCTGCTTTCATGATTGGAAGTCTAAGAGCCTTACTGGGGCTCGAGCAAGCCGAACGAGATCGCGATGCGACTCGGCGTCGCGGGCGCTTCGAACGCAGCTGCCGCGTTCGAGAGCGAGATGTTCGTTTGGTTCACCGCGATCGTCTGATCGAGTCGCGAGTAAGTCGTGACGAGCGGGAGATCGTTGCCGTTGAACTTGAACATCATCTGCCCGATGCGAACGCCCCGACCCGTGGTCGTGATACGCGGCTGCGAGATCGTGTACAAGATGGTCCCGCCCGGAGTCGTCGCGCTCTGGACGATGATCGTGAAAGTCGCGCCCGTGACCGACGTCCCGCTGACTTCGCTCGCGAGATTCCAGGTCAGAGTCTGAGTCGTCTGCGCGGCGTTGATCGCCTTCTCTGCCGAAAGAACCGCGACCGGAACGGGAGTGCCGCCAGGATTCGGGCTTTGGCTGCAAGTCGCGAGGGCGTTGTCGAACTGAGGACGGAGTCCGTCGATCGTCGCTTGGTTCACGGGACCCGTGATTCCCGGCGCGTGGTTCTGGTTCACGGAGCGCTCGTCGATCTTCGTCGTCGTCGCGAGGAGGAACGCGTCGTAAGCGACCTGCGGGTTCGAACTCGAGAAGGCGCCCGAACCCGTGCCGCCGGGCACGTGACAGGCTTTACATTTCCCGAGGAAACCATAGTACGTCGTCTTGAACGCGTTGAGCTCGCAATTCAATCCTTGCTCGGTGACGGAACCGAGATCGAGACCTTCTTGCATGGCGAAGTCCGATCCGCAGTTCTGATAGCCGAGCAAAAGGAAAAGCGAAAGAGCGCCCATGACGCTCAATCGGATCCAAGTGGATTTTCGACCAGAACCGTTTTCGATCACGCGAACCTCAAGATGTAGTCGAGTTGAGCGGACGTGTATCGGCCGGGCAAGATCTTCTCGAGCGACTGGAGCTGACCTGCGAACTTCAGATAGTTCGCGAAGACGGCAGCGGCCGCTTTGTCGGGAGTGCCGACGAGAGTATGATCGTTCGAGCTCTGACCGCTGGCGGTGAAGTCACCGAGCTGCCAAGCGCCGACGCGATCGTTTTTCATGGTCGGGCGAGCCGTCGGGCTGAACGCGTAGACCATCGCGAAGCCGCCGGTGCCGCGGTCGCCGTTGAACTGTGCGTTGATGTCGGAGCCGTCGTTCGAGCCGACGCTACCGTCGCTCGTGACGTAAACCATGACCGGTTGATTCATAGCCGCAGCCGAC
>JAZKJB010000062.1:0-7802 GCA_040384505.1 Bdellovibrionota bacterium | reverse complement strand
GCCGTGATAATCGTAACCGCCGAGATCGAGTCCGACCGTGCCGGCGTTGCCTTTGAGCGCGTTGTAGACCATCGCACCCATCGCTTGCCGCGCGGCTTGGTTCTGACCCGCGACAGCACCCGCATTCGCCATCTGCCACGTGTTCGCGACACCGAGGTTCGTATCGAGCTGCGGATCGACGCCAGGGTTGGTCGACGTCGCGAGCTCGATGTTCTTGTCGGTCGCGCACGAGACGAGTCTCGAGAGCGTCGAACCTGAAGCGCTGTTCACCGAAGCGATTTGACGAGCTTGGCTCACGCTGAGGCCGTTGACCAACTTCGCGAGCGATTCGCGAGCGGGCTGAGTGAGACGAGTTTGAATCGCGCCGGCTGCAGAGAGGGCGCTGCGAATGTCGTTGATGCTGTTCACGACGAGCGGAGCCGGGGGAGCGAGAAGTGCGGCCGCTTGGCCGACACCAGTCGGCGAGGCACGTCGACCGAGTTTCGGGAGGAGCTCTCCGACGAGACCTGCCGCCGTGATCAAGCCCGTGGCGTCGAGTTGGTTTCCGTTCGTGTCGTCTCCCGAAGGCGTGGCGATCTGGAAGAACGACGTCTTGCCGAGAGTCGCGGCAGATGCAATCGCGGTGATTCCACCGAGCATCTGATTGGTCGCGCCACTTTGCGAGAAGAGGACGTTACCGAATTGCGTGACCGTCGTCGGGTTCATGCCGAGACCGACTCTCGTGTAGTTCGTCAGCGGGTTGCCGCCGGCATCGAGAGGGATCACGTTCGAAGCGAGTGAAGCTCCGCCCGAGAGATTCAAGTTCACGAAAGCCGGCATGCGAACCGCCGAGCCGCCGCCGCACTCGTCGCCTTCGGCCGCTGTCGCGACTCCGGAACGCGCGAGGATCGTGAGGACCGAAGGGGCCATCATGTATCCACTGAAGCCGAGCAGACCCGAGCCCAGGAACTCGCGGCGTGTGGTCGGCTTCTTGTGGTCGTCGTGCAAGAAGATCGGACGCCCGTCGATTGTCAGTTGGTTGCGCTTTTTACCCATGGTCCCCACCCTTATCGATCAATATTTGTGAGCGTCGAGCGAAGACAGCATCGCCGTGCAGAGGAACATCGCCCCGCTCTGCGTGTCGGCTGCCGTCGCGCTCGTGAAAGTTCCGTTGAACGAAGACAAGATCAGAGTCTTCTCTTGCGCCGTTTCGTTTCGGCCCCAGAACGATCTCGCCAAGCGGCGGATGACGTCGTCTTTCGCCGCAGCCGAAATCGAAGCCGGACCGACCGCGAAGTCGATTCCCGTGTAGAAGCGCCGGCTCGCCGCTGCGAGTGCACGTTCTTGGTTCACGAGATCGTTGCAAAGTTCGCCTGCGACCGTCGTGATCGAGATCCACATGGGAGCGGTCACGCTGTCGGCTTTGCCGGTCTCCGAGAGCTTCGAGAATTGAGTCGTCACCGCCGTGCGAGTGGCCGCACTCGGAGCCGCCACACCCGTCTGATTGAGCATCGAGGTGAACGTGTTCTCCGAGTAGCTGATCCCGACCGCTTTCGCGTCGACGACCTCATTGAGATCCGTGACGCCCGTTCCGGTTCCGTTCACCGTGAAGGTTTGTCCTTCGGACGCTTGGTTCGCGCTGTTCAAAACACCGGGTCCGCAGTTCTGGTAGCTCAACAACATGATCGTCGAGAGGGCCAGGAGCTGGAGACTCTTCTTTTCGCTGAGATTAAACATTTTCATATCTCCCTCCTTCCTTATTGATTGACGCCGCATTCGGGGCGAAGCGCGACGACCTCGAAGAGACCTCGCATGTGATAACCAGAAGACTCGAATTGATCGGCGACGGAACGAATCATCTTTTCTTCGGTCGCGGCCGGCTCGCGTTTACAGACGTCGGAGAAGATGCGGCGAACCATGCAGCGGCTGAAGCCTTGCGAGTTCGCGATCATCGCACCGAACGCTCCCATGCCCGTACCGGTCGCCGACGAGCGCCAGCCGAATTGATCCGCGTTCTTGCCGACGGTCGCGTAGTTGACCCAGGTCGCGTCGGTCGTGACGTAGCCCGCGGGGAACTCTTGTTGGTTACGGTTCATCTTTCCGTTGAGCGGAATCGCGCCAGCGTTGTAGGTCACCTGGTTGTTCACGAAATCCACTCGAGCGAAGGCGCCGCGGAGACCGTCCATCTGACCGTGGCAAGCTTTGCAGGTCGTGAGATATTTCTCGTTCGAACCTGCGGGCGTGCGGCTCACGTCACGAGCGACGCGGTCGTCGGGTGCGGTCGCGTCTGCCCAAGACGTCATCGGCTGACACATGAACTCCTTGAACGAGTACTCCACCAGGCGGCGGTTGGTTCCCGCGTCCGCGTGAGCGAGCATCCACTGACGCGTCGTCAGGAGGCCCGCCGCATCCGGAATGTCGGTGGCGGCACCGTTCACGTTGATCTTCTGGCCCGGAACCTTCGTGAGCACCGAATATAAGGAGAAGCCGCGAGTCTGAAGGTCCGCATAGTGGTTGTTCGACTGCACGAGGTCGGCGAGCTCGGTGCTGCGAACTTGCTGAACGCCGTTCACCAAGGTCTTCGTCGCATCGGCGCGGTACGTGAAGTTCCCCGTGAGGAGCTCTTTGCCGCTCGTCGTATCGGAGTCGCGGACGACGCCGACGAAGGTGGCGACGAAGTCGTTCAAGGGAGTGCGAACCGATTCGTCGCGAGCCGACATCTTGCGAGCCAAGTCGCGAACGCGGATGTCGTAGAAGTTGGGATCGCGAGTCGCGACTTTCGCGGCTTCGCGGTCTTGGCCCGAAACCAAGAACGCCTCCATCTCTTTGAGACGGGGATCGTCGATCGGAACGAGAGTTCCCGTGAGGCTTCTAAAGAGCGAGTGCGCTCTCAACCGTTCGGCCGAGATCGGCGCGTTCGGCTCGGGCATCACCTGAGGTGTCGTCGGCATTTGTGCATTTGCTGCGAATCCCACGAGAGTCACGAACGTGGCGAGTGCCACACGCGTCGACTTTCTCAGAATTCCAGCGATCTCGATTCGGGACAGTGTCATCTGGTTCCCCCGCCTTTGGACTATTCGGAACTTTCTCGAAATTTCCGAACCCCGTTCAGTACCCGAGTTGAGGAGTTGCAAGGTCGGGGCCCGTCGAAGTCGACTACAGTGGTCGCCGAAATACGGCACCTCGCAGGGCCTATACACGTGTCGAAAACATCTGCAACTATCGCACTGCGCGGATCTTATTGAGAAAATGCGGGAAAGCGAACGCCATCGCGCGTTTGCGAGTTGGCGCGCTTTTAGAGGTGGCGATGATGACTGGTTGGGAGCACGTCTCGTAATGAGACGTTTAGTCAGAAGTTCGCGCGTGCGAACGTGACGAGATCTTGGATGTCGCTTTGCGGGTACTGGCCGCCGGCGTGGCTCGTACTCATCGGATGATCCACGAGAGTTTGGCCGACGTCGAAGGACGCGCAGAAGTTGCGTTTCACGAGAGTCGTGTCTGTCGTGGTGTCGCCCTGGAAGATGACATAGCCGCCTTCACCGTTCGGGTTCAGCGTGCTGCCGTGGCATGACGAACATTTGCTGGTACCGCTCGTGAAAGTTCCCGACGCATTGAGAGTGTTGTTGAAGATGGTCTCGAAGCTCGCGAGGGTCGTCGCATCGGGATCGCACTGCACGCTCGCCGCACCCGGAGTCGTCGCGGCCATGTCGACGGCGCAGTTCTGATAGCCGAAGACCAAGAACAAGAACACCGGGAGCATCATCAAGAGATGGCGATTCCGCCTCTTAGTTGCAACCACATCCACCTCCTGCGCCACCTAGACCCCCCGACGAACCTTCGCGGGCGTTGAACATATGGTTCATCGCCGCCTGCTCTTTTCCGTTTTCCACCAGCGCCATGCCCGGTTTGCTCAATGTCGATCTCTCGTACGCGTTCACGCGTTTCCCCAGGAAGGAACAACCGCCCAAAAGAGAAATCGCCACGCAGGCGAGTGCCAGGTGGCCGAGAGTTTTCGTCGTGAGAGTGAGAGAGAGCATCACTTTTCCTTCAACAGTTTCACGATCAGGGCTTCGATCTTCTTCTCGTCACCGGCGCGAAACGCCTGGTGGCGCTCGGAGATCACGCCCTTCTTGTCGACGATGAAGCTCGTCGGCATCGTTTCGATCTCGGCCTGCTCGGCGAGGACTTTCTTCTCGCCACCGTCGTAGCCGAGAGGGAAATCCACCGGGTGTTCTTTCAAGAATCCCGTCGCATCCGCTTTTTTCTCGTCGAGATTCACGCCGATCACGACGAGACCCTTCGACTTGTACTTCTTGTAGAGAGCGTTGAGCGCCGGCAATTCGATCTTGCACGGCTCACACCAGCTCGCCCAGAAATCCACGATGACCACTTTCCCTTTGTGCTTCGCGGGCTCGACCGTTCCCTTGCCGTTCAAGGCAGGGACCGCGCCAGCGGGAAAGGCATCGCCTTTCTTGATCTTAGCCTGAGCATCGATCGGGGAACAAAGGGCGATGAGCGCCGTCACCGCGAGAATGCCTCGGAACGATTTGAGCATGTCGTCGTTTCCTTCTTGGGATGTTGTCCGTCTCAATGTGAATCAGAACTTCGCTTCGAGCCCGAGTTCCACGACCATGGCCGTCAGCTCAAGGGGCTTATCGTCAGATCGGCTGCTGTTGTTGAGACCTTGATCCGACACATCTTTGAAATTTTGCTTAAAGTACTCGGCCTTGCCGTAGAGCTGGATTTTTTCCGTCATGAAGAAGGCGGGGCGTACGGACACCATGTAGCCGTCGAACGTCGCGAGCGTCTTGTTGCCCGTGTAGAAAAGCGCGCTCGAGTCCGTGTAATAGTCCTCGTAGAATTTCGCCTTGGACTGCGTGTAGTACCGAGCGGCGAAAGAAGTCTGGAATTTCTTGCTGAACTCTTTCGTGAGCCGCTCCTCGAGCGTGTGCGACATCAATCCCCAGCTGTCTTGATACAGTCGATACGTCGTCGCGAACGTCGAAGCCATGCTCTCGGCGAAGAAGTTGTACTTGATCGCGAAGGCATTGCGATTGCGAGTGAGCGGATGATTTTCCGATCTCGTCGTGACCACGCCGCCCGTGTCCACGAACCGCGCGCGACGATACGGGCTCGCGAGAAAACCGTTCTCGACACGGAAATCGTAGACGAACTGGATCAGCGAAACTTTCGAGAGGATTTGCGTCAGCGAAAGCGAGTAGACCTGGTGTCGCATCCGTTCGTCGAATGCCGAGTTGCTCGTCGAGTTGATCCGGTCGTTGCCGTTCGAGAAACCCCAGCTCATGACGGTGTTCTTCTGGAAGAACTCCCTCGTGCCGCCCGCACTCACGATTTTCGAGTGATAGTCGTGCTCGTCGGATTGGACGTACCCGACGGACATGTTGCCGTCGGGGATGATCGTCTCGAACGACGTCGAGTATTCGTTGCGCTCTTCCTTGATCACTCCCGTCGAGGAGTACGACACGACGTCGGCCGATGCGGACGTCACGAAGTCTTGAACGAACGACGCGGCGACTTTCATCGTGTCTTTGTTGAACGTTCCGCTCACGTCGAGATGGGGGGAGATGACTTGAGTTTTCGAATCGTCGTAACGACGTACGAGGAAGTCGGCGTCGACTTCGGCGTGCGATACGAGCGGGAAGGTCAGCGAGAGAAGGAGAGCCAGCAGCTTCACAGCCCGACCTCCAAGGTGACCATTCCGCCCGACGAAACGAAACTGTTGTTCGCATTGAAGGCCACGAACTGCGTCGCTTGCGCGCTGAGCGATGCGACTCCACGCATGTTCAAACGCAGACCGAAGCCCGCTTGCATCATCGCATTCATGCCGGAGCTCGCTTGGAAGATCGCGCCTTCGCTCGAGGGAGCGAAGAGCCCGGCGGCGTAGTTGACGACACCCGAGAAAGGGCCGAAGAGGAGCGCGTCGTTTCCGACTTCGCCTCCGGCGACGGTGGCGCTCGCGTTCGTGGCCGAGAACTGGCCCGCGAAGCCTTTGAAGTAGAAACCGGGACTCAGGAATTTCATGTAGCCGACGGTGTAGAGGTAATTGCGGTCCGCCAGCGCGGTATATGAAAGCTGGAGAGCTCGGTTCACCAGCGCGATTTCGCCGTACTTCTCGAGGTCGTCCTCGCCCAACGTATCGTCGACCGTGCGAATGTCGGCTTTGAGCGAAACGTAACCGATCGCATTCTTGGCTTCGTTGATTTTCACGAGGACCTTGTAGAAGGCACCGTTTTTCGAAGAGACCGGTTTGTTGCCCGCTCTCAATTCGCTTTTTGCTGGAAGCACGGCGAGCGGTCGATAGAATTCGCCCGGGCCCGAGTAAACGATGACGCCATCACCGAGCGTCACGATCTTGGTCTTCGCTTCCGCTGAAGAGATCGAGACGACGAGAAGGGCGATCGGCAAAAGCCATCGAAGTAAGCCGTACGAAGTGGGCATCCACCCATTGTGAGGGCCCTCGCTCGGGAGCGTCAAATTCTGCGGACCTCGCTCCGGTGTTCTCGCCAAAAGGGCAGTCATGATTTAAGCTCTACGCCATGTGTCTTCTTCGCCGGTTTCTCGTCGTCACGCTAACAATGTTCGCTTTCGTTCCCACTCACGTTTTCGCGCAGCAGTCGTCGGACTCGCGGGCGACATCGATCGGATCGCTAGGAGTCGGATCCTTCATCGATGCACGCGGGACCAGAGTCGCGAGTTCGGTGAAGACCCTCGCGGATGCGGTCGTGATGAGGTTGAACGCACGGACGTACTTGAAAGCGAAAGCGATCGACGCGTCTCTCTCGCCAGGTGAAAAGCCGGCGACGCTGAAGCAGGCGTCGGCCAAATCCGGCGTGGACGGTCTGTTGTTGGCGGAGGTCGGGGATCGTGACGTCCGCTGGAGCTTGATCGGTTCGCTCGGACAGACGCTGAGCTCGGGTAAAGTCGAGTCACCGGGCCTCGCATCGGAAGCGGAGCTGGCATTGACTGCGGATCGTCTCGTGGACAACGTCGCCGCGAGCGTTCCTTACCGTGCTTATCTCACCAAAGAGATCGGGCCCGACATCTACGAGCTCAACATCGGGACGAACGTCGGTCTCGCGAAAGGCCAAAGACTTCGCGTCTTCGATCTCGGTGGGCTCGATTTCAAAGCGAAGCGCAACGAGATTGGCCTGGTCGAGGTCGTCGCCGTGACCGACTCGACGGCGGAAGTCGAGTCGGTCTCGGGCTCGAAACGAATGGGCGTCTTCCAGAAAATCGCATTCGAGGAACGCTCGCGCGGGATGAATCTCCAGGATCCGACTCCGACGCGTGGCTATCTTCTCCTCGGTGGAGGCTTACTCACCATCACCTCCGATTCGCCTTCCGTCGCCTATGACAATAAAGTCTATCGGCTCAGCTCGACTCCTTCGCTCGTCTTCGGAGCCGGCCTCGGCAAAACCGAAATTTTGGCGACGTTCGCACAGGCCCAGAGCGCGACCGAGGATTTGGTCTTCAGTGAAGTCCTTCTCGTTCGGCAATTCGCTTCCGGCGGCAGCGGACTCTGGGGTTGGAAATTCAACGGCGGCCTTCGATTCGCGAGCTACAAAGTCACATCCGATTCCATCGTCGCTTCGCAACTCGAATCGCTGAACGCGATCAGCCCCCATTTCTCGTTCTCCATCGAGAAATATTTGGCGGGACCGCTTTCGTTCCTCACTGGCGTCGAAGCGATGCCTTTCGTCTACTACAGCGGCGGCAACGCCCCCATTCTCTTCAGTTACGGTGGCGCCGCGCACCTCGGACTGCGCTTCGATCTCAGTCCACGATGGACGCTGGATACGGTC
>JAZKJB010000061.1:8045-10981 GCA_040384505.1 Bdellovibrionota bacterium | reverse complement strand
AGTGCAAGGACCGGGAGTCACTAGTGGAGCAGCATTTGAAAAGAGAGCGTCGAACGCAAAACCCGTCGAATCCAGTCGAGTCCCGTTCCCGTCGTTCAACACCACCGTCACGAATCCGTCGCTGGATGCAGTCTGCGTCTGCACTTCTTCATACAACAAACAGTTGTTGGCGTCGGGTGAGCGAATTTGGATCGACAGCTGAACCACGCCGGTCACCGGAGTGCCGTCGGGATTCAAGATCTGTCCCTCGTAAGTCATTTTCGCTTGTGCGCTGGCAACCGAGATCGTCGCCATCAAGACGACGAGTATTCGAGCACCAAGTGTTTGCGATCGACTCATACGACTCCCCACTTTCATTGGCCGTCCATCTTGAGCGAGCCCCTGATCTTGTAACCGTTCGCATTTTCGAGAACGCGTTCTTCGGATTTCACGGAAACGCGATGCCGGGCAGTGAAACCACCGGCACTCGTACTCTCGCCCGCGCCTGCGACGATGCGACCGACGATTCCGGCACGACCGTCGCCACGCAACTCGCCGGCATGGAGTTCAGCGCGTAAACGGAAGTCGCCGTGGTCGGCAACGTGACCGTCACCGAAAGATTCACTTCGTCGGAATCGATGTCGAACGAATCGACCTTGCCGACGAGATAAACGTTTTTGCGATCGAGCGTACCGAAGCCCCCGGTCAAAGTCGGGCAAGTCTCGGCTGCTGAAGTGCGAAAGAATGCAAAGAGCTCGAACTTGCGCGCCGAGCCTCGCTTCACTTCTCCAGTGAGAGTCGAGTTCGGCGGGACCATCCCGCTGAATACGCCACGACGGATTTCGCAAGCGGTGTCGGTCGTCGATTCGATGTCGCCGGCAGTAACGTTCATCGCGAAACACGCGCGATCCCACGAATACGTGAAACGACCGACTCGCGAACTCAAAGTGGAAGTGTTGGGAATCTTGAGAACGACGCGCGATCCGCCCTTGTCTTGCATGGAGCAAGACGACGCAAGAATCCCGATGAGGACTCCCGCGACCAGAACTGACGTCCTACGGGTCGGTCGAAGTAAGTGCATGAATACTGATCGGATCAGTTAAGGTCCAGCTAAAGCCGGAAGGTCGCCCGTCTCACGATGTGACGGGCGATTCGAGATTCCGTGTTGGGTACCGTCTCGAAAAGAAACGGCTACGAAATTCGTTTAGGGTCTCGCGCTCTCCAGGAGCCATGCGCTGCCGTCATAGATCAACGTGTACATCCCGAAGTTCACGCCCGCGCCCGACCCTGTTCCAGGGGTGCTCGGCACCGTTCCACCTGGCATCAAGATCTTCTTGTCGGGTCCAGTGCAAACGCCCGAGTTGTTCGCGAGCATCGTGAGCGCCCCGGCAGTCGTATTCGTGATCTTCAAGTGAAGGATCTGACCGGGCACACCTTGATCGATACAAGTGATCGATCCCGAACCTAGCGTAATCAACTGAAAGCTCCCGACATGCGGAACGAGCCGAAGATCCGAACCCGAAATTGTCGCAGTGGTGTTCGAGTTCGCACCGATCGCGATTCGACCTTGAAGATCGATCTTCCCAGGCTGGCCGGTGCCGCTCGGTAGCCCCGCCGCGAGCAAGACGGTTCCGCCAGGCGTGTTGCCTGTCCCGCCATCGCCGCCGCGGAAGACGACGTTGCCGCCACCGAATCCGCCTGCAGCATTGCCCGGGTCCACTTCGAAGAATTCAGACGAAGCCAAGCCGACCGCCACGGGACCCATGAACACGTTCGATGCAGCCGCGTCGTTTTGATAAATGCCGTACTTCGACGTTGCCGTTCCCGACGTATCGATTTTGATTCCGTACATCGTGTTGACTGAACCACCACCGATACTCTGCGCGCTAACTTGAAGTCCCGTCATGGTCGAGACGTTCCCGGTACTCCATGACATCGCGTCGGCGCGAGCGCCAGGGACCGACGTCGCATTGATCGTACCTGAAACGCGACCCTGAGCGCTGTAGCCCGTTACGACTGACGGCGCACCCATCGAAGTCGTTGCCGCCGAATACCCTCCGAAGAGCTGAGTATTCGCGTTGAGGTTCGAGTTGTTGCCGGTCACGGTCGTGTAACTTCCGAAGACCGAGAGAGCGGAGCCTGGAGGAGAGGCCGGCTGAGCGTAAACCATGTTGCTCTTGGCATAAACGTTACCGGTCGTGGCCGACGTCGCACCCGACGTCTTGAAGATCGGATTCGCGACATCGAAAGAGGAGCTGTAGACATCGAGGCGTGCGCCAGGAGTCGTCGAACCGATTCCTACATTCCCGCTCGACTCGATTCGCATACGCTCGGACCCACCTGCCGCGATGCCGAGAGTACTCGTACCGATGCTGAAAAGACCGGAACCCGTGTTGCCCGAGAACGAAACGCTCGGCGAAGCAGCACTACCTGGATTAGCCGTTAGCGAGGTCGGTGCGCCCGGAAGAGCCGCCCACTGCAAGGTTCCGTTACCCAATGTCTGAAGGACCTGCAATGACGTTCCATCCGTCGCGGGAAGAGTCCAAATCGTGTTGTTCGTGACCGAGTTCGGCGCACGGAAAGCCACGAAATTCGATCCTCCGGCACCACCCTCGTAGAGGCGAACTTCGCCGCCCATCGAGTTCGACTGCGAACCAGCTGCGATCGGCCCGCCGTGAACTTCGAGCTTGTTCGCTCCAGGCAAAACGCTGGCCGACCCGAGGATGAGAGAACCGTTGGGGTCGAGACGCATCTTCTCGTGCGCTCGACCTCTTCTCTCACGCGCATCGAAGACCTGCTCGGCCAAATCGTTCTGCATGAGGGAGACGTGAGCGATGGCGAGGGTCTCAAAGGGATATTGTCGAGCATCACGCCCGACGTCATCTACCATTTCGCGAACGCGGGCGTGTACGGCGGCGTGTCCGCGTCCCCCGAGCGGCTTCTTGCGGTGAATGCGA
>JAZKJB010000061.1:3675-8035 GCA_040384505.1 Bdellovibrionota bacterium | reverse complement strand
CCAGAGCATCGCACCAGGAGACGCATTGTCGTAACCGAAAGAGACTCCATCGCTCGGGGTGGCGCCGGTGCCGCTGGTCGTAAACCGTGTGGCACTGATACCGCTGCCACCGGTCTGATGCACATGCAGGAGCTCAGCGGTAGCTGTCGTGCCGATGCCGACTTCACCGGTCGAACCGATCGACATGCGTGAAGCGCCCCCAGTCGCGATACTGAGGAAGTTTGCGCCGGGGCTGAACAGACCAGTGTCGGTATCCGTAGCGAATGAAATTCCAGGCACCAACGACGAACCACTCAATGACTTGAACTGACCCGTCATCGACGTCGAGCCGTCCTTCATGAAGTCGCCGCCACCACCGGCACCGCCCCATCCGAGAGTGCCCGGACCAGTCGCGATCAGATAAGACCCGGTAGAACCCGCAGTCGTCGGAAGCTGAAGCGAATAGTTCGCTCCGCCGCCGGGATGTTTGAATCCGACTTTGTTCCCGCCACTCGAAACCAAAACTGCATTCGAAACGATGTCCAACGCCGTGATCGTGCCAGCCGAAAAACCACCGGCCGGATCGCGCTGAACGAGAGCATTCGAAAGATTCGCACTCGTCATGTTCGAGATCGCGCTCGAGATCGTTCCCGCCGCCAAACCGCCGACGTTGGTCATCGCGGAGATGTTCGCGATGTTCAGTGTGACGACACCCGATCCACTTCCGGTGACGTCACCGACGAACGTGGTCGAAGTCGCATTGGTACCGGCACCCGTCGCGTAGAGCGAACCGCCCGCGAGTGCGAGGCCTGCGCCGACCGTGATCTGCTGAGCTTGCGAGTTCGAGCCGAGAGCATTCCCGAGCAGGCTGAACGCGTTGAAGTTCTGAATCTTCGGCAACGTGACTACGCCGTTCTGAATCGTCGTAGCGAGAGTTCCGACACCGCTTGCTGCAATATCACCTGTCAAAACGAGCGAAGACGAACCGGTACCGCCGCCCGTCGCTGAAAGAACTCCGCCAGTAAGCGAGAGGCCTGCGCCGATTGCGATTTCTTGCGCTGTATTCAATGAACCGAGCGAGTTACCGACGAGCTTCGTACCGTTGAGCTGTTGGAATTTCGGGAACGTGACGACGTTGTTCGCGAGTGTCGCAGTCAAGGTCCCAGTGCCTGAACCAGTGAGATCTCCACTCATCGTCAGCGAAGACGAACCCGTGCCGCCGCCTGTCGCTGAAAGAACTCCGCCGGTAAGCGAGAGGCCAGCGCCGATCGAAATCTCCTGCGCCGTACTCAACGAGCCGAGCGAGTTACCGACGAGTTTCGCACCGTTGAGCGGTTGGAATTTCGGGAACGTCACTGCGCCAGTCTGAATGGTCGCGTTGACCGTTCCGGTGCCCGACGCCACGACGTCACCACTCAGGCCCGCGAGCCCCGAGCTCATCGTACCGCCCGTTGCGGCCGTCGTTTGAGTCGATCCATCCGGGAATTTGATCCCGCCCGATGTCGACCAAACGAGACCCGCCACTTGAAGAGCGCCGGATAGCGTACCACCCGCAAGCGAAAGGCGCGAGTTGTCGGCGGAGTCGACGTAGGCTTTGTTCGCCGCATGAGCGTTGATCGTCGGAACACCCGACAAAGAGAGAAGACCCGTCATCGATCCACCGGCAAGACCGAGCTTACCGTTGAAGGTCGTCCAATCGGAATTCGACAAGAGACCGGCCGTGACAGTGCCTGCAGAGGCCATCGGAATGTTCAATGTATGAGTCGTACTGACCGAGTTCCAAGCGGGAGCCGTTCCCGACGTACCGATCGCAAAAGTTTGTGACGTGCCCGTCAGTCCACCGAGCGACGTGATTCCGCTTCCTGTCGCGGCGATCGTGATCCCGCCAGCCGAGTTCGTGATCGTAATGCCCGAACCTTGCGTGAGGTTCGCAGGAACAGGTGCGCCGCCGCTCGAACCGATGAAAATCTGACCGTTGCTCAAGGCGGGCGCCTCGACGATGCCGCCGGCGGAAGAAGCCATCAATCGATTGTTGTTGAGTGCCGTCGGAGAGTTCGTTCCGCCCTTGTTGACCGTAATGATCGGAAGAACCGTCGTACTGAGCGTTCCCGACACGATCATCGAAGCATCGAGGCTCAACGCGTTCGAACCCGCCTGCATGATGCGACCGAACGCATCGGTCGTGAACCAAGGAATCGAAGAGGCACTTCCGTACGTGCCAGCGGAAACGCCAGTCAATTGAAGCGAAATCGTACCCGCCGTCGTGATCGCACCACCAGCGAGTCCGCTGCCTGCGACGATCGACTGAACCGTGCCGCTGCCGCCGCCCGAGCCGACCGCGATGACGCCAGTTCCGTTGTGCACCATGAGTTGATTGGTGTTCGTGTCGACCCAAATGCTACCCGCGACCGGCGACGCGACCGTACCGGCCGACGTCGTGATCTTGGATCCGCCCGAAGCCGAGCTCGCCGCATACATCGACGACGATCCCGCGATCAGCGATTGAAGTTTCGCCAGGCCAGCGCCCGTCAGCAGACCCTCGAGGTTCGCCTGGGTGACGTTCGCCCCGGCGTTGTCTTTGAGAAGCATGTTGGGAGTGAAACCCTGAAGGCTATCGGCTGCGATCGCGTACGGTGTAGTGCCGATCCCGACATCCGGAGAAAGTGTGGCGACCGTGCTTCCGTCATCCACGGACACGCGAAGTAGGCGCGACATGCCTCCCGAGCGAGTCGGCGAACAGACCAAACCGTTGTCGGTGCGGAAACCGGTGATCGCGCCAGAATTGGAAAAAACGGCAATCGCCGAATTGCCCGGATCAGACCCGGTCAGTTGTGCGGCCGTGCCGACCGCAACTGAAAAATAACCTTCGGTCGAAGTGAGATCCACGGAGACTTGCTCTTCTCGAATCACGCACATCGCACCAGACACCGCAACCGGATGGAGAATCTGAAGCTTGAGAGTCACCGTTCCGGTCTTGGGATTGCCCGTCGTCGCGTCGTAGAGTCGACCTTCGTAAGAGAATGCACCGGGTCCTTCGGCGGTTTGGGCCAGAAGCACCGGAGACGTGGCCAACACGGTAGCCGCGACAAGCAGTTTGATGCTCTTCATTTCCTTACTCCTCGTTCGGGCGTCTCGTCAGCTTCATGACGAACGACCCACCTTGAAGGACCTTCTCCGACTGACGACCACTGACCGTACTTTGTGCGATGAAATTTCCGCCGGTTTGGCGCTGCGTTCCCGCGCCAATCGTCGACGAACCGGTCCCCGGAACGTACGTCGCCGTACTGCAGGTCGCCGGCAACGAATACTGAGAAATCAAATTCGTGCCCGCGTTCGGAAGCGAGACCTCGACAGCGACATTCACTTCCGAACTCATCGCATCGAAAGTCGTCTCGCCGACACGAACGGTCTTTTCAGGATCGAAAGCTGCGAGTGTCGAAGCCGACGGACATTCACCGACCGAGTTCGAACGGAAGAAAGCGAAGACTTCGAGTTTACGCGCGGAGCCCCGCGGAACTTCGATGGCCAGGCTTCCGCCGGGTCCGACCGAACCTTTGAAAACGCCAGAGGGAACGGAGCACTGATTGGGTGCAGACATCTCGATCGAGTCACCCGTCACCGAAACCGAAAAGCACGCATTCGCCCAGATGTAAGAAAGCCGGGAGATCTTGCTCGACCCGTTCAGTGTGGAGACGCTGGGAAGCTGAAGGACGACACGCGACGGCCCCTCTTGCTTCATCGAGCAAGAAGACATGACGAGAGCGAACATGCTCCACGTCCACAGAACCGACGTCCCGCGTATGTGTCGTGTAAAACGCATGCTATTGAATCGGTTGACCTTCGTGAGGTCTTAAGGACTAAAGGCAGGCGGATCAAAAGACGCCGCATCAAAGACGCTGAATGCGATCTTGACGTCATTGACGTGGCACGAAACAAATTTACTTTACGTCGCGAATCGAGACCGGAACCGTCTCAGAATCAGAACTTCGCTGCTGCGAAGAGGCTCAAACCGAAGATGACGTGCGGAGCCGTTGCCGGCGAACTTTCCGCGCGGCCTTCCATACTGAGCTCGAGCCATTTCGAAAGTGGAGTGATCGCTCCGACCGCAATGGCCATCACACCTTGGGGTTGTCCCGTATCGGAACGTTCGTCGACACCGAAACGGGTTTCGACTGTTTCGCTCATGAAGCCCGCACCCGCGGCGATGAACGGCGCAAGCCGCCAGTTCTTCGCGACGTAGCGACCCCAGAAGAGGAGCTGATCTTGCTTGCGGGTCACTCCGACGTAAGACGTCCCGGTCCCGACTTGAAGACGTGAGTACTCGGCATACGCATCGAGTTTAACGAAACGATATCCGCCGCGAAGCGCCCATGGCTGACGT
>JAZKJB010000061.1:2915-3665 GCA_040384505.1 Bdellovibrionota bacterium | reverse complement strand
CGCTGTTCGAAGCTACGCCCGCTCGTGCCCGGCTCGAACATCACGGAGGTGCCGAGCGAAGCGAGCATTTCGGCCTTCGCGGACGGAGCGCCGATCATCGAAGTAGCGAAACCAACCAAAAATACGAGGAGAGCCTTCATGAACGCTCCCCCGCACTAGTGACCTGAGGATTTTCTTCGTTTTCATCAGCCGGCTTCTTCGGGCAGGACTCCGGGACGTCGAAGCTCTTGTCGTTCGCTTTGAATTCGTCGAGCCGCTCGCACGCTTTAGCGCTGAGCTTTCCCATCTGCAGAGTGAGAGGCTTCAAGATGAAGTTCGGCGAAAGGAATTCGTGATCGTAATCCGTCGCAGCTTTCATCGCGATCGCTGGCAAAATTTCGAGAAGCGCTCGAGCAGCTTTCATTCGCGCCTCGAGTGCCGGAGTCGGCTCACCCGCCATGTCGACCGCGGCCGCACGCAAGACGCGCGCATATTGAGTGCCGAGCATGTAGGCCAACATCACTCTCTGCTCGGCCGGCCGAACATTGTCGTCACGAGAAAGGTCGACGAGAGAAGCTCGAATCGATTTTCCATCGGGCAAGCGCCCGGAGTCCAAGTCGAGACGGCGAACGCCACCTTCGCGCGCTCGAGGAAGAACGTGAAGGGGTCCGCGGCGGCGGGGCCCGCGCTCCGGCAATCGAGCCAGGCGAGGTAGGTCCCCTCGGGCGGCGTCATCGTGATGCCGGGCAGGTGACGGCGCACGAAGTCGGC
>JAZKJB010000061.1:560-2905 GCA_040384505.1 Bdellovibrionota bacterium | reverse complement strand
CCTTCGCGCGGAAGCGAAAGTTGGATGTAACTCATGTCGCCGGTGTAAACCCAACCCCAAAAGTCCGCGAGTCCCTCGTTCAGAGCTCGAAGCATGAAGCCGTTGTAGGTCCGCTTCGGCATTCCTTCAGCGGCCTTCTCGGTTTCCTCGTCTTCGATCGTTCGCTTGAAGACGAAGGGAGGTTTTTTCGCGGGCTTCGTCGGCGAGCCGGGAACCGGAGTTTCTTGTTTCGGCTCACTTGGTCCGGGTTGCGCAGGCGCGGGTCCAGGCGGCGCCGGCGCAGGTTCGGCCGCCGGAGGAGCTACGGGCGGCGGCTCCGCGGGAGTCATCGGCATCACGCTTCGGTCGATCCACGAGCACTCGTGCTCGAAGACCGACTGAAGACCACCGGGTTTACCGACAACGACACTGCTCTCTTTGACTTTCGAGAGGACGAACGACTGGAATATCGTGTGAAAGTGCTCGTGCGCGAGCACGCCAGCGTTCATCGCGATCGGAATTCCAGCTCCCGTGTATGGAACGATCAACAAAGCATCGAGACGACCGTCATAGACCGCGTTGTTGTTCACTCCGCGACCTTGATCGACGACGTTCGTTTGCACGCCGATCTTCAATGGCCAACGAATCGCGTTCGCGATTCCGAGTTTCTCGTCGAGAGTATGCAGGCGCTCCATGTGCGCATAAACGGTCGTTGCCTGAAGTGACGCGAAGTCCGCGGGAACGAGAACGCCGTCTCCACCCTTGAGGTAACGACCGACCGGCTCTTCGCCAGCCAGCTGACCATTCGATTCGTGGGGCTCGACGAAAACTTGGGCTACGTCGCCGCGAAACTTCTCGGGCTCTCGGTACGTCGAGAGTTCGACATCACGAAGGGCGTAAGTGCCGTCTTCCCCAGGAAAAGGGAGTCGATAGGTCTTCGTAGAAAACCGGCTTTCTTCGGGGGCACAGCCAGCCAGAACGCTGCTCACGGCGATGGCACCCACGAGCACACGCACCACGGTCGATTTGGCAATCAGGCGTACCGATGTCTTGCGATCCTGGGGCTGCGAACGCTTCACAAATCCAACCTGGTGATTTAGAGTTCCCGGGGTTCCGAACCTCCTCCGAAACTGCAATCCGGGGTCCGTAGAAGGCGCCGCTTTTCGAGGGTTTGGCATCGAGACGACGGAAAGATTTTCCAGACCGTCGCCCATAAAAGGATCAGCCAAAAGGATCAAACGGTTGAACGAGTTCGGACGCACACCTCATCAAGATCCCAAGAGCGTCATCGCGACGCTGACTCGCTCGTTGAATCCCCCACAATCCTTGGCGGCGAACGCGCTCGAGGGACCGCTCTTGATCTTGGCCGGAGCAGGCTCCGGAAAAACCAAAGTGCTCACGGTCAGAACTGCGAACTTGGTCGCGCAAGGTCTCGCCTCGACCGACGAAATTCTCGCGGTGACCTTCACGAACAAAGCCGCGCGCGAAATGGAAAACCGAATTCAGGCGCTGTTGAAACAAATCGGCTCACCCGTCTACGGGCGCATGTGGATCTCGACGTTCCACTCGATTTGCGCGCGCATCCTTCGCGAGCACATTCACCTTCTCGACTACAAACCTTTCTTCGGGATTTACGATTCGAGCGATCAAGTCAGCATGGTCAAGAAGGTGCTCACGGCTCTCGGGATCGACGACAAGACTCATCCCGCAAAGGGGTTCGCCGCGAGGATCAATTCCGCGAAGACCGATGCTCTCACCCCCGAAGATGTGAAGAAGCGCCGGCACCTCATGGACGACCGCTCGATCAGCGTCTATGAAAAATACGAGCACGAGATGAAGCGCGCCAACTCCCTCGACTTCGGCGATCTCCTGATGAAGACCTACCAACTCTTCGTCGATTACCCTGCCGTTCTCGAAAAGTATCAGAACAAGTTTCGCTACATCATGGTCGACGAGTATCAGGATACGAACCGTATCCAATATCTTCTCGTCCAAAAGCTCGCTCAAGCGCACCGCAACTTGTGCGTCGTCGGCGACGAGGATCAGTCGATCTATTCGTGGCGCGGAGCGGACATCAACAACATCTTGGATTTCGAGAAGGACTTCAAAGACGCGAAGGTCGTGAAGCTCGAACAGAACTACCGCTCGTCGCAGACGATCATCAACGCCGCGACGAAGGTCATCCGAAACAACACCCAACGAAAAGACAAGACTCTCTTCACCGAGAATCCCGAAGGGGATCCGATCATCATCCGCGAAGAGAATAACGAGTACGACGAAGCACGCTTCGTCGTCGGCGAAGTCCAGAAAGTCTTGAACGAGGGTGAGTTCACCGCGAAAGACGTCGCAATCTTCTATCGCACGAA
>JAZKJB010000061.1:0-550 GCA_040384505.1 Bdellovibrionota bacterium | reverse complement strand
CCAGTACCAAATCGTCGGCGGCGTGAAGTTCTACGAGCGCATGGAGATCAAGGACATCTTGGCCTACATGAAACTCATCTTGAACCCGTCCGACGACATCGCACTCAAACGAGTGATCAACGTTCCCGCGCGCGGAATCGGCAAAACGACCGTCGATCGCCTCGAAGAATTCGCCGCCGGTCACGACATGTCGATGATCGAAGCGACCGCCCACGCCGTCGACCACCGCGAATTCAACGCAGGCGCCACGAGCAAGCTTCGCGGTTTCTTGAACATCCTCGAACAACTTCGCGAGAAGGCCGTTCAAGTCCCCTTGCCCGAGCTCTATCACGCGATCCTCGACACGACTCAATACGTGATCCGCCTCAAAGAAGAAGACACTCCCGAAGCCGAAAGCCGCATCGAGAACTTGGAAGAGCTCGACAATGCGATCGCGAAGTTTCACGAGGAGCGTGGCGAAGAAGGAACGCTTCAGACGTTTCTCGAAGAAATGGCTCTCGTCTCCGATCAAGATCAGCTCGATGACGAGGGCAAAGAGAAAATCTCGGTC
>JAZKJB010000060.1:2476-5422 GCA_040384505.1 Bdellovibrionota bacterium | reverse complement strand
TATCCACTGCATCGCGAACGATCATCGTCGTACTCGAAATGCGCAGGCCGCGGCTCCCGGTAAAGTCGCCTTTTTGATCGGCAAGTTCATGGTCGTCCCCCTCTTCGCGACGGCGTTCTTCGGTGCTCTGAAGGCCATCGGCTTGGGCGAAGGCATCATTCCCTCCATCGGCATGGTCTATCAGGACGCCTGCTTCGCCTCGGTGGTGATGTGGGCGGCTTGGGGGACGTTCGACGAGTTCGTGCTCCATCGGGCTCAGGTGAAAAAGCTTTTGGCCGATCCGATGCACGTGCGGCGCGACATGCTGGAAGAGGCGAAGTTCAAGCACACGTTCGGGATGGAATCGTGGCTAGCTTTCTGGATGGTCATCACCGTCGCTTGTCTCGGAGCAGTGATCGGCTTAAGCTAACGTTCGTGGCTCTTCGAATCCTGAACACCCAGACTCATCAGAAGGAAGACTTCGTCACGCTCGCTCCGGGCGTGGTGCGGATGTACGTCTGTGGCCCGACGGTCTACGACCTTCTCCACATCGGGAATTTTCGTGGCCCGATCTTCTTCAATCTCGTTCGCAACTGGCTCGAGAAGAGCGGTTACAAGGTCGAGTACGCGTACAACTACACGGACGTCGACGACAAGATCATTCAGCGGGCCAATGAGGTCGGAATGGATCCGGGTGAGCTGTCGGCGAAATACATCGGGGAGTTCGAGAAGGACTTCGCGGCGATGGATCTCAAGCCTCATACGCACAATCCTCGCGTCACGACGGCGATGGAGCCGATCAAGAAGATGATCGGTGACCTCGTCGAGCGAGGGAAAGCCTACGTCGCCAAAGACGGTGAAGTGCTTTATTCCGTTCGGTCGTTCGACGGCTACGGGAAGTTGAGTGGGCGTAACATCGACGATCTCTTGTCGGGTTCGCGAGTCGAAGTCGATCCGAAGAAGCGCGATCCTCTCGATTTCGCCCTGTGGAAACCGGCGAAGCCCGGCGAACCGAAGTGGACGTCACCTTGGTGCGACGGTCGTCCCGGATGGCACATCGAGTGCTCGGCGATGGTTCAAAACATCTTCGGCGATTCGATCGACATCCACGGCGGCGGGACGGATCTCATCTTCCCCCACCATGAAAACGAGATCGCGCAAAGCGAAGGCGCCAGCGGAAAACCTTTCGCTCGTTATTGGATGCACAACGCGATGCTGACCTTCGGCGAGAAGAAGATGTCGAAGTCGCTCGGCAACATCATGTCGGCTCGCGAATTTCTGTGGAAGTACGACGCCGAGATCTTGAAGTTCATGATGCTGACCGTGCATTACCGAAGCCTCTGCAGCTTCTCACCCGAGGCGATGGGCAGCGCCGTTGGCGGTCTTGCTAAGTTTTACTCCGCCTTGAGTCTGGCGGAGAAGATCGCAGCAGCGGGCGTCGCACCCGGTGCGGTTCCTGCGGCCTTCGCGGGATCTTTGAAAGAAGCCGAAGCCCAGATCACCGAAGCCTTGAACGACGATTTCAATACGCCCGTGATGTTCGCGGCCTTGTATTCCGTTTTGAAGGGTTTCAATTCCGCGGTTCGCGCGGGAGCGAAGGTCACCCCGGAGTTCTCGGCTGCGGCGAAAGCGTTTCGCTCTTTCATGCTGACGCAAGGGGAATTGCTGGCGTTGTTCCAGCAGCCCGCTCAGTCCTATTTGCATTCGCTCGACGATCGCTTGTTGGAAGAAAAGGGTCTCTCGCGCACGGACGTCGACGCAAAAGTCGCCGCCCGCGCGGAAGTTCGTGCCGCAAAGGACTTCAAGAAATCCGACGAACTTCGCGACGAGCTCGTGAAGCTGGGAATCGCATTGTACGATTCGGCCCAGGGAACCGCCTGGGAAGTCGCGAAGTAGCTTTTCCGTTTCGGGGGCCGCCGTGAGCAAACCCGTTTTTCTCTCCGCCGATTGGCGCCACCTTTGTCTACTCAACTATGAAATCGATCCTGAAATTTTGAAGCCGCACCTGCCGTTCGGGACCGAGCTGGATTTTGTGAACGGGAAGACCTACGTCAGTTTGGTCGCGTTCATGTTCTACCGAACGAAGCTGTTCGGGCAGGTGCCGGCTCTTTTTCATTCGACCTTCGAAGAAGTGAACCTCAGATTTTACGTCGTCAGACGTGACGGTGGAACGATCAAGCGTGGAGTGGTCTTCGTGAAGGAGATCGTTCCGAAGCCTTTTCTCGCGTACGTCGCTCGGCGGTTTTACAACGAAAACTACGTCGCTATGCCGATGTCGAATCGGATCGATGAAGGTCGCTCGTATGAATACGAATGGGGTGAGCACCGACTGAAAGTGGCGGCACGTGCCGCGCAGATCGAGGCGAGAGCGGCGTCGCCCGAGCGTTGGATCACGGAACATTACTGGGGCTATACGAAACTGAGCGAGGCTTCGACGTACGAGTACGAAGTGAAGCATCCGGTTTGGAATCTCTATGGTGTCGAGAAGTTCGAACTCGACTCCTCGAAACTTCATGAACTTTACGGAGTCGAATTCGCTAGTGCCTTCAAGGCGGCGCCTTCGTCGGTGTTCGTCGCTGACGGTTCTCCGGTCACGGTCCATTTCCCGACGTTAATTCGATAGGTGTCGGGTCAGACCGCATCTTTGGATTCGCTAAACCCAACCATTTCGCCCCTATGGTTCACTTCCAATGAACCTGGAAATTTACATCGCGACAGACGTAAATCCGACCTGATATACTGGTCGTTATGTCTGAGCCCTTCTTTTTAGGGACTCTAGTAAAACCGCTTCGTGAGTAGAGAAGTAGGGAGTCAACATGGCGATTCTTCCAATGAGAAAACCCATCGGGAAATTCAAACTCAAGACCGATTACAAACCTTCGGGCGATCAGCCTCGCGCGATCGCGCAGCTAATCGACGGGCTTGCGCGCGGCGTGGAGCGGCAGCGTGCCCGCGGCGTGGGTCTTG
>JAZKJB010000060.1:0-2466 GCA_040384505.1 Bdellovibrionota bacterium | reverse complement strand
GCATTTGAAGCACGACGTCGAACATCAAGTTCTCCTCGGCGCGACGGGAACGGGGAAGACGTTCACGATCGCGAACATCATCCAGCAGATGAACATGCCGTCGCTCATCTTGGCGCCGAACAAGACGTTGGCGGCGCAGCTCTACGGCGAATTCAAGGAGCTTTTCCCCGAGAATGCGGTCGAGTATTTCGTCAGCTACTACGACTATTACCAACCGGAAGCCTACATTCCCGGGACCGACACGTTCATCGAGAAGGACTCGGCGATCAACGAGCAGATCGATCGCATGCGCCACTCGGCCACGCGTTCATTGTTCGATCGCCGCGACGTCATCATCGTGAGCTCGGTTTCCTGCATCTACGGTCTCGGAAGTCCCGAAGCGTACGAAGGTATGATGCTCCAGGTTTTCGCGAACAAGGAGATGAAGCGAGACAAGTTTCTTCGCGAGCTCGTTCGCATTCAATATTCGCGTAACGACATCGACTTTCACCGCGGGACCTTCCGAGTGAGAGGCGACATCGTCGACGTGTTCCCGCCGTATGAAGAAGACCGCGTGATCCGTATCGAGTTCTTCGGCGATTTCGTCGAATCTCTCAAATGGGTCGATCCGTTGCGTGGTGAAACGTTGAAGGAAATGGACCAGGTCGCCGTTTATCCCGGATCGCACTACGTCACGAGCGATGACAAAGCGAAGTCCGCGATTCAAAGCGTCCAGATCGAGCTTCGCGATCGGCTCCAGGAACTTCAGTCGCAGATGAAGTTCACCGAAGCCCAGCGGCTCGAGCAGCGCACTTACTACGACATCGAAATGATGGAAGAGCTCGGGTTTTGTCCCGGCATCGAGAATTACTCGCGCCACATGACGGGTCGGGGACCGGGTGAGCCGCCACCGACGCTTCTCGAGTATTTCCCGAGCGAGTTCCTCTGCTTCATCGACGAGTCGCACGTGACCGTCCCACAGATCGGCGGAATGTATCGGGGCGATCGGGCGCGGAAGATGACACTCGTCGATCACGGCTTCCGCTTGCCATCCGCTCTCGACAACCGACCGCTCAACTTCCAGGAGTTCGAGAAGCTCATGTACCGAACGATGTACGTTTCGGCGACTCCGGGTGCTTATGAGCTGAACAAATCCGAAGGACTCATCGTCGAGCAAATCATTCGCCCGACGGGTCTGTTGGATCCGAACGTCGAAGTGCGTCCCGCGAGACATCAAGTCGACGATCTCCTGAAAGAGATCCGAAAGACGATCGAAAAGGGTGACAAGGTTCTCATCACGACGCTGACGAAGAGAAGCGCCGAAGATTTGACGGAGTACTACGAATCGCTCGGTCTCAAAGTGAAGTATCTCCACAGTGACATCACGACGATTCAGAGGACCGAGATCATCCGCGACCTGCGACTCGGTGTCTTCGACGTCCTCGTCGGGATCAACTTGCTTCGCGAGGGTCTCGACATCCCGGAAGTGAGTCTCGTTGCCATCACGGACGCCGACAAAGAGGGCTTCTTGCGCTCCGAGCGTTCGCTGATCCAGACGATCGGTCGCGCCGCGCGGAATGCCGAGGGTCGAGTCATCTTGTACGCGGACAATATGACCGACTCGATGAAGAAGGCGATCTCGGAGACCAACCGGCGTCGAGCGATCCAGGAAGCGTACAACAAAGAGCATGGCATCACGCCGGCGACGATCAAAAAACGCGTGCGCGAGAGCGTCTACGCCATCTACGATCAAAGCATCCCGGCGGCACCTCTTCCTGGACTGACTAAGGCGGAACTGAAGTTGATCGGCGCTCCGAAGGCCGAATATTTGAAGGATCCGAAATTGATCGACAAGGAGATCTTGAAGCTGCGCAAGCAGATGAAGAAAGCTTCCGATCAGCTCGACTTCGAAGATGCCGCTCGAGTGCGAGACGACATCAAGCGCTTGGAGCTGATGCAGCTCTCGCTGCTCGAGGGAGACGTGGATCGCTCGCTCGCGAAAGTGGGCGAGGGCACTGGCGACTCGGCTTGATGAAACGGTAAGGATTTGCGACTGAGGTAGAACGACGTGGCCGAAGATGAGGACAGCCCGGGGGGCGACAAGCCCCTCGGCAAATATACGGTGCTCGAGCTCGTGCGGGGAAAAGTAAAAGAATTCCCGCAGACGCCGGGCGTGTACCTCATGAAGAGTGCCCAAGAAAAAATCCTCTACGTCGGGAAAGCCAAGAACCTTCGTTCGCGCGTTCGCAGTTACTTCACCGATTCGAAAGACCATAGTCCGAAGACGAAACTTCTCGTTCGTCACATCGCCAAGGTCGACTACATCCTGACCGGCACCGAAGTCGAAGCGTTCTTGCTCGAGGCTTCACTCATCAAGAAGCATCGGCCGCGCTACAACATCCGCCTCAAAGACGACAAAGCGTATCCGTACATTCGCGTCAGCATGTCCGATCGGTTTCCGAGGCTCTACCTCGCGCGGAAAGTGAA
>JAZKJB010000059.1:0-1943 GCA_040384505.1 Bdellovibrionota bacterium | reverse complement strand
GCCTGAGCCCGATCCCACACCGGCTCCGACGCCGGCTCCGACACCAGGGCCTTCGCCGACGCCGGCCCCTACTCCGGACGACGAGTACTATGACCCGACTCCGACTCCGCGTCCGTCTAACCTTTAATTTCGATTTGATAGTCTTCAAAAAAGAGAAGGCCCGCGAAGAGCGGGCCTTTTTTCGTTTCGAGATTTAGCGGGGTAGCCGATCTCGCTTACTGATACTGGATGTTTCCGCCGGCGTTGTTGATCGGGCCCGTGATGGTGCTGCGAGTGAGCTTGATGTTGCCGCGTTGATCGTTGATCGTGCCGATCGTCGAGTCGATCGCACGAAGCGTTCCGCGGAAGGTGTTGATCGCTCCGATCGAACCATCCAAGAGATGATAGTTACCGCGTGCATCGTTCACTGCAAGGATGTCGACGCCGCAAAAGATCGCCTTGCCGCGGGTGTCGTTGATCGCCGCGATGCTCGCGCCCGGTGCTCCGACGACGACGATCTTTCCGCGGTAATCGTTGATGGCTCCGATACCGGTCACATAGAAGAACGAAGAACCGCGATAGTCGTTGATCGCGGGAATGAACGTCGGCGTCAGACCTTGTGTCCGAACCGTCAGCTTCGCGTCGTCGCAAACGGCGTCGACTTCTTCGGGCGTCGGGTTTTCGTCGTCGTTGTTCACATAGTCATCGACGGTCGTGGTGTCGGTCTGGTCGTTGGAGTCGTCCGTTCCGGAACCTTCGAGTTTTCCCGCAGCCGATGCTTCGGTGTCGAAGTTGACCGGTGAACAGTTCTGGAATCCTACTAGTGTGAATCCGAGCACCGCGATGATCGTGAGCGCTTGTTTCGTTCCCATACGTTTCCCCCGCTAGGTCGCAATTCCTGCGACATTGGCTTACCCCGTTGCCGACTGTTAAACGCAACAACGAGACCAGCTCGCGGACGTTACAGTGACGTTTGACGTTCGACAGGTGGTGATCTTTAGGACAGGCGTCGTCAGGATTGGCGACGTTGTTTCGACCCTAACAATCTCGGAATGAGACGCTGAGATCGAAATGAAACGTTCAGGATTTCTTGGATTCGTTTTCGCCTTCGGCGGGAGCGCCGGAATCGACGGCGGGTGTGTCACCGCGGTGGCTGGCCTCGGCCTCGCGTGCGGCTTTGCCCGAGATCCCGACCCATTCAGGAAGGAAGATCATGAACGCCACGTAGACGAGGATGCCGACGAAGAAGACGGCACCGGCTGCGATGTAAACCCAGATGTCCATGGCTTGCTCCCTCAGTTAGCTCAGGACGCGAAATGAAGACTTCAGTTCCTTCACCGTCTTCGCGATGTGCGCGACGTCCAGCGGTGCGACGAAGATCGTATCATCTCCTGCGATCGTTCCGAGGATGCTCTCCGAGCGCAACGTATCGATGTGTCGCGCGACCAAAGGTGCAGACCCGGCGTCCGTGTTGATCACGATCATCGCGCCGTTGTGCTCGACGCTTTTGATCAGGTCGGCGAGTCCGCGGACCACGCCTGAAGGTGGAGGATCCGCGGGCAGGCGGTAAGTCGTGAGGCCGTCGGCGTCGGTCATCTTGATCGCGCCGAGTTTGCGAAGATCGCGAGAGATCGTGCTCTGGTTCACGTCGAAGTCCCGTCTCTCGAGCTCTTCCCGTAGATCCTCTTGCGTCGACGCTTCTTCGCGTTCGAGCAGTTCGCGGAGGATCTGGAGTCTTTCCCGAGAGTCGGTGCGTGACATGAACATCTCCTTCATTGCCTCATCTTAATGGCGTCGGCCCATGAGGGTCGACAAAAGCGCCTTTTGCGCGTGCATGCGGTTCTCGCTTTGACGGAAGAGTGCGGAGCACTCGTGGTCGACGAGCGAGGCCGCGATCTCTTTGTCCCGAATCATGGGCATGCAATGCATGATCAAAGCGCCAGGCGCGGCGTGCGAGTAGAGTG
>JAZKJB010000058.1:14200-15303 GCA_040384505.1 Bdellovibrionota bacterium | reverse complement strand
CATCGAATTGAACGACCTTAGGGTTGCCTTTGGCGTCGCATCCGCCGACCGAATGAATGCCGGTGTTACGCGCCGGGATCGTCATCGTCATCTTCTTACCGTCGAGGGCCACGGTCATGGAAACGGGCTTCGCCAGGAGGCCGAGAGAAATGCCACACTTGCTGAGGGGGCCGTTTTCGGAGCCCTCGGTATAGACGACGACGTTCTTTTTGGAATCCCAAGCGTCGAATTTCGTGAGCTTCGCCGCGAGTGCAACGTTGGTGGGCTCGCCTTTCGAGAAGCTCATGATGGCAGGAGCCGACTCGATCGTTCCGTGATGTCCTGCCGAAGCGAAGACAGGAGCGATGATCAACGAACCGAGAACGAGGGACTTCAACATAGGAGCATGCCGGAGAGTGTGCAAATGCCGGACAGTCCTCGAGACGAGAAAAGCCCGCTTCAAATCGAATTCATTTGTGTTTGGCGTGAGACCGCGTGGCTAGGACCTAGTCAGGCCGGCGCAAATCGTCGTCAAATCCGGGCCGTCCAATACTGGTCGACGCCGAGGTCGAGGCGTCGGACGTTCTTTAGCTCGATCTTATCGGCGAGCTTCGTGCCGCCGAAATGCCCCGCCCAAGACATCGCGTGCCGACCACCGATGAGGATCGGAGCAACGTAGGCGTGAAGACGTTGAACCGCCTTCGCTTGGAAAAACCGTCCATAGGAATACGAACCACCCTCGACGAGGAGAGACGTGAGGCCTTCAGATTTCAGCTGCTCGAGAAGTTGCTTCATTTCGAAGTTCCCCTCTCCATCTCGCTGAACCTTCAGGTGTCGAACGGGAGACGAAGACTTTGCAACGTCATCTGCGGTGACGACAATGATGTTCTCGGGGGGTCTCACCGAAAACAGCTTCGAGCTCGCGAGTTTCTCGAACGAGAGTCCGGCCGCATCGAAGAGAACGGCCTTGTTCAGATAGCTCGCGAACTTCGCATGGCGAACGTTCAGCGAGGGATCGTCCGACAGGAAGGTCGTATGCCCCACCGCCACCGCGTCGTACTGCGCCCTCACGAAATGCACGTGCTCGCGAGCGACTTCACCCGTCACCCATTTGCTCTCACCGG
>JAZKJB010000058.1:7715-14190 GCA_040384505.1 Bdellovibrionota bacterium | reverse complement strand
GACGAGATCGCCGACTTCCTGCATGACCGCATTGTCTCAGGCCCGCTGCCAGCGTTGCGCGGCGCGGAGTTTGAGAAGCAGCCAGACGGCACCTGGAAGATCCTGCGCGGCAAACCGATCTGGGAAGGTCAGAGCCGCGCGATCTGCGATGTCCGTGCGATTCGCGAGAAGGTCCACTCGAATCCCCGCCTCACGCAAGATCGCAGCCCCTCGACCCGCGACGAGCGGATTCGGATCTTCGACGGCGTAAGTGATCGACGCGGGCTTGAGCAGCGCCAACGTCATCGCACAAGAAGGGGTACGGCCTTGATGAGCGCAAGGCTCGAGCGATACGTAAACGTGGCAACCGCCGAGGTCCTCGGGAGATTTCAATTTCTTGAGTGCCGCGACTTCGGCGTGATCGCCTCCCACCATCGCGTGATGGCCGACGGCGAGTAGACGATGCTCGCGATCGACGATCGTGCAGCCAACCAAGGGGTTCGGAGAAACGTAACCGACGCCCTTCGTGCCCTGGCGGATCGCCAGGCGCATGGCTTGAGACGGCGTGAGAAGCTGACCGACGGTCGGCTCCATTACTTCTTCATCCAGGATTTCCAGTAATCCGCGACTTCGAGAGATTCGAGGACGGGGTCGCGGCGAAGCGGCCAGCGCGAATCGATCATGACCGCGTATTCGTCGGTGTGAGTCTTCGTCTTCACCTTCTCCAACGCCTTCGGATGCGGCCCGTGCGGGAAGCCAGCTGGATGAAAGCTCATCATCCCCGCGTGAAGGTTGTCGCGGCTGAAGAAGTCTCCTGCGTGATAGAAGAGCACTTCGTCGTAGTCGATGTTCTGATGATAGAACGGCACGCGAAGCGCATCCGCGTCTTCTTCGAGCGGCCGCGGCAAGAACGAACAGACCACGAAGCCTTTCGCCGCGAACGTCGTGTGAACGCTCGGCGGGAGATGCACGCGGTGACTCATGATCGGCATGATGTGTTCCATCTTCAGCGTGAACGGGAACAAATCCCCTTTCCAACCTTGAGCATCGAAGATGTTCGAGTCGTAAGTGATCGTCGTGAGCTCGTCGGTGTGCTTGATGTGGATCTTGCGGATGTCGATGTTCTTCTCGCGCATGAACGCGTACATCTTGTCGAGCTCGGGCTTGCCGAGCGCGTTCATGTCCCAGGGCGCATGACGGCCGACCATTCCGCGATCGGGTTCGAAGAAATGCGAGGTGCGGTTCTCGATCAGGAGAAACTGCGCCGGGGCGTCGATCACGAAGTAATGAACCAGGCATTTCTGAATGTTGATGTAAGTGCCCGGGCCGAATTCGAGCATACCGTACTCCGTGAGCACGGCGCCTGAACCCGAATGACAGAAGTAGAGCGAGTCGCCATCGGCATTTCGGTGCGCGACACGTTGATCGGGAGCATGGGGATGCAGCCACACGTTGTAGACGACGAGGTCGTTGTTGTAGAGCAAGCGGCGCGCGCCGGATTTCTTGTCGATCTTCACGAGGTCGTACATGTGCGGCTTCAGCGGACCTTCGATGTTCGTCCAACGCGTGCTCGGCTTCGCTTTGATCAGGTGCGAGACTTGACCGAAGAATCCGTCGAGCCCTTGCTCTTCCTCGAACATCCCATCGGGAATGCCCTTGTGACCTTGCCTGGTCGCCTTGCCTTGCGTGTAGTGGAACATCAGAGCACCCCGCGCGAACGCTGATCTTCTTCCATCGCATCGAAGAGCGCCTGGAAGTTTCCGTCACCGAAACCGTCGTGACCCGCGCGCTGGATGATTTCGACGAAAATCGGTCCGACTTGGTTCTTCGTGAAAATTTGCAGCAAATAGCCCTTGTCGTCTCCGTCGACGAGGATGCCGAGCTTCTTCAGCGGAGCGAGATCCTCTTTCACGTTCGGAACTCGCGTCGGGAGATTCTTGTAGTAGGTCTCGGGCGGAGGCGCGAGGAATTCGATTTTCTCTTTCATCAAACTCGCCACGCCGTCGACGATGTCGTTCGTGAGAAGCGCGATGTGCTGAATCCCCGAGCCTTTGTATTCGTCGAGATACTCTTGGATCTGCGACTTCGAATCCTGGGGTTCGTTGATCGGGATCGAGAACTTCCCGCAGGGGCTCTTCATCACTTTCGAGAACAAGCCGGTCGTTTTGCCTTTGATGTCGAAGTAGCGCTTCTCTTGGAAGCCGAAGACCTTCGTGTAGAAGTCGCACCACTTCTGCATCTCGCCGCGCGGAACGTTGTTGGTGAGATGGTCGATGACCTTCATCCCTTTTCCGTAGGGTCGGCGATCGTCGGTCAGCCACTGCCAATTTTTCTCGTCGTAGATTTCTCCGCGATCACCGTACTGATCGACGAAGTAAACGAGCGAGTCGCCGATGCCGTAGATGGCCGGCAAACCGTTCCATCCCGCTTTTCCATTTTCATCCGTGTACGGCTTGCCACCGCGCTGAACCGCGACTTCGAACGCTTCGCCGGCGTCGTCGACGCGGAAGCCGGTCGCGCACGCGCAAGGACCGTGGGCTTTGGTGAAGTTCATCGCGAACGAACCAGGCTCTGCGTTGATGACGAAATTGATGTCGCCCTGACGGAACAAGCGCATGGCTTTCGTTCTGTGCTTGGCGACTTCCTTCATGCCGAGTCGCTGCATCAGCGATTCGAGAATGGTCACGTCTTGGCTGGCGAACTCGATGAATTCGAAGCCGTCGAGACCGACAGGATTTGTTGGCGTCATGCGGGAACCCCCTGGATGGAAAAGAGCACTGACTCTCTACCATAAACCCAGGGAGGTGCGCCGCGTTATTCTGATTTCAGAGCGTTCTGGGAGAAGGCGCTTTTGTCGAGCTTCTCGTTGATCTTGAGGTCGGCGAGTTCGACGTCGGTGCCGCGACCGTTTTGCAGATTCCGAATCGAGATCTTCTTCGCGCGATGGACGCCACTTTGAACTTCATAGTCTTTGAACTCGACGGTTTTCGTCGCTTTCCCAGCGAGGCGGTATTCGATCTTCTCGGGAAGAGACTCCGGCATCGTGAGGGTGATGATCGCCGAATCGTAGGTCTCGGTTGCCGTCTTCGGCTTGATCTCGATCGAGGCGAGCTTCGCGTCTTTGCTGACGAGCTTCGCGGAGGCGCCTTTCAAGATCTCGACGTTGAGATCCTGTGGATTCAACTCGGAGCCAAGAACCCCTGCCGACTTCTGGCCGCTGACGACCCGACGCACTTGTTGGCTCGAAGGCAGATAGATCCACTGATTCTCGGCGCCGTCTTTGATTTCGGCGAGCAGAGCCGTGCCCTTCACGTCGGCCGGCGAGATGATCCGCGCGATCGCGTAGTAATCGCCGCCGCTGCTCATCGCTTTCATATTGATCGAGCGGGTTTTCGTGTCGCCATTGGATTCGATGATTTTCAACGTGACGGTCGCTTGATCCGATTTCGATTCGAGATTCCTGCGAGCCTTCTTGAGGAGCGAGCCCGATTCGTCGGCGCGCGCCGATGAAGGAGCAGCGACGAGAGCGCCGAAAACGAGGGATCCGACGAGACCCGCGGCTTTGTTGCCGGTGATGATCGACTTGGCCAAGCCGACCGACTCGGCCCAGAACCGGGGGAAAAGTTTCAACAGGGCCGGCAAGAAAACGAGATCCGCGAGTGCTCCGGCGACGATTGAAAGGACCATGTAACCTCCGAACGTTTGATTCATTTTGAAATCCGAACTGAGAAAGATGATGAAGCCGGCGAACATCACGAGTGACTCCGAGAGACAGGGGTGACCTTCCTCGAGGAGCGTTCGCGCGAGCGCGCGCTTGATCGTACCGTACTCCACGCTCATCCGGCGGAGCCGCGAAAGCAAGTAGACGGTGTTGTTGAACGCGAGACCTAGAGCGATCGAGAGGATCAACGCGATGCCGGGTTTCACCGGGGTCTGGAACATCGCGAGCGTTCCGAGAAGAACCGCGGGCGGCACCAAATTCGGAATGCAGGCGATGATCGCCCAGCGAACCGAGCGGAAGATGATCGCGAGGAGAACACCGATGATGACGAGAGAATGCCAAAACCCGTAGACGAGCTCCCTCGCTACTTCTCGGTTGATCTCGTGGGCCTGAACGGCTAGGCCCGACTCCACCACTTCCGAACCGGGGAAAGTCAGCAGCAAGAGATCGCGCGTCTTCTTCCTGATTTCGTCGACGTCGTTCGAGGGAACGTCGCGAATGCGAAGCGCGAGCCTCGTCTTGCGAAGGTCGTTGTCGACGTAATGACGAAGGGGATTGTCGGTCGACATCGAGAAAAGGAAGAAGAGCTCGGCGACTCCGCCCGACGATGCCGGCACGTGCGCTCCCATGAAATCCGTCAAGCCCACGACGGACCCGACTCCGTTGATGGCGCGAACTTGCTCCGTGGCCACCCGCAGGCGCTCGAGCATCGAGGGATCGTTCCAAGAATTCGCTCGCTCGGCGACGACCGAAATGTCCAAGCCGACCGTGCCCCCGAACGTCTTATCGATCTTCATCATCGCCCGGCTGACGGCTTCCTTTTCGGGAAGATCGTCGAAGAGGCGCGAAGAGAAATTCAACCGGAAAGCCGAGCCTCCCATGAACATGCTGACGACGACGACCACGATGACGATCGGAAGCGCCATGCGAGTGATCCCGATCGTCCACCATGCTCGTTGCGAAATCCAATCGCGCTGGAAGGGCGAGATGAACGAAAGGAACATGAGGAACATCAACGACGCGACGACGAAGGAAACCATCACGCTTCCCGCGACGATCAACGCGTAATCTTTGATGGCCGGGATCGCAGCCGTCGCGAGAGCGATGAAGCCGATCGCCGTCGTGAGGCTTCCCAAGAAGTTCGGAAACGAGATTTCGCGCATGATGCGCATCGAATAGAACCAGCGACCGAGCCAGCCCTTGTCGACGAAGTTGTCTTTCTTCTCCGCCCAAAGATGCAGCGTGTGAATCGCGACCGAGACGAATGCGATCGAGACCATGATCGGCAACGTCGAGAGAAGGACCGAGAACGAGAGACCGAGCCACGCCAAGCCCCCGAGTACGATCGCGTTGCTGATCACGAGACCGACGAGGGTGAACAAGACCGGTGAGAGATGACGGTAGAACGTTGCAAACATCGCGACGAAGACGACGAGACACAAGATCAAGAAGCGACCGACTTCGCTGATCAACTTTTGAGAAAGCCGCGATTGCATCGCCTGGACGCCCGCGATGCCGATCGAATTCTCGGGCATCTCCTCGATGAACGTGCTGCGGATCGAGTCCTCCATGACGAGGAGGTCGTCGGTATCGAGCGTCGCCGGCTCGACGACGACGAGTACGGAGCGCTTGTCCTTCGAGATCACCTGCCCGCGGAGCAGAGAATTCGACTCCACGTAAGAAGACCACTTCTCGGGAGGTAGACTTTCCATGATCGAGCCGATGCGGAGCTCGTCACCTTGCTCGATCGCCATCTCGACGCTCGCGAGCGATAGCACCGACTTTGCATTCTTCAGTGCCGCGAGCTTTCGAGACACGAGCTTCAGCTTCTCCATCCGGGTCGGCTCGAACCAGTCACCCGAAGCGCTGTTCGGAAGATCGACGATCACGAGGAATCCCGAGACGGAACGAAGCTCGAATGTCTTCTTTACCATCTCGTCTTCGAGGAGCGTCTTATGGTTCTTGGGGAAGAATTGCTCGATGGAATACTTGGCGCTCAACTGCGGAATGTGAGAGGAAAAGAAGATCGTCGCCGTTCCCAAACAAAGTGTGGAAAGGGCGATCGCGGATATGCAAATGAGTTTGGCGATACCGCGCGACTTCATACCAAGGCCTCGGTGTGGACAGAAATAACTTTCATGGGCCGGGTTATCATCCGATTATGACGTCCAATATGACAAGGCTTGTAAGACCAAAGTCCGCCGTTTTTTGTGCGCTCCTCATCGGGACGTTCGCCGCCATGGGAACCGCTTCGGCGGCTGCGTTCCAAGCGAAGCTCCACGTGCCGTGGACGCTTCTGCAGACGCGAGCACAGACCGCCATCGAGGGCGAGGCACTCTCGCGTGACGTCACCGACAGAGCGATCTCCGCAGCGGGACTCGAGTGGCACCTGCAAGGCATTCACGTCGACGCGAAGACACAGCAGGCCCAGGCTAAGCTCAGTCCCACGAACGCCGATTTCATTTTCCCCGCGATCTCCACGAACCTCTCCATTCAAAAGATTTACGTCGACCAAGTCGTCACTCGCGAAGTGAACGGCGTGACGTTGAACATTCATATCAAAGCGAGCTGTGGTCCTTTGTCGCTTCGCCAAGATGCGGCACGCGGCGGACTCAACTTCGCCATCGATTGGTCCAGCGGCTCGCCAGTCGTACGTCTGTCACAGCTCGACTTGAGTTGGGCTTCGGGTTCGTGGTCTTCGCCGGAGATCGCATGCGAAGGTCCAGCGGGTATGGGCGACATGCTTCGCGAAGAGATCTTGAAGCAGTTGAAAGA
>JAZKJB010000058.1:0-7705 GCA_040384505.1 Bdellovibrionota bacterium | reverse complement strand
TGCGCATTCAAGCGGCCCATCTCGCGCTCGACACCATGGCTCTCTTAAAGGAAGACAACCAGGTGGCGAGTGCGGCGCAAAAATTCGCCAGGGCTTTTGCCGGTGGCAAAGAGGCGAACGAGTTCAAGCCCCTCCTCTCGAGCTTCCTCGAAGAAGGAATTCGCCCCCAGCTTCAGACGATCCTCGATCAAGTTCGTCAGCCGATCACGGCCTCCACGGGAAAAGGACGAGTCGAATTTCAGGTCGGCGCACTCGAAGTCGCGTCGACGGGAGTTCTCGCGAACGTCGAATCGGGCTCAGACGCGAAGTCGATCGCGATCACGCCGACGATGCTGCAGTCGCTCCCCCAAGATCGCCCCGTGATGCTCGGCGGTCTCGAGATGATCGAAACGGTTCTCACGAACGAGCTCGGTGCGCGCGACGAGTACTTCACGATCGATCTCCAGAAAGTTTCGGGTTTCCAGAAGCTGATGAAATCGCGCTTCCTTCAGTTCTTCGTTTGGCAGGATCTATTCAATTACAAGAAGACGAGCCCATTCTTCCTGAGAATCAAGAATCCGCGCTCGGTCACGCTCACACAATCGGGAACGAACGGCGTTCTCGAAACCGATCTTGGCTTGAACGCGGTCATGCAATCGTTCCGCGACAACACGTGGTGGAGCTACGTCGTGATGCAGGGAACGGCGAAGGCGTCGGTTGCGGTCACGCTCGTCGACGGCACGCTTACGTACAAGACGACGATGAGCGAACCTTCGGTCACGATCGGTTACGGCGCGGAGTATCTCGCTCGCTATCGCAAGCCGAGCAGCATTCCGAAGAGTCGTTTGACGTCGTCGCTCGAAGGCGCCCAAAAGGATCTGTCAGGCTCGATGAAGTTCGACGACATCAAACTCGACTCCGTCGGCTCTTATCGCGCGACGTCGCTGAAATGGCTCACGCCGAAGATCTTCGCGATCACCTGGTCCGAGCCGCCGCGCTGAGCTCTTCGCCTTCCGGCGATTTCATTTTCTTGTAAAGCGTCTTTCGGTCGATCCTCAGGGCTTCGGCCGTTCGGTCCTTCGCTCCCCGATTCTTCTTCACGGCGAACTTGATGTAGCGGGAAACGACTTCTTCCAGGGGCACGATCGCGTCTTCACAGCGAACGCTGAAGACCGAATCGTCGCCGTCCTCGAAATACGAATCGGCGGCCGAGAGCGTCGACCCGCCCATCGCTTTCATGTCTTTGGCTTCGATCTCGGGACCGCTCGAAAGGACCACGGCGCGCTCGACGGAATTTTCGAGCTCACGAACGTTGCCTCTCCAGTTGTTCTCGAGGATCAGCTTCAATGCTCCCTTCGAAAAGGACCGCACCCGAGATCCGTTTTCGGCGGCGTACTTCCTCAAGAAATGCTCGGCGAGTCCGACGATGTCTTCACGCCGCTCCCTGAGAGGAGGAACTTGGATCGGAATGACGTTCAAGCGGAAGAAGAGATCCTCGCGAAAATTTCTGTTCGCGACTTCCGAAGCGAGATTCTTGTGGGTCGCGGAAACGAACCTGCAATTGATCTCGCGAGTCACGTTCTCGCCGACTCGTTTGATTTGTTTCTCTTGGAGGACCCGCAAGAGCTTCGCCTGCAGAGGGAGACTGAGATCTCCGATTTCGTCGAGAAACA
This sequence comes from Bdellovibrionota bacterium, assembly GCA_040384505.1. Classification (GTDB taxonomy): domain Bacteria; phylum Bdellovibrionota; class Bdellovibrionia; order Bdellovibrionales; family JAMPXM01; genus JAZKJB01. The sequence goes on along the minus strand of JAZKJB010000058.1, from coordinate 6,053 downwards.
ACGTCCCGTCCTCGGCTTCCTCGAAAAGGCCGATCTTCTTGTCGATCGCGCCCGTGAATGCGCCCTTCGCGTGACCGAAGAGCTCGGATTCGAGCAGATGTTCCGGAATGGCCGAGCAGTTGATCGCGATGAAAGGTCCTTTGTTCGAGACGCCCTGATGGTGGATGAACTTCGCGAAAACTTCCTTTCCCGTGCCACTTTCGCCGGTGATGAGGATGTTCGCTTTGCTCTTCGCGACCCTTCGGGCCAATTCGAGGGCGGCGACGAACTTCGGACTCTTCCCCGCGATCATGCCCGACTTGTCGAGAGGCGCCTTGGCGCTCGCGCGCAAGAGATCGAGATTCGAATTCAAATCCTTGAGATGAAGAGCCCGTTCGACGGAAACGAAAAGTTGCGGGAAGTGGATCGGCTTGACGATGAAGTCGTAAGCCCCTTCGCGAATCGCGGCCACGGCAGTTTCGGCATTTCGAGTCGTCGTCACGAGAATGATCGGCGTCGTCGGAAGACGGCGCTTGAGGGCTTTCGTGAGCTCGAGGCCCGACATCTTCGGAAGATGCAGGTCGGTCAAGATCACGTCCCAGTTCGCGCCCTGGGCTTCACTCGCTTGCAGAGCGGACTCGGCCGAGTAGAACGGAACGACCTTGTATTTCTTTTGACGAAAGAACCCGGCGATCAAATCCTGAACGTCGCGATCGTCGTCGATGACGGCGATTTCGATCTGCTTTTTCGTCATGAACGACTCTCGGGAGCGGGGACGTGGAGATTTTTCGCCGTCGCACGACGCTCGCGAAGATATCGAGCCCCGAGCTTCTTGCGAGTCGAGCTGGCTGCATATTTGCGGAAACGCGGGAACAGCTTCTCTTCTTCTTCGTCGAGATGGTGTTCGAGAACTTCGCAAAACGCTTTCATGTGTGCGGCTTTTTCGTAATTTTTCAGTTTTGAACGAAGCCCGTTTCGAATCAGATCGTGAACCTGGTGTTCGGCGAAGGCTTCTTTCACGAGGTCTTTGAAGCGAGGATGATCTTTCAAGACGCTCATCAACGCGAGCTCCTCGGCCGCGACGTGGGAGTCGACGAGCTTTTCGAGCTTTCGAAACGTCGCCGACTTTTGCCGCGAATCCGTCCTCGGTGAAGAGACCTTCTTCATCAGATCTCGAATGCGTTCGTGATCTTGAATCAAGAGATCGACGATCCCGATCGACTTTTTCTCGGGTGACGGAATACAGAGCAAATCGACGACCTTGCCCATCCCACGTTTAAACTACGAACGCGAGTTAATTCCCCGTGACGTTCATTTCAAGGACATCCTGACGTTCAAATTTTGTACTTACCGGGAGAATGGTGGCCTCGGGACCTCACTAATTTGATTTGAGGACCGATCGGACGACGGCCCACCCCTTGCTCAACTGGCCGGTCAGAACTCATCACGAAAGGAATTGAACATGGTTCGCGCAGCAATCGGATTCTTCGTCCTCGCACTCGTGGCTTATCTTCTCGGCGCCGGCGGTATCGCTGGAATGTCGGTCGAAATCGGTCGCATCTTGCTCGGCGTCTTCTTGGTTCTCGCCGTCATCTCGTTCATCGCGAGCTTGATCGGTGGTCGCCGGGCGAGTCTCGCATTGGCGGGTCTCCTCTTCCTTCCCGCTCTCTCGCAAGTCGCGATAGCAGAGGAGACGGCAGTCGAGAAAGTGGAGACGGGCGCCAATCACACGGTCGACAAAGTGAAAGAAACCGGCCGCACCGTTGACGAGAAAATCTGCGAAACGGTGAATGGCAAAGTGAAATGCGTCGCCAAAAAAGTGAAGAACGCCGTCAAGAACACGGGCGACAAAGCCGGAACGAAAGTCGAAGAACTGAAGAAAAAAGCAGACTAACGAAAAGCAGCCATTGAGGAGAGTTCCATGAAAGTAAACGAGAGACTGACTTACAGGAAACGATCACTCATTCCGCTAGCCCGCATCGCGACCGCAGGGGCCTCCATTCTCCTTTTGATGCTCGCGTCGATGTCGGCCGAAGCTTCGGAAGAAGGCGGCCTCTTCATCGAACCCAGTGCCACTTACGAAACAAGCACGTCTTCGATCAACTACCCGTCCCCTCTGTCCGATTCGTCCGGAAAAGTCGAAGGATTCGGCGTCGGCGCGCGAGTCGGACTGCACCTTCAGCAAGCTTTGTTCATCGGAATCGACGGACGTTATTCGATGCCGAAGTTCACTGACTCGTCGACGAACTCGGCTTCGAACGCCAAGGCCTGGAACTGGGGACCCGTCCTCGGTTTGCAGATGCCTGACGCAGGTCTTCGACTTTGGGGTGGCTACGTCGCAGGTGGTGAGCTCGATCCGGAATCGAGCGGAAGCTTCGATGCCAAGTTCGCGAACCAAACCGGCTATCGACTCGGTGTCGGCTTCCACGTGGCATCTGTGAGCCTGAATCTGGAGTATCAAGACACGAAGTTCGGGACGACGACCGTCGAGCAGTTCGGTCCGTTCACACCGGGGACCGTCTTCAATGACGTGAACCTGAAGAACAAATCTTGGATCGCCAGCGTCTCGATGCCACTAGAACTTTGATCTCGCGATTTCAGAAGGGCGACTGCGTTCCATGAAGCGCGGTCGCTCCCTTCAGCCAAACCTCGAATTCAAGCGCGACACTCGCCGCCTCGCGCGGCTCCTCGGACAAAGTTTCCATACGGAGCGCGATCTGTTCGAGATCGAGAAACCCAAAGCTTCGGGCGTTTCCCGACAACTGATGACCGATCTCCCTGATGCGAATGTAATCACGGCGAGATAGAGCGCTCCGCAAGGTCGCGAGGTCATCGCTGCGTCTCGTGAGGTACGTCCGCTTCATTTCGATCGGGACATCGAGGTCGAGGGCTTCGTTCATTGGTCTTCAGTAGTTCGAAGCTTCACTTCGAGGAAAGAAATCCTTCGCTTGTGACGAATCCTACATATCCCGGGGCCGTCGACGTTCGAAATCTCCATGTCATGTCCCTCGATTGAACGACGGTTTTTCAAAATAGGGCGCGAGACGGCCCCCCTTGGATCTCACGCTGGCAAGGGAGATGCAGTGACGAACGTGAGAACGTGGGTTTTCCCTCGATCAACATCAACAAGGAGTCCTCGAATGGAAATGAACAAGCACGGCGTCAATGGAAAGTGGAACGAGATCAAAGGCGAAATTCAAAAAGCCTGGGGACAGCTGACCGACGACGAAGTCCAACAGACGAAAGGCGACATGACGGCGATTCGAGGTCTCGTTCAACAAAAGTACGGCCAAGCGCAAACTGATTTCGAAGATCGCTGGAATGCGATCGTCGATCGCGCGAAAACGAAAAAAGAGGAAGTCGTCGAATCCGTGAAAGACGATCTGCGCTCGTAACCGCAATCAGAACGCGCGCGTCACCTTGAGGGACGCGCGATCGTTTTCCGAGAAGCTACCCAGCAAAGATCCCGCGGGACCTTCGAGTCCCATCCAGCCCGCATCGACGCTCCAGCCGTTCTCCCAACGCCGGGAAACCGTGGCTTGCGCGATCCACGAGCCGTCCTTCGTGTTCGAGAACCCCGACGCGAGAAACGACCACGACTCACCCATCGGGTAGCGAAGACCCAGCAAGATCGCACGATCGAAGATGTCTTGAAGCGAGAGCAGACTCGAACCCTCGGGCCGTCGCGACCACGAGCCCTGCACGATGACGATCACCGAGTTCGAACCGATCTCTAGAGTTTTCTCCACGCCTGCGACCGATTGCTCGGACCAAGTCGGCACGTTCTTGGAATCTCCGATAGGTTGATCGTAGCGAGCGGCAACTCGGAAAATCCAGGATGAGACCGGAACGGAAATCAAGCCAGCGACGGTTCGTCGTCTGAAATCGATCGGTATGATCTGAACGGGCGACTGCAGAAGGAAGACACTCTTCGCTCCGATCGAAACCGGAGTCGCGGTGAGGATCGGATGAAGCGCCGGAATCTCGCTCGCTCCTTCGAAGCCCGCGATCGCGAGATCGCCGTAGCTCGAGCGAAACTGAAGTCGTGCAGTGACGTTGTTCGAGAGCGCCTCGTTTTCTTCGCGGCGGGAGAGGATCTTGTATTCGACCCGCTCGGGCAGCAAAAGTTCCGTCGATTCCGTGCGAAGCGGAAGGGTCAGGCGACGCGGCCACCACGGACTCGTCTCGCCCGCGAGCGAGGATTCGGTTTGGCGAGGGATGTACATGATTTGAAAGTCGGTGTTCTCGCCCGAGTAACCGAGTTGAAGGCCGCCTGACGCCCGAGTCGGCGATGCGAGTGGATCACCGAGGTCTTTCATCGAGGCAATATCCATCGGGTTCACGCCGTCCGTTCCTTCGAAGCGAAGCGTGTCGTATCCCGCGCGTGCGTAAAAACTTTCATGCGAGTATTCGAGGAAGAGCTGTCGTGGGTCGACCGTAACGGGTCTCTCCCAGGATTGGTGAACCGTGTTGCCATAGAGGTATGGATGAATGCGAAGCGAGAACTTCTCGCCGAACGTGAAGCGCCGGTTGTACTCGATCTCACCGCGACCCTCGGTGCTCGAAACGGGCGCGGGCTGTTCGGTCAGAGTCTGCAATCCTTCGATGGAGACGCGACCTGATCCTTCACCGGCCTGGGCCGCCGACATTGAAAACGTCGCGAACAAAATGAGGAGCGCAAGCTCACGCTTCAGTGAATCGCTCATAGAACTTCAAGACTTCCGGATCCGTTTTGATCGAGCGCGCATCCCAACGTTCGATCGAAAGATCGGCGCCGGAAGTGAGACGGCTCAGGGCCACGTACGCTTGTCCGGGCTCCCAGAGATTCGAGAGATTGACCATCATACGATCGAGTGTCGCACCCTGCGCCTTGTGGATCGTCGAGGCCCAGGCGAGCGAGAGCGGAAAGTTCAAAGCAGCGGCCGCAGTATTTCCTTCGGCGTCCATCAGGGAAAACGACGCCTTTTCGATTTCGATCACGCGGCCATTGAGCAGGCGGATCTTCAGCGCGTGAGATTGGATTTTTTCGACGTGTCCCGTGCTTCCGTTCACCCAACGTCCCTGCGGATCGTTTTGGCGAAGCATCACGAGCGCACCTTCTTTGATTCGCAAGACGTCTTGCAAAGGTGAGTACTTCTTCAACGTCTCGACCGACCGAGCGTCCCCGGAATAGATCGTTTCGAATTCCTTGATCTCCGTCGCCAGCGCGTCGAGCCGCTCGAGATTGAAACGCTCGGTCTCTTCACGGCGAGGAAAGAGCCGGGTTCCTTCGAACTCGGCGTTCGGTTGGGCGATCTTTCCGTCGAGATAATCTTTCACGTTCGGAGGCACGCGGCCTTCACGAACTTCCGCGAGGATTTTCATGAACTCGTCGTCGCGACACCGCGTTTGAGTTCGGAGGACGTGAGTTTCGAAGCCCGTCCATTCCCAGACGGGATCGAGGAACGCCCAACTGCGTCGGCTCCCGGAGCCCCCGCGTTCGACGGGAGGAAGCTGAGCGAAATCGCCGACGGCGACGACTCGCAAGCCGCCCCACGGGAGATCGCTGTCGCGAACGCGGCGGCAAATGATCTCGGCCGCGTGAACCGTCGGACCCGAGAGCATCGAGACTTCGTCGACGATGAAGCCGCGAATCTTCTTCAGACGTTGGACGACTCGGCGATTCTTCGAAGCTTTCTCGATGGTTTGCGCGACTCCACCCTCCATGATCCCGAGGCCGAAAAAACTATGGAACGTGCGCCCACCGATGATGACCGCCGCAGCGCCCGTGCTGGCGAGGACGGGAAACTCTTTGCTGTCCTTGGTCTTGAGGAAATGGCGGATCAAAAAGCTCTTGCCGCTACCCGCGCCTCCGGTGACGAAGACGTTCGCTTTGCCCTGGAGGGCTTCGAAGGCGCGCTGCTGACAAACGGTAAGTTCCATCGCAAGACTTTCCCGACGGGCCACGGCAAAGTCAAACTCGCGAGCCCTCGCTTGCCTTGCAACAAACTTGAAAATCGAGTTTGATGGGACCCTTGGTGAATGACGCGAGGAGGCTCGGTGAACAAGAAGCCGATTTCTTTCGAAACAGCGAC
>JAZKJB010000057.1:1541-21059 GCA_040384505.1 Bdellovibrionota bacterium | reverse complement strand
CTTTTTCCTGCAGCAACTGTTCGATGAATTCGATCGTCTCGCCCGAGTTCCAGTCGTTCGCGCCGAAGCCGCTGAAGACCAAACGGCCCGCGCGGTCGATTACGAAATTCGACGGGAGCATGTCGACTTCGAACTGCTGTGCGACGGATTTCTGGGGATCGAAGAAATTCCCGAACGGGAACTCTTTCTTCGCCCAGAATTCGCGGGCGAAGCGTTTTCCCTCTTCGGAATCGTCGTCGACGTTCACGGCCAAGATCTTTAAGCCCCGGGCTTCGAAGCGCTTCTGGATCTCGGCAAAGGTCGGGAGCTCCACCAAGCAAGGCGTGCACCAGCTCGCCCAGAAGCTCAGAATCACGACGTTTCCCTTAAAGTCGGAGAGCTTCTTCTGCGCCCCCGAGGCATCTGTTACACTGAAGTCCTGGATGGGAGTGCGATTGGCGACGTCGTCCGGATCGACCATGGCGACTTCGGGCGCCGGGAGATTCTGGCGAAAGTATTTCTTGAGTGCCCCGAGCGAAGCGAGAGCGACGGCGGCGACCAAGAGCGCGACCTTCACCCAAGCAGGAAGATGGAATTGTGATCCCGACGATTTCTGAAAATCGGAAGACGGTTGAGGAGCAGGCCCCGAGGGTCGGTTCGAATCGATTTCGTCTTCGCTCATCCCGGAAGAGTAGCCGCATTCACCAAATCGGTCAAAGCGGACAGATCATCGTCGAATACGTCCTTCTCTTGGCGATCGCGGTCATCGTCGCGGCCCTCATCACGAGAACCATGATCAGTCCCGATCCCAACAGCCCCGGCTTCATCTTGAAGACGTGGGACGAAATCGTGAAAGCCATCGGCTCGGATAAAGCCGACGACATCCAACGAGCGAATTGACGAATTTGGTTTAGGCTTCGGCCTTGCGTTCGATCGCGAGAGCAGCCGACTCTTGGTCGCGCTCGGCGGCCGTCTCTTCGAAGTTTCTCACGATCTGATCCATCTCGAGGCAGACCATTTCGAGCTCTTCGTCTTCGAGCGGGCCATTGACGCCGACGACGTAGTCCGAGCCGAGGCGATCGCGCAAAATCGAAGGGCGAGCCGTGACGGCACCGAGACCCGTGGGCTTCGGCTCGGGACCGAACGACATTTCGAACGTCTCGTCGGTCGGATACAACATCACGAAGATGTTGCGACCGCGCTCTTTGAAGATCCCGCGCGCTTGCTTGCGGACTTCGCCGTAGCGCTCTTGGAGATTGAAGTAGAGTTTGAGGGCCTGCGCTTCTTGGTACTGCGCGAAGTAGATGCGAATGGGGCCATCGAAAATCGCAGCATTGAATGCAGGCGTGAAGAACCGGCTTTGTGTGACGTACGTGACGGTTTCATTCATGTTCGGCTCCCCCCATTCATCCGATCCGTTGGATGAACGACACACCCCTCCGGCATCCTGCCGCGAGGGAGTGTCAGCTCAAGACTAGTCAGGCGAAAAACCGGAACGCAAACAATTTTTAAGATCTTTTAAGATTTAGGGGTTCGAGCCTTCTCTTCAGACCTGAAGGCCCTCGACCACGACGCTTGAAACGGGTGCACGACCGATCTCGAGGAAGAGCTCATCGAGCGATCCGTCGAGAATAGCGAAGTCGCATGACTTCCCGATTTCGAGCGATCCGGTTTGCTTTTCGAGCCCCAGTGCGTAGGCCGCACCTATCGTATATGCGGCCAGAGTCTCAGGAAAACTCATCTTCATGCGAACGCGCGAAAGCACTCCCACGAGCGAGACGTCTTGCGAAGGCGAGCTCCCCGGGTTGAAGTCGGTGGCGATCGCGACACGAGCCCCGCGGTCGATCAGCGCGCGCGCCGGAGGATAGGCGCAATCCATGTAAAGATCTGCTGAAGGAAGCAGCACACACGTCGTTTCACTCGCCGCGAGCTTCGCGATTTCGGGGGGTCCGATCTGCACCAGATGCTCGGCCGAACGAGCACCGAGATCGACGGCCGTGTCGGCCCCGCCCGAAAGCGTGAGTTGGTCGGCGTGGACCGCGAGATCGAAGCCGAGACGCTTGGCCGCCTCGAGATATCGACGCGCGACCGGCCGTTCGAAGTAGCCCTTCTCGAGAAAGATGTCGACCCGGGTCGCGAGCTTCTCGCGCGCGATCAACGGGAGAGCTTCACGCATCAAGTGTGCGACATACTCTTCCGCGGACGTGAACTCGGGTGCGATCGCATGCGCGCCGAGAAACGTCGAGACGATGCGAGCCCGGGTGAGCTTCTGCGCCGCACGCATCATCTTCGTTTCGCTCTCGACCGAGAGACCGTAGCCGCTCTTCGCCTCGATCGTCCCGACGCCTTGAGCGACGAACCGATCCACCCGCTTTTGCGCCGAGCTCACGAGCTCTTCGAGCGACGCCGCACGTGTGGCCCGCACGCTCGCGAGAATTCCTCCACCCGCGGCGCCGATGGCTTGATACGTCTCACCGCGGTTGCGGCGTTCGAATTCTCCCGCGCGATTTCCGGCGAAGACGAGATGAGTGTGACATTCGACGAGAGCGGGAATGACCGTGGCACCGCCGAGATCGTGGGACCGAGCTTTCGCGTGATTCGAAGGTAAATCCGTCTCGGGCCCGAGCCATTCGATCTTGCCCGCACGCGAGACGATCGCGGCCTTCTCGATGACCGAGAGATCCGCTTCGGTTACGCGACGCGCGCCTTTTTCAGCGGCGGCCCGAAGGGTCACTAGGCGCCCGATGCCTCGGTAGATCTCGTAGGACTCGCTCATACCCGAAATACTCACATGCTTGCCAACCATGGGCAAACGGATACCATTTCGGTTCTAGCCACTGACTCCGAAACGGGAGAAACGATTGACGACTTCGACACGTCCCGCGACGCGACTCATGATCGGCTGGCGAGAGTGGGTGGCACTTCCGCACCTTCAGCTCCCGGCCGTGAAAGCGAAAGTCGATACCGGCGCGAAGACGTGTTCGCTGCATGCGTTCTCGATCGAACCCTTTCACTCGAAGGGCGTGCTCCACGTTCGCTTCAAAGTGCACCCTCTTCAAGATCGAATGGACATCGTGGTCACGTGCGAGGCACCGGTGATCGATTACCGCAACGTCTCCGACTCCGGTGGGCACACCGAAAAGCGATATGTGATTCGCACGACGCTGATGATCGGCAGCATCGAGACGCTCGTCGAGTTCACGCTCGCCAATCGCGAGACGATGTCGCATCGGATGTTGATCGGGCGAAACGCGATGAGGCACGTGGTGATCGATCCCAATCATGAGTATCTTCTCGGTCGCCCCGAGCGTATCGTCCGCGCGTACAAGAAAACCAAAAAGAAAAAGAAGAAGAAGACGTCCAAGCTGAAAAAGTCAGGACCCGTTTCATGAAAATCGGAATCTTGTCCCGGAAAAAAGAGCTCTATTCCACTCGTCGTCTCGTCGAGGCGGCCGAAGAGCGCGGACATCAAGTGCGCGTGATCGATCCGCTCCGCTGCTACATGAACATCACCGCGCGCAAGCCTTCGATCCATTTCAAAGGCGAGAAGCTCGACGGCTTCGACGCGATCATCCCTCGCATCGGCGCGTCCGTGACTTTCTACGGTACGGCCGTGGTTCGCCAGTTCGAGATGATGGACGTCTACTGCTTGAACGAATCGCAAGCGATCTCTCGCGCCCGCGACAAGCTGCGCTCGATGCAGCTTCTTTCGCGAGAAGGCATCGGCCTCCCGATCACGGGCTTCGCGCATTCTCCCGACGACACCGACGACGTCATCCAGCTCGTCGGGCAGGCGCCGTTCATCATCAAGCTGCTCGAAGGCACTCAAGGTAAAGGCGTCGTCCTCGCGGAAACGAAAAAAGCCGCCGAGAGCGTGATCGATGCGTTCCGTAAACTCGACGCCTACTTCCTCGTCCAGGAATACATTCGCGAAGCGGCAGGCGCCGACATCCGCTGTTTCGTCGTCGGCGACAAAGTCGTCGCCAGCATGATGAGGAACGCGAAAGAGGGGGAGTTCCGCTCGAACCTCCATCGCGGAGGAAAAGCCGTCGCGATCCAGGTGACCGAAGAGGAATGCCAGATCGCGATCCGTTCGGCCCAGATCATGGGCCTCAACGTCGCCGGCGTGGACATCATCCGCGGGAAAAACGGACCCCTCATCCTGGAGGTCAATTCGTCCCCGGGTCTCGAAGGAATCGAGAAGTCGACGAATCAGGATATCGCCGGTCAAATCGTCGAATTCATTGAACACAATGCGGCCCCCGGCAAGACGGGCACCAAGGGTTCCCGAAGCTAAGGCTCTCGCTCACCATTGAAGTCTTTTTCCAAATCCCCGCCTCGCTCCCGAACGAAGCGGGACCTTTTCCAATCGCCGGCAAAGTCTTTCCCATAACCCGAGCGATTGGATACCCCTCAACGGCATCACAACCGCTTTCGGGGGACCCAAGGCATGTTCGCACGCGCACTCACCGCCATCGCCCTACTCGCTCTCACCACGGCATGCTCATCAGGTGGAGGCGGAGGCGCCGGTGAAGCCCCCAAGCGCGTCACGCCCCCTGGAACTTTCAAACCCGCTTCCTGCAAGGCCGACGACAAGGGCGGAATCGCAATCTATGCGAACGCTGGCGTCATCACTCATGAGACGAGCGAGTACTTCGGCAAGGTCTACAACCGTCCCGATCTCGAGGCGGTCTACGACGCTTCGATGCTCTCGACCGCGATTTACGGTTCTCAAATCAACGCCAACATCTTCTCCGTGCCGGTCGCCGACGCCGATCCCGACAAATGCTACTCGTATTCGTTTCTCCCCGAAGCGTCCGAAAAGCAGCAGGAGTTCTGGAAGGAAGCCGCCGGAACGATGGGCGGCGCAGGAACCTTGCAAGGTCTCTACTTCCGCACGAACAAACCCTACATCTTCATCCTTCGCGGAACCGATCGTTGGACGCTCGTTCACGAGCTCATGCACTACAACTTCGACGCGACTCGAATCGCCTTGGGACAAGATTCGATCAGCGATCTCGAAGCACGCCTTCGTGCGGCTCAACGCGCCTTCGACAAACACATGATGGACTATCAAGCGGACAAGACTCGCCGCGACCTCGGTGACGCGGCCGCAGCTCTCGAGACGATGGTCAGGGCCGTCTATCAAAAGAACGTCGACTCGTTCCTCGAGGAAGTCGCGATCGAGTCGCTCTTGATCGAACGCTTCTACGAAGGCCGCCTGAAGAACGTCTCTTCGCAGTCCGCCGAGAGCGGCGTCTGGTACATCACCCAGTCGAAAGAAAATGCGATGGTCGACTTCAAAGACTATCTCCCGCTTCTCGATCGCATCGAACAGCTCGCCAACGAGCATACGTGGCCCGAGATCGCGCAGCAGATGCAGACCAATCGCGACTTGATCAAGGCTGTCGAAGCGCGAGTCGACGGAATCATCGCTCAAGCGAAGAAGCGATTGAACCTGCCGACCGGTGAAGAAACTCAGCCCACGCCGCTCCCCGTTCCGACCGAAGGCGAGCGCATCGTCATCGCAGCGTCGTTCAAACGGATGTTCGCCGCCCATACGTTGGCTTACACGAACACGCCGGAATACAAATTGAACAAGCGCGGCGTCCGCCGCCTCGTCGAAAAATATAAATAAAAGTTAGCAAGATCTCAGAGGGGTCAGGGGCGGAGCCGGAAACGGCTCCGCTTCTTCTTTTTTCGGGACTTCACGTCCAGAGCGAATTCACTCCGCGCTCGCGGGCCGTGACGACCGCGTCCTCGTAGCCGGCGTCGACGTGGCGGAAGACTCCCATTGCGGGATCCGCTTTCAACACGCGCTCGAGTCGTTTTGCTGCTGCGTCCGTTCCATCGGCCACGATGACTTGGCCGGCGTGGAGCGAGTAGCCCATGCCGACGCCACCACCATGGTGGAAGCTCACCCAGGTCGAACCGCAGGCCGTGTTCACGAGGGCGTTCAAGATCGGCCAGTCGGCGATCGCGTCCGATCCGTCTTTCATCGCTTCCGTTTCGCGATTCGGTGAGGCGACCGAGCCGCAGTCGAGGTGATCTCGGCCGATGACGATCGGGGCTTTTACTTTTCCCGTTCGCACGAGCTCGTTGAATTTCAAACCGGCGAGATGGCGTTCGCCGTACTCGAGCCAGCAAATGCGCGCAGGCAATCCCTGGAACGCGATCCGCTCGCTGGCCATATCGAGCCAGCGAAGAAGATGCTTTTTATGCGGAAAGAGCTCGCGCATCGCTTGATCGGTGACGTGGATGTCTTCCGGATCGCCCGAGAGCGCGACCCAACGGAACGGGCCCGAGCCCTTACAGAACAACGGACGGATGTATTCGGGAACGAAGCCGGGGATGTCGAACGCGTTCGTCACGCCGCCTTCGACGGCGCGAGCGCGGATGTTGTTCCCGTAATCGAAAGTGATAGCGCCTTTTTTCTGCATCTCGAGCATGCCGCGAACGTGCTTGGCCATGCTCGCGATCGATTTTACTTCGTAGGATTTCGCGTCGCGCTTACGAAGTTCGTCGGCTTGCGCCAGCGAAAAGCCTTCGGGGATGTAACCGTTGAGCGGATCGTGGGCGCTGGTTTGATCCGTGAGTACGTCGGGAGTGAACCCTTTAGCGATCATCTCGTGAATGACCGTCGCCATGTTGCCGACGAGAGCGATCGAACGGGCCACCCCTTGCGCTTTGTATTTCTTAACTCGAGCGAGAGCATCGTCGAGATCTGTTGCGAGCTCATCGACGTACTTGGTCGCGATGCGCTTGTCGATCCTCGTGCGATCGACTTCGACACCGAGGACGACGGCTCCTGCGAACACGCCGGCGAGCGGTTGTGCTCCACCCATTCCGCCGAGGCCGGCGGTCAAGATGACACGCCCTTTGAGATCGCCACCGAAGTGCTGACGGCCGCACTCCACGAACGTTTCGTAGGTGCCCTGCACGATGCCTTGGCTGCCGATGTAGATCCACGACCCGGCCGTCATCTGGCCGTACATCATGAGACCTTTTTTATCGAGCTCGTGGAACACGTCCCAGTTGGCCCACTTGCCCACGAGATTGGAGTTCGCGAGCAAAACGCGCGGAGCATCCTCGTGCGTTTTCAAAATACCGATCGGCTTCCCGCTTTGAATGAGCAGCGTTTCGTCATTTTCTAGAGTCGTGAGAGCTTTCAAGATCTTGTCGAACGACTCCCAGTTGCGAGCCGCTTTACCGATTCCGCCGTAGACGATGAGCTCGTCGGGCCGTTCAGCCACGTCGGGATCGAGATTGTTTTGCAGCATGCGGTAAGCGGCTTCTTGCAACCAACCCTTGCACGCGAGCTTCGAGCCATGCGGAGCGCGCACGGGGCGCGGTTCGTGTTTCGTCATGTCCATCACCATTCGAGAGGCCCGACGGTTTTCACCGCGGCCTGCAACAGTTCTTCCGAGCGAATCATCACCTTGATCGCTTCGATGTCGATCGAGAACACGCGGTCCTCCTTCGCGAAAGGGACCTTCGTGCGAATCACGTCGTGAGCCGGCTTCACGGCACCCGCGGGTTCGAGCGGTTTCAAGAGGTCGATCGCCTGCGACGCCGACAGGAATTCCATCGCGACGATGTTCTCGGCGTTGCGAACGATTTGACCGAACTTGCGAGCCGCGATCGTTCCCATCGAAACGTGATCTTCTTTGTCCGCCGATGTCGGGATGCTATCGACCGAGGCCGGATGCGCGAGAATTTTGTTTTCACTGACCAGTGAAGCGGCGGCGACCTGAACGATCATGTGGCCGCTGTTCAAACCGCCGTGCGGAGCGAGGAACGCAGGCAAGCCGCTCATCGCGGGGTTGATGAGTTTTTCGATTCGGCATTCCGAGATCGAAGCCATCGCGGAGACCGCGATGCCCATGAAATCCAAAACGAAAGCGGCCGGTTCGCCGTGAAAATTTCCGCAGGAGAGAATTTTACCGTCGTCGGCGAAGACGAGTGGATTGTCGGTTGCACTATTCGCTTCGATCTCGAGAGTCTCGATGCCCCGACGAAGCGTACTTTTCGCGGCACCATGGACGGCGGGCATGCAGCGAAGCGAGTAAGCATCTTGGACACGACCGCAGTCGCGATGACTTTCCGCGATCGGTGACGTGGGCCCGAGGAGCTTCATCAAGTTCCGTGCGGTCTCCCCTTCACCGTGATGCGGACGAGCCTTCGCGATCAAAGGATCGAAAGCCGAGCGAGAGCCCTGCATCGCCTCGAGGGTCATCGCACCCGCGAGATCCGTCATCCATGCAAGGCGACGAGCTTCGAACGCGTTCAAGAGGCCGACGGCCGTCATGACCTGACAGCCGTTGATCATCGAGAGCCCTTCTTTGGCTTTGAGATCCAGAGGCTTGATTCCTTTTGCCGTGAGCACTTTTGAAACGGGAACAGCTTTGCCGTCGTTCCAAGCCGTTCCTTCCCCGATCACCGCTAGAGCGAGGTGCGAGAGCGGAGCGAGATCACCGCTGGCACCGACCGAGCCTTGTTGCGGAATCACCGGGATGATGTCGGCGTTGAGGAACTCGAGAATCTTGTCGACGACGAGCGGGCGAATTCCACTCAAGCCGTTCGCGAGACAGTTCGCGCGAAGATACATGATCGCGCGAGTTTCGGGGATCGTGAAAGGCTCGCCGATCCCGCACGAGTGCGAGCGAATCAGATTCCGCTGGAGCTGATCGATCTCGGCATCTGAGATCCGGACACTCGAGAACGCACCGAAGCCGGTGTTCACACCGTAAATCGCCTCCGTCCCTTTCATCTTCGTCTCGATATAAGTTCGCGATGTCGTCATCTTCGCCCGCGCATCCGCGGCGAGCTCGACTTTCACCGGCCCATGCGGGCGATGAGCGACTTCCCAGACGTTGTCGATGGTCGCGTCTCGACCCGTGATCTGGATGGACTTCATTCGATCTCTCCGTTCAATTTCTTTTTGCAGCTTTCAACTTCGCGATCGCCTCGGCGTAGTCAGGTGCTTTGAAGACGGCGTTCCCGGCGACCAAGACGTCGGCATCGCGAAGCTCTCGTGCGGTTTCAGGTGTCACGCCGCCGTCGACTTCGATCAAGGCCTTGCTGCCGATTCTCGTGAGCTCACGGCGAATCTCGCTGATCTTCACGACTTGTTCTCGCATGAACGATTGACCGCTGAAACCGGGATTCACCGTCATCACCAAAACCAAATCGACCAATGGAAGAAACGGCAAGATCGCGGAGACCGGCGTCGCAGGCTTCAGCGTCACACCTGGCTTGCAACCGAGTTCACGAATTCGCTTCAACGTGGCAGTGGCATCTTTCGTCGCTTCGATGTGGATCGTGATCGTCGAGGCGCCCGCCTTCGCGAAGTCTTCGATGTACTTCTCGGGATTCTCGATCATCAAATGGCAGTCGAGAGGAATTTTCGAGACCGGCTTCAGCGATTTCACGACGGGTGCGCCGATCGTGAGATTCGGCACGAAGTGGCCATCCATGACGTCGACGTGGATCCAGTCGGCTCCGGCGCGAGTCACGCGATCGATCTCTTCGCCGAGTTTCGAGAAATCCGCCGACAAGATGCTCGGTGCGATCATGAACTCCATCACTTGCTCCGCCCTTCGTTGCTCACGGTCTCGAAAGAGTCCCCACCCGGAGCAGGATACCCGCGAAGATAATCGGCGACACTCATGCGCGAACGCGATTCGGGTTGAACTTCGCCGACGGCCAAGAGGCCACGTCCACAATTCACTTCGAGTCGGCTCACACCATCGGTCGTCACCGCACGGAACGAACCCGCGGGCCCACTGGCGGCGGATTCATCTAGCACTCGCGTGTTCGAAATCTTCAACATTTGCCCTGCGCGCACGGCGAACGGAAGAGGACCCATCGCGAGCCCACGAACCAAATTATGGATCTCGCGCGCGCTCTTGTTCCAATCGATTCGCGCCTCCGACTTGTCGATCTTCGGCGCGATCGTGACGAGCGACTCGTCTTGCGGAATCGGCGTCAGATGTCCTCGCAGGTAATCCATGTACTCGACATGGAGCATATCCGCGCCCAGCTCTTTCAGCTCATCGTGAAGTTGAACCGCATTCATCTCGTCGCCGAGCGCGAGGCGACGGATTCCGAGCACGGGACCGGCGTCGAGTTTTCTGACGACGATCTGGAGTGCGACTCCGCTCTCTTCGTCGCCGGCCATGATCGCACGTTGAATCGGCGCGGCTCCACGCCAGCGCGGAAGGATGCTCCCGTGCACGTTCACGCAGCCGCGCGGAAAGAGATCGAGAAATTTCTGACCGAGGATCTGCCCGAAGGCGACGACCGCCGCGCTTTCAGCGTTCAGAGATTTCATCTCCGCGCGAAACTCTTCCGTGTTCACCGTTTCCGGCGTGTAGACCTTGAGGCCTTCGCTCAACGCGAGCTCTTTCACCGGCGAAGCCTTTAGCTGCATCTTCCGACCTGCCGGTCGGTCCGGTTGAGACACGACGGCCGCGATTTCGAAGTGATCGTCGGCGATGATGCGTCTCAAGGAGGCGGCCGCGAATTCGGGCGTCCCGAGAAACACGATACGGACTTTGCTCATGCGGAAAAACTCGCACGAGGCGTGCGAAAACTCAAACGACGCTAGGCGAATGCCCCGAGCTGACGCGGCAGGGCTTCACTTTTCTCGGTTGGATGAGGAGACCGGAACGGCTTCCTTGGCGGCTTTGCGGCGCTCACGAGCATCCGCGCGCTCGGCTTCGGCTTCTTCCACGGTCGGATAACCGTGCTTCTGGATGCGCGACTTGATCTTGTTCGACTTCACGAAGCTCAGCCGGTCGATGAAGAGCTTGCCCTCGAGGTGATCCATCTCGTGTTGCAAGCAGATCGCGAGAAGTCCGTCGGTCTTGATCGTCACCGGTTTCCCGTCGATGTCGAGGCCTTCGACTTCGACGTAGAGAGCGCGCTCGACGGTCTCGAAGAATCCCGGAACGCTCAAGCATCCCTCTTCGAACGTCGTCTTGTCCTTGGCGACCTTGACCTCGGGATTGAAGATCACGATCGGCTGCGCGACTTGCTTTTCGAGTTCCGTGAGACCTTCGGTCGTCACGTTGCCGTCTTCGTCGGTCGGGCGCGTGTCGATCACGAGCAAGCGGTAGGATTCACCGACCTGAGGCGCCGCGAGTCCGATGCCGTTCTCGGCGGCCATCGTCTCGAGCATGTTTCGAGCGAGCGTTTGCATTTCGGGCGTGACCGCTTTCACGGACAAGCCTTTCTTGCGCAACCGAGGATCTGGATATTTCAAAACTTCGAGTACCATCGTCACCTAGTCTACCACAGGGATCGGGGCACTTCTAACCGGTTTCCCCGGCAATTCCAAGGCTTTGAAAGCTCTATAGCATTTTAAGTTGGGCTATTTCTTGAGGCGGAACAGGAAGAACGCCGACAGCGCGACCATGACGATGTTCGGGAGCCAGACTGCGACAACCGGGGGAAGCGCCCCGTGCCGGCCGAGGGTGATCCCCGAGCTGTACGCGGCCCAATAGCCGAATGCGAGCAAGATGGTCACGCCCACATTGAAAGCCGCGCCCCCCGCTCGTTGGCGGGAGACCGAAAATGGAATTCCGAGGAACGACATGACGAACGCGGCGAAAGCGAAGCTGAACTTCGCCTGGTATTCGACTTCGAAGTCGAGCGTGTCGAGCCCGGCTTCCTTGTTGCGCGTGATGTAGCGCTTGAGCTCCGAGAGATTCAACGAGTCGGTCGTCGCCGAGCTTTTCTGAATGTCGCCCGTCTCCTCGGAAACCGCGATGGTCTTTCGCTTGAACGCTTGAGTCATCGGGACGTTCGACTCTTTCGTGAAGAGCGTGACCGTTCCGTCGGTGAGATCCCAATTCTTCCCCTGCAAGGCCACGCGATTCGCCGTGATCATCTGGATCAGATCCCACGCGCCGTTGAAGTAATACATCGTGAGGCCTTCGGCGGTTCCGCGTTCGGCCTGCAACGTCTTGATGTTGAAGAGCACGTTGCCCGAGCGATACCAGATCTTGTCGGCCTTCACGGTCGAGTACTTGGTCGGCTGTTTCGTGATCTCGATGTAGTAGGTGTAGTTCTTCTTCTGGTTCACCATGGGCCCGAGGCGATCGTTCAACCAAAACGAGATCGACGAGATCGTGACGACGAGAACGAGGATCGGAAGACTGACGCGGGCGAGGCTCGTGCCGGCGCTGAAGAGCGCGACCAATTCGTTGTTCCGGCTGAGCGTGCTCAGCGTGAAAATGGTGCCCATCAAACAGGCGACGGGAAGCATCTTGTACATCGTGTCCGGCAGGAACAGCAGGTAGTACTGGATCACGGAGGCCGACGGAGCGTTGTACTTCGAAATGTTCGTCATGAAGTCGACCGTCACGAACAAGACGCAAAAGACGATCAGGCCGCCGAGGAAGAATCCGATGAAGAGCCTGGAGATGTAACGATCGATGATACTCGGCATGCTCAATGGTAAGTGCGCCGTTCGCCTTGGGTCAAACCGGAGGGGTCACCCACCTCGGCGAACCTTGACTCGCCCCACGAAAAAAGGTTCAATTTCCCCATGGCATTGCGCGTCTTACTTGCCGACGAGAGCAGCACGATCAAGAAGGTCATGCTACTCGCCCTCCAGGACTTTGCCGTCGAGGTGAAGGCCGTTCATGTCGGAGTCGACGTGCTCGAGGTCGCGCGCACGTTCAAGCCCGACCTCATCTTCGTCGATGTCCTACTCCAGAAGAGAAACGGTTACGAAGTCTGCGCGGATCTCAAGGCCGACGCGACGACGCGGCATACGCCGACGATCTTGATGTGGAGCTCGTTCATGGAGCTCGATCAGGAGGCGCTCGCGAAGGCGCAACCGAACGACAAGATCGAGAAGCCCTTCGACGTCGAGACCCTTCGCAAGATGGTCCTCGCCCTCGTTCCCGAAACTCGCTCGCAGCGCTTGGCGCATTTCCTCGAATTCCCGGAGGTCTCACAAAAGACGGCGGCGAACGTTTCCGCGGGCACATCGTCTACGATCCCGATGCCGCCGCCGACTCCGAATTCGAAAGCAAGCATCCCCCTGCCGCCTCCGACCTCGCAGACGAAAACGGGTGTGCCGCTTCCTCCTCCGGTGAGCCAGTCGAGAACCAGCATCCCCCTTCCCCCGCCGAGCGCTCCGAAGCCCGAAGAGACCAAGCGCGCCTGGAACATGGATAGCTTCGACGACATCAACGAGTTCGAAGGCACGGACTTGGGCAGCGTGGAGAACAGCGATCAAGGCGAAGAAGATTTCGCTCCGGTGAATTTGTCTCGCTCGGCTCCCACGGGGGACCCGGAAGAACTTTCTCTCGAACCTTCGAACGAGCCCGCCGACGAGGCTTGGGCGCACCGTGATCTTTCGCGCTTCAAGATCGAACTTCCGCCGGTTTCCGTGGAGAGCGAAGGCCTGGATTTGAAGATCGAGATGGGTGAAGACGAATTCACCGCGAGTGGATTCCTGTACAAACCCGAGCGCAATGCTTCAGCGTCGACGCTCGAGCTCGAACCTTCGGACGAAGAAGTCGAGGATCGCACACAGCCCGTCCTCGAGGTCCCGGATGAGACCGCGCAGATCGGGCTCGCGCTCGAGCGCGAAGAGATTCCCGAGCCGTTGGAACCGATGTCGATGCGAGAGAGTTACCGGGATCCCATGCGCGAGCGCGACGTCCCGCAGCTCAGCGCGGATCGCATCGAAGAGATCATTCGCGCCCAGAGTCGCGAGATCATCGAAGACGTCGTCCGTCGCATCGTCCCCGACATCGCCACCGAACTCATCCGTGAAGAGCTCGAGCGCCTGCTCGAAGAAAGCTCGGTTCGCGAAACGCGCCGACGAGAACCCCGCCCATGACATTGAACGAACTGATCCAAGCCGCTCTCCGCGAGGACATGCCGCGCGGAGATCTCACCACCGATTCGCTCGCGCTCACTCCCCGTTTCGGTCAAGCGAAGCTGATCGCGAAAGAAGATCTCGTGTTGTCGGGAACTCTCGCGTTCGAGCGCACGATGCTCTCGCTCGACCCGACCGCGAAAGTGAACTGGCAGTTCAAAGAAGGCGATCTCATCTTAGATCGCCAAATCATCTGCCTCGTGACCGGCGATTTGATCCAGATCTTGAAAGCCGAGCGTGTCGCTCTCAACTTCGTCGGCCACTTGTCGGGCATCGCGACCTACACGCGGTGCTTCGTGAAGCAGATCGAGCACACGAAGACGCGCATCCTCGACACTCGAAAGACTTTGCCGGCCTTCCGCGATCTCGAGAAGAAAGCGGTCGTCCACGGTGGTGGCCTGAATCATCGCTACAATTTGAGCGACGCGATCTTGATCAAAGAAAATCACATCCACGTCGCCGGCGGGATCCGCAACGCCATCGAGCGCGTGCGGGCGCATTCGAAAGAGAAAATCGAAATCGAGTGCTCGACTCTCCAGGACGTGAAGGATGCCGTCGACATGAAGATCGATCGGGTCCTGCTCGACAACATGTCGAACGAGTTGCTCGCTCAGGCTCTCGAGCTGATCCCCGAAGGGATTCAAGCCGAAGCGAGCGGCAACATGAGCGTCGACCGCGTGAAGTCCGTCGCCGAGCTCGGTGTCGATTTCATTTCCGTGGGAGCGATCACGCATTCCGCTCCGACCGCCGACATCAGCCTGCTCTTCGACTGGCAAGAAACGATGATGGCCCCGATATGAGCCAAGACGTCTTCGGGTGGACCAAAGATTGGACCACCGCACGCGGACTGAAAAATTGGTCCGCCGAAGAAATCCCGTCCACGAACACCTTCGCCAAAGACGATGAAACCTTCGCGCCACATTCGCCATCGATCGGAAAAGTATCCGACCCGACTCTCTACTTCGTTCGTCGCCAGACGGCCGGTCGCGGTCGCGGGACGAACACCTGGGAATCCACCGAAGGTGCTCTTCTGTCGTCGTGGAGCTTTCGTCTCGCGAATTCGCCGCAACCGATCCTCTCTCCGCTCGTCGGCCTAGCCCTGCACGATTCCCTTCGTCGAAGTTTCGCCGGTCTCGAGTTGAGCTTGAAGGCACCCAACGACGTGTTCTCGGGAGATAAGAAGATCGCCGGTCTTCTCATCGAATCGGTTCTCACGGGAGCCGACGTGAAGGTCGTGATCGGGCTCGGCTTGAACGTGTCGACGAGACCGACATCGATCGAAACCGGCGGGGCGATCGGCGACAAGCTTCATGTGGCCCGAGAGACCTGGCTCTCGTTTCTCGATAATTTCCGTGCGGAGCTCGCGCGCGCCCTCGTGACCGGCCAAGAGACCGCACTCAAAGGCGACGTTCGGCAGCGCCTTCGCGATGCGCTGAACGCCTTCCCTCACCTCGGTGACCGCGTGCTGCAAGTCGACGAGCACGGGCAGATTCAGACGGCGCAGGGCTTCGTCCATTGGCACCAACTTTAGCGACGTGCTAGACCTCTCCACTCCAGGAGGAACGTCACATGGCGCTCACGTACACACCGGACCCCGAAATCGGCAAGAGCTGTCCTGAATTTCGCCTGCCGGCGACCGACGGTCGCACGTACTCGCGCGCGGATTTCACGGAGGCCAAGGCGTTTCTCGTGATGTTCATCTGCAATCATTGCCCGTACGTGAAAGCGATCGAAGATCGATTGATCGACCTCGGGCGTACTTATCTCGGGAAGCCCGTGAAGATCGTCGCCATCTGCGCGAACGACGCCGAAAACTATCCCGCCGACTCCTTCCCGGAGTTGAAAAAGCGCGCTGAAGAAAAAGGATATCCGTTTCCCTATCTCTACGACGAGTCGCAATCGGTCGCCCGAACGTTCGGAGCCGTCTGCACTCCCGATTTTTTCCTCTACGACGAATCGATGGCGCTCGCTTACCGAGGTCGACTCGACGATTCATGGAAAGAGCCCGAGAACGTGAAAA
The DNA here is from genome assembly GCA_040384505.1 of Bdellovibrionota bacterium. Lineage (GTDB taxonomy): Bacteria > Bdellovibrionota > Bdellovibrionia > Bdellovibrionales > JAMPXM01 > JAZKJB01. The sequence continues at coordinate 5,160 of JAZKJB010000057.1, read as the reverse complement.
CGGAAGAGCTTCGCGCTGCGATCGACGCCCTCGTCGCGGGAAAGAAACCCGCATCGGAACAAAAACCGGCGATGGGTTGCAACATCAAGTGGAAGGCCGCCAACCGATGAAATGGATTTTGCTGGGCGTCGCGGCCGTGATTCTCGCGCTCTCGATCTCCTTCGCGGTCCGGGTCGGAGCATTCAAGGATGTCGCGATCGAACTCACGGAACTGGGACCGCACAAGGTGGTCTCGCGCCAACACGACGGCGCCTATCACCAGATCGTTCCCGTCATCGAAGAGGTCGAAAAATGGGCTCGCGCCAATGGCGAGGCGTGCAAGCACAGCTTCGGCGAATTCCTCGACGACCCGAAAGTGGTCGATGAAGATCGCTTGAAGAGCCACGGCGGATGCCTCGTGGAGAAGGAATGGGCAACCGGGTTGCCGGAGCACTTCTCATATCGTGAGCTTCCTCGCCGCAAATTTCTCGTCGCGAAGTTCGACGGCGCACCCGGAATCGGCCCTATGAAGGTTTACCCTCGGGCGATGCGCGAAATTTCTGGCCGCGGTCTTCAGATCGATGGGCCCGTCATCGAAATGTACGAGATCCTCCCTGAGAACCGCGTTCTCACGACGTACCTGTTTCCGATTCGGCCTTGAAGCGCCCCTCCGAGCGAGGGAGACTACTTTCATGTCCGCTTCAGCCGTGAAAGCTTCCGTTCGTTTCAGTCGCCCCGAGATCGTCCTTCTCGCGCTCATGGCTTCGATCAACTTCAGTCACATCGTCGACTTCGTGATCATGATGCCGCTTGGGCCCATCTTGATGAAGACGTTCCAGATCGATCCGAAGCAATTCGGTTTCCTCGTTTCCGCCTACACGTTCGCGGCGGGCTTGAGCGGATTCTTATCGGCGTTCTTCATCGATCGTTTCGATCGAAAAACTTGTCTCATGTTCTTCTACACGGGCTTCGGAATCGGAACGGTCGCGTGCGGTCTCGCTCCGACCTACGAGCTGCTCGTCACGGCCCGTTTCATCACCGGCCTCTTCGGTGGAGTTCTCGGCTCACTCGTGCTCTCGATCGTCTCGGACACGATTTCTTACGAGCGACGCGGAAGTGCGATGGGCATCGTGATGGGATCGTTCTCGCTGGCCTCGGTCGTCGGCGTTCCGCTCGGGTTGAAGCTCGCGACGGTTTTCGATTGGCACATCCCGTTTCTGTCGCTCGGCGGGCTCTCGCTTTTGCTGTTGGGCGTGACGGCCTTCGTGCTTCCTCGCATGAAAGGTCACCTCGGAAGCCGCAGAGCGACTGCGGTCGACACGCTGAAGAACATCGCCAACAGTCGGCCGCAGAAACTCGCGCTTGCGTTCATGTTCTCGCTCGTTCTCGGGCAGTTCACGATCATCACCTACTTAAGTCAGAGCTTCGTCGCGAACGCGGGCCTGCGTGAGGATCAGCTCTTCCTGATCTATATGATCGGTGGAACCTGCACGATTTTCGCTTCGCCGATCGTGGGGCGGCTCGCCGACAAATATTCGAAGCATCGGATCTTCTCGATCTCCGCTTTGATCTCACTGATTCCGATCTTCATCATCACGAACCTCGGGCCGCACCCGACGTGGATGCTCCTCTTGATTTCGTCGAGCTTCTTCATCGTGATGTCGGGACGGATGGTTCCGGGAATGACGTTGATTTCGAGCGTCGCTCCGCCCGAGTTCCGGGGGAGCTTCATGAGTTTTTTGAATTGTGTTCAGCAGTTCACGGCCGCGATGGCGGCCTTCATCGCGGGCCTGATCGTCGAGGATCACGGCGGACATTTCGTCCACTACGAGAAAGTCGGTTACATCGCGATCGTATTCAGTTTGCTCGCGATCTACATCGCGCAGAAACTTCCGCGAGGACAAGTCATGCCGGGCGCCGCCGTCACCACACCAGGACCAGGACCCGTTCTCGAGAATCGAGCCCCGTGAGTTCGCTTTAGGCGAGAGGCTTCGGCTGTTGTGGGCTTTCGCGCCGCAGGCGATTGACGAGCTTCACGACGAGAAACACCGCGAACGCGACGATCGTGAACGTGATCACCGCCGTCAGGAAATTCCCCACGTTCAACGTCACTGCTCCCGCTTTCTGGGCGTCGATGAGAGTTTCATAGGGGCCGGGCGCAGCTGCACCAGGTTTCAACGTGAAGTAGAGATTCTTGAAGTCGACGTTTCCGATCAAGAGCCCGATCGGCGGCATGATCACGTCTTGAACGAGGGAGTTCACGATCTTCCCGAATTCGGCGCCGACGATGAGACCGACGGCAAGATCGATGACGTTTCCTTTGATCGCGAACTCACGAAATTCTTTGGCGATGCTCATGCGTGACCCCTTTTGTGAAGGGGCACTCGTAACATCGCGGTCACCGCAGTGGCAAACGAGATTAGTTCAAGACGTTCGATTGAACCCAGTGGCCGAGAGCGGTGGCGGTACCGACGGAGACGACTCCCCACGCGATGTCGATCGCGGTGATCAGGAGGCTCCAGTCCTTCAAGATGGCGACATTGGTGAAGTCGTAAACGCCATAGACGATGAGTCCGAGGACGCCACCGTAAAAGAATGCCGTCGCGAGTGAATCGGCGACGGTGAGTTTCGGAATAACGAACATCGCGACTCCGAGAGCGAGAAGCACATAAACGAGAGCCCCCGCCCAGTAGACGACGTCGATTCGTCCGTCCTTGAGTCGCAAGATCGGCTCGAGTTGCGAAACGTACGTCTTATGCGTGACGAACCCCAGCCAAACGAAATCGAAGATCGCGAGCGAGGAGAGAACGACCAAGAACACTTTCCAGTTCATTCTCTCCCCCTTCGATAGGAAATCGCCAAGTCCTCAGTGAGCTTTCTGCGCGCGGAGCAAATTCAAAGCGCTTCCCGATTGGAACCACTTGATCTGTTCAGCGTTGAACGAGTGTTTGAGCTCGATCGTCTCTTTCGTTCCGTCCGAGTGTTTCACTTCGAGAGTGAAGTGCTTTCCCGGAGCGAAAGCCTTGAGACCTTTCAGCGTCACGCGGTCGTCTTCGCGAATCTTGTCGTAGTCCGCAGGATTCACGAAATTGAGCGGGAGAGCGCCCTGTTTCTTGAGATTCGTTTCGTGGATACGAGCGAAGCTCTTCGTGATCACGGCGACTCCGCCAAGATGGCGCGGGCACATCGCCGCGTGTTCGCGGCTCGAGCCTTCACCGTAGTTCTCGTCGCCGACGATGACCCACTTCACGCCCTTCTTCTTGTAGTCGCGAGCGACTTGCGCGAACTCGCGTTCGTTTTCGCCGGTCAGGACGTTCTTGCCGAGACCAGGCTTGGTCGTGAACGCGTTCACCGCACCGAGAAGCATGTTGTTCGAGATGTTGTCGAGATGACCGCGATACTTGAGCCACTTGCCCGCAGGCGAAATGTGGTCGGTCGTGCACTTGCCTTTGGCTTTGCACAAGACCGGCATCTCCGTGTACTCGTCCGAACCGTCCCATGCCTTGAACGGCTCGAGCAGCTGCAACCGATCACTCCCAGGAGCCACCGCGACTTTCGCTGCGGCACCGGCCGGCGCCTGATAGCCGTCGGGATCCGCGACGAAGCCTTTCGCCGGCAATTCGTCGGCGACGGGTGCGGT
>JAZKJB010000057.1:0-1531 GCA_040384505.1 Bdellovibrionota bacterium | reverse complement strand
TGCGGTGAGTTTGAACTTCTTCCCACCGGCGCCTTCGAGCTCATCCACCAACGGATTGAAATCGAGTCGGCCCGCGATCCCGAGCGCCATCACGAGCTCGGGGCTCCCGATGAACGCGAGTGTATCCGGGTTGTCGTCTTGGCGGCCTCGGAAATTTCGGTTGAACGAAGTGACGATCGTGTTCGCCGTTCCTTTTTGGACGTCGTCACGGCGCCACTGCCCGATGCACGGGCCGCAGGCATTCGCCAGAACGGTCGCACCGACGGAATTCAAAGTCGTCATCATACCGTCGCGCGAGATCGTGTTTTGAATCTGCGTCGAGCCGGGAGAAACGAGAAAGGGCTGATTCATCTTCATGCCGTTCGCGAGAGCTTGCTTCGCGACGAAAGAAGCGCGGCCGACGTCTTCGTAGGAAGAATTCGTGCAGGAGCCGATCAGCGCCGCCGACAACTTCGTCGACCAGCCGTTCTTCTTCGCTTCTTCCGCCATCTTCGAGATCGGGCGAGCGATGTCGGGAGAGTGCGGTCCCACGAGATGAGGTTCGAGAACCGAGAGATCGATCTCGATGACTTGATCGAAAAACTTCTCGGGATTCTGCAAAACTTCGGCGTCCGCTGAGAGAATATCTTTGTTTTCAGCGGCGAGCTTCGCGAGTTCCGACCGGCTCGTGCTGTTGAGATAAGCCCCCATGCGGTCGTCGTAAGGGAAAATCGAGCAGGTCGCGCCAAGCTCGGCGCCCATGTTCGTGATCGTCGCTTTTCCCGTGGCCGAGATCGAGGAAAGACCTTCGCCGAAGTACTCGACGATCTTGTCGGTTCCACCCTTGGTGGTGAGAATTCCGAGGAGCTTCAAGATGACGTCTTTGCCCGACGCCCAGCCGTTCATTTTTCCTTTGAGGTGAACGCCGATGAGCTCCGGGTTCTTCACTTCCCACGGCAGACCCGCCATCACGTCACTCGCATCCGAACCACCCACACCGCACGCGACCATTCCGAGGCCGCCCGCATTCGGGGTGTGCGAATCGGTCCCGATCATCAGACCGCCGGGGAACGCGTAGTTCTCGAGGACGACTTGATGAATGATCCCGGCACCGGGTTTCCAGAACCCGATGTTGTAGCGCGACGCCGCCGTCGCGAGGAAATCGAAAACTTCTTTGTTTTCAGTCGAAGACGTTTTGTTGTCTGTGTCGGCGTCGATGTGCGCGCGAATCAAGTGATCGCAATGAACGGTCGAAGGAACCGCGGCTTCGTCACGACCCGCGAGCATGAACTGCAACATCGCCATCTGCGCCGTCGCATCTTGCATCGCCACTCGATCGGGCCGGAGGAGTAAGAAACTTTTCCCGCGAAGCAGCTCTTGCTCTTTCGGATCGTCCAAGTGCCCGAAGAGAACTTTCTCGGCGAGGGTGAGCGAGCGATTGAGCCTCGTTCTCACGACCGCGATTTTCTCGCGCGAGGTTTTGTAAACTTGGCGGACCATTTCGGGAGTGGTTTCGATCTTGGCCATGTGGTGGCAGCTCCTTCGGGGACGA
>JAZKJB010000056.1:0-6124 GCA_040384505.1 Bdellovibrionota bacterium | reverse complement strand
TAGTGAAAAGGCCGGGCCCCACGCCCGGCTCTCGCCGCGGTCGCGGATCCAGCAAAATCAAATTGAATTGAAAAACTTCAAGCGGCTTTGGGGAGCACGGTGAGAACCGTGTGATTCATTTCTTCGAAGACCTGCATGTCCTTCTTGCCCCACGTTGGATGGGCTTCGAGGAAGATCTGGACGAGTTGCGGGTCGAACTGACGACCGGCGAAATCCAAGAGCTCTTTGTACGCCACTTCCGGGGGCAAACCCTTGCGGTAAGCGCGGTCCGCCGTCATCGCGTCGAAGGTATCCGCGACGAGGATGATGCGCGACGCGAGCGGGATGTCCTCCCCTTTCACGCCGTGCGGATAGCCGCCGCCATCGAAACGCTCGTGATGGAATTTCACTCCGGGAAGCAGACGAGCGTAGAACTCCACGTGCGCGAGCGGCTGCAGGATCTGCACGCTCTTTTCCGGATGCTCTTTCATGATGTTGAATTCCTCGTCCGTCAGACGAGCGGGCTTCAAGAGGATTTCGTCGGGAATTCCGATCTTGCCGATGTCGTGGAAGAGACCTGCGAACTCGGCGATGCGCTGATCGAGCTCGTCCAAGCCGGCCGCCTTCGCGAGCAAGCGCGAGCCTCGAGACACGCGAATGCAGTGCTCGTACGTGGCGACGTCCTTCACTTTTACGGTCTCCATGATCGTCTTGGCGACGTCGAGAGACCACGAGGGGATATCCGTCCAACTCATCACAGAACTTATCGGGTGCGCTCCGTCCCAACTTCAGCCGGAACCGCGAAAAGCGGAAGAAGACGTCTCGAATCGAGACATGAAAGTCGCATTGCTAAGGAACGGTGAATTTCTGAAGAATGGCGCTGGAATCAGCGACGGCCAGGACGCTTTGGAACGCGATTCGTCCAGAAGGTGCGATCGTAGAGCCGAGTGGCTTCGCTCCACTCGCGATCGCTGATGGTGTGCGAGAGCTTGCGCATCTTCGCATCGGGCGGCAACGAAGGATCTTCCAAGACGCGCTTGAAACTCGGATGCTCGTCGAAATTCGGCGCGAGTTCGAACATCAATGCCGCGAAACCCGCGAGATCGGAGATCGTGCCGAGGCCATAGCGGCGCGCCTTCTCTATCGAATAGCCGACGCGAATTTCGAGAGTCACTTTGTCGACGAACTGAACCGATTTCGCGTGGTGATTTCTCAAGTGCCAGTAGATCACTTTCACGAGATCGCGATCGATCGCCTCCGAGCAAAGCTTGAGCTGCGAGTCGCGAAGTTGGATCAAGCAATCTTCCGGGCTCGGCCACGCCGCTTGGCGACCGAGGGAGTTCTCTTCGAGCTTCGTATCGACGGTATCGAGATCGGGCAATCCGAAAGCCGCGACGGGACCGTAGAAAATGGCGCGCTCCTTCGGGTCCCAAGTGCGCAAGAGCACGTCGAGCACGGCGGCGTCGTGGAACCGGAGGAAATAGGGATTTTGATCGGGTCCGCGCGCGATCACGAACTTCTGGAAGTGGCGCGCGAGCTTCGCGAGATCGTTCGTCTCGGCGGCGACGAAGATCCCCCAACGCTCGGTCGAGAGAGCGTTGTTGATCCAATCGAGCGCCTCGGGCGAAAGCTTCGCGAGATACGGCGGCTCGTAGGTGACCTGATCCCACGCTATGACTTCGTAGAAAACGGGATCGGTGTCCTTCGTCTCCAGCTTCACGCGCTCGATCGGGACCGGGATGTCGAAGAACGTGTCCACCAACGCATAGAGATGCCCTTTGGCAGCCCATGCTTCGAGCTGCTCCCGGGTCGTCGTCTCTCTAGGTAACGCGAGTGAATTCGGCGTCGTTCTCATCGTCGTTCTCATCGGTTTCCCGCTCGACGTTCGTGAGCAATTGGTCGGCAACTTCACACCAAGTTCTCGCCAAATCACGCCCCCCGCGCGCCAAATCACGATTGATATCGAATTGAGACGAGGTTCTAATGTTCCTTGCATGGGAAGATCGAAGCGCTCGCGAACACGCCTTTTCGAATCCGGATCGAAACGCAACGCGGGCTTACCGCCCGGCACCCCCGTGCACGTGGGCTCGGTCCGCGATTTCAAACCGTTCGCCGTCCTGACCCAGTATCACGGTGAAAACTTCGCCGAGATCCCGATCGTCGATGCGCAACAACTCGCGCGCGAGCACCGCCCGAACGAGGTGAGCTGGATCAACGTCGAGGGCATTCACGACATCGCCTTCGTCCAGAAGTTCGCTTCATACGCAGGCCTCCATCCTCTGACCATCGAAGACATCGCCAACTCCACGGGACGACCGAAGTTCGAATCCTACGGGGAATATTATTTCTTCGTGCTGAAGATGCTCTACCTGGATGCCGATGGCCATCCTCAGCAAGAGCACATCTCGATCGTCCTCAAAGGGAACGACATTTACACGTTCCAAGAATCGCCGGGCGACACGTTCAACGTGATCCGCGATCGGATTCGAAATCGCTCGGGCCAAGTCCGCACCCGGAGCGCCGACTATCTCGTGTACATGATGCTCGATTCCATCGTCGACGGTTACTACCAAGTCGTCGATCGCCTGGGTGAGCGCATCGATGCCCTCGAAGAAGAGCTTCGCTGCGGACCTCAAGATCAACACCTCGGCCGCACCTTCGAGATCCGCCGCGAGATCCTGCTCCTCCGGAAGAACATCATGCCCGTTCGTGACCTCCTCAACAAAGTGCAGGTCGACGGCACGGTCTTCCAGGAGAACACGAAACTCTACCTGAAGGACCTCACCGATCACATCCAGCAGGTCGTCGACTTCTTGAATCTCTCCATGGACATGTCGAAAGTGCTGATCGACACGTACCACTCCATGCAGAACCAGCGCATGAATGCCGTGATGAAGACGCTCACCATGATTTCGACCGTCTTCCTTCCGCTGAACTTCATCGCCGGAGTCTACGGAATGAATTTCGAACACATGCCCGAGCTGAAATGGGAGTTCGGCTACCCGATGGCACTCGGCGCGATGTTTCTCGTGATGGCGTGGATGGTTTACTTCTTCGTGCGAAAAGGTTGGCTGCTCGAGAGCCGCGTTCGCCAATTCATAAATCCGTTCCATTTTTTCGAAGACGACGAGCCCGCACCGACCGCGAAAAACGCAACGTCAAAAAGCTAACTGCTCAAAGATTTGGCACCGCCGTGACATGCGGTCGACAGAATTCCGACTCACTCATTCTCACCGACTCGCCAAGATTTTATGCATGAAACGCAGTAAATCGAGGAGTTTGGCAGAGCTAACGGCCTGCATCCCCTGCCTCGAAAATATCACGACCCGGCTCGAAAAAAATTTCGTCTAGGTGATCTGAAATCCGGTTTGACAGAATTTCTGGCGACGTCCTAGAGTCTGAATCAGCGAACGGCACTGGCTACGGATGGAGGGACTCAAGACTTCGACCCCTAGGGGTTGTGGTCGGAGAAGAAATCCAAGGCTAACTCAAAGCGTCGTTCGCACCCATACGGAGCAATCTTTGGCGCGCCCACTCACGGACTCGAGCGAGCGCTGATTCGAAGGAAGACCCTGCGTCAACGGGCACAAGTGCCACGACTGACATGCAGGATTTTTCATTCGTGGGGATCGTTTTGTCTTCTGACGAAGTGGTTCACGCGGAAACGGGATTCGAAGTCGACGGACTGCCGACGACTCCCGAGCGAACGGTGTAGTGAACGACGAGAGACTGAACGAGAACAGGCAACGACAACAGAGCAAGCGATACGCAACTTGATTTGCAGCACCGGGAGAGGACGAGAGATCACAAACGATCTTTTACCACCACCCGAGACGAGAGAGAGAAACCGGGCAACCGGGAGCTCCGATCGCCAAAGCTAGAGAAGCGACGCCAGGAGGCACCATGGAAATGAACACCGCAACGGCAGAACCCGTACGTCCACAAACTCACCCGCCCACCGCCGCCCCCGCTGGCGCGATGATGGCCGGCGGAGCCCACCAGATGCGCGTGAAAAAGCGCGATGGACGTCTCGAACCCGTCAACGTCTTGAAGATCGTCGATCGAGTTACGCGCCTCTGCGGTGGCTTGAACGAAGTCGATCCGCACAGAGTCGCGATCCGCGCGATCAGCGGCTTGTACGATGGCGCGACGACCAAAGAGCTCGATGATCTCTGCGTGCAGACGGCATCCTTGCTGATCGGTGAAGAGCCGCAATACTCGCTCCTCGCCGCTCGCCTGCTTTCGACTTACATCGACGAAGAAGTCATCCAAACCGGCGCACGCAACTTCGTCGAGTCGATCGAGTACGGCTACAAAGCCGGCATCATCGCCGAGCCGACCCTGCTCTTCGCACGCAAGCACAGCGAGAAGCTGATCGCGGCGATCAACCCGGGCCGCAACCAACTCTTCGAATACTTCGGCCTTCGTACTTTGTACGATCGCTACCTCTTGAAAGATCCGAAGTCGCGCGCGGTCTTCGAAACTCCGCAGTACTTCTTCATGCGTGTCGCCTGCGGTCTCGCACAGACGGCGGAAGAGGCGATCGAGCTGTACGAGTTGAATTCGAAACTCGACTACATGCCGTCGACTCCGACGCTCTTCAACTCGGCGACGCTTCGCCCGCAGATGTCGAGCTGCTATCTCCTCGATTCGCCGGAAGACGATCTTTCGTCGATCTATCAAAAATATACCGACATCGCTCTTCTCTCGAAGTTCGCGGGAGGCATCGGCGTCGCTTATCACCGCATCAGATCGCGCGGCTCGCTCATCAAGGGCACGAACGGCCACTCCAACGGCATCGTTCCCTGGTTGAAGACGATGGACTCAAGCGTCGCAGCCGTGAACCAAGGCGGAAAGCGTAAAGGCGCGGCTTGCGTGTATCTCGAGTCGTGGCACGCGGACATCGAGGAGTTCCTCGATCTTCGTGAGAACACGGGAGACGAAGCGAAGCGTACGCACAACCTGAACTTGGCCAACTGGGTTCCGGATTTGTTCATGAAGCGCGTGAAGAACGACGAGATGTGGTCGCTCATGGACCCGAAAGCAGTTCCGCACTTGGTCGACCTCTACGGGCCTGAGTTCGAAGCCGCTTACGTCGCAGCCGAAAAGGCCGGCACTTTCATGAAACAAGTGAAAGCGCGCGATCTCTACGGTCGCATGATGAAGTCGCTCGCCCAGACCGGTAACGGCTGGATGACCTTCAAAGACGCTTCGAACCTGAAGTCCAACCAAACTCTCGATCCGAAAAACGTGATCCACCTCTCGAACCTCTGCACGGAGATCCTCGAGATCACGTCGAACAACGAGACGGCGGTTTGCAACTTGGGTTCGGTGAACCTCGCTCGTCACATCACCGAAGGCACTTTCGATTTCGAGAAGCTCGCTCGTACGGTGAAGACCGCGGTGAAGTTCCTCGACCGCGTCATCGACATCAACTTCTACCCGATCCCGCAAGCGGCCGCTTCGAACAAGAAATGGCGTCCGGTGGGCTTAGGTGTGATGGGCCTGCAAGATGCTTTGTTCCGCCTGCGTTTGCCGTTCGACTCGAAAGAGGCGATCGAGCTCTCGCGCCGGGTCCAAGAAGAGATCTACTATCACGCGATGGAAACTTCGATCGAGCTGGCTGAGCGCGAAGGCGCACACCCTTCGTTCAAAGAAACTCGCGCGGCCCAAGGTCATTTCCAATTCGATCTCTGGAACGTGAAACCGACGAATCCGGAGCGCTGGGAAGCTCTTCGCGCACGCATGGTGAAATCGGGCCTTCGCAACTCGCTTCTGATCGCGATCGCGCCAACGGCGACAATCGCGTCGATCGTCGGCTCGTACGAGTCGATCGAGCCGATGGTGTCGAACCTGTTCAAGCGCGAAACGCTCTCGGGCGAATTCCTGCAGGTGAACAAGTACCTCACGCAAGAGCTCAAGAAGATCGGTCTCTGGAACGACGAGATCCGAGCGGCGATCAAGAAGGCGGAAGGTTCGATCCAAGGGATCGAAGCGATCCCCACTGAAATCCGCATGATCTATCGCACGGCCTGGGAACTCCCGATGCGCGCGCTGATCGACATGGCCGCCGACCGCGGCGCCTACATCGACCAGTCGCAATCGCTGAACCTCTTCCAAGAAAGCCCGACGATCGGAAAACTTT
>JAZKJB010000055.1:0-2171 GCA_040384505.1 Bdellovibrionota bacterium | reverse complement strand
GGACGACTCGATCCCACGCGCTCGATTCCGCACGGCGTTTCCGTGATCACGAAGATCGGCCTCGATCACGAAGAGCTTCTAGGTGGTTCGCTGGAAGCGATCGCGCGAGAAAAATTCGCGATCGTCGATCTGGCGAATTTCGTGATCGTCGCGCCACTCTCCGAGGAGATTCGAGGCGCGTTCGAAGAGCGTCGTCGAGAGACGTCCGCGATTTATACCGAAGTTCCGATCGCGCGACATTCGGTCGAGCGTTCGGGCCGGGCGCCGACGTGGCGCCTGCATTCGAAATGGGGAGACGCGGCGCTCTCGCTGAAAGGAGCGCGCGCCGCCGAGAATGCGCAGATCGCGTTGCACGTTCTCGACGTACTCGGGGAAGACGTCACTTCGAGCCTCCCGCGACTCGCGCAAGTCGAATGGCCCTGTCGAATGGAAGGTTTCGAAATCGACGGTCGCGACGTGTATCTCTCTGGCGACCACAATCCCCAAGGCGCCGAGAGTCTCGTCGAAATCGTTCGCGAGTTCGCGCGACCGGCCGTGCATTTCGTCGTCGGCCTCGGGCATTCCAAGCGGATCGACGATTTCCTCTCGACGATCGCTTCCGTTCCGGGCGCGAAGCTCCATCTCACGAAGACCACGTTTCGTGGTGGAGAGTTGGATCGCTACGGGGAATGGAAGGCGAAAGCGGCGTCGATGGAAGAAGATCCATCGATCTCACTTCGCCGAGTGATCCGTGAAGCGAAGCCGGGAGACCTCGTCGTCGTCACCGGTTCCCTTTATCTGACGGGCGATCTGAGAACCAAGATCGTTCAAGGTTTCTTCGGCGAGACGAAGGCGATCAAGTGATTCCGGCCGGGCTCGAAGGCCCACGGCGCGAACGACGTATTCCGATTTTCCGAGAGCCATAGTGTTTCGTGATCGACGACCGCGGCATCGCCTTGAAGGTCACCCAAAAAATAGTGATGCGCGATCGACTCGAGTTCGAGCGCTGGCGTGGCGACCGGAAACGGGTTTCTGAACGCTGCGCCCGTCGAAAGGACATCGTGGTAGCTCGCCCATTCGCGACCTTCGAGCGCCTCGAGAAAAAGTCGGCGGCAAGAGGCATCGTCCTCGAATTTTTCTCCGACCAAAAGGGGAATCTGCCCCATGACATTGGCGAAGAGGATCGCCGCTCGTGGATGCGCTTCGAGGAGGGCAGGCAGAGCGCGCGCACGATCGGCGTTGAACCACGGCAGTCGCTCTGGTGACGAATCGATCTCGAGCGTGGTCGAGCCGCGTGGAAAACGAAGCGTGAGCAAGAGCGCCGCGATCGGATCGGGTTCGACCGCGACGACGTGATCGAAGCGCGCGAGCCAGTCGAGCGGAAGCGTCCAGCCGGCGCTCGGTCCTACGATGACGAGCTCTCGCTGCGACGGGGCCCATTTCTTTTCGAGGAAATCGCGGACGCAAGCACGAAACGGTTCCCACCGCGTGTTCGCATGTCGAAGGGCTTTGAAGTGATAGGAGAGTCCGCCCGAAAGGCCGACGGCATGTCGAAGCATGCCGTCATGATAGCCGATTCTCAGCGGCGATTCTTCGGTCTCGCGTAAGCGCCGGCGATGATCCGCCCTTGGTCCGTGCGAACCGACACTTTGATTCCGGGTTGCTTCGTGAGCTCGACGAGCTCCGGCTCTTTCGCGCCGGTCGTCGAGATCGTGATTCCCGCGAGTCGGGGTGGATCGCCCATGATCGGGACCAAAGCGGGAACGGCATGGTTGAAGAGGATGGTCGTGATTTGGCGAGCGACGGTTTCAGCCGAAAGCGAAGCCCACTGGAGGTTTCGTTTCGAGAAGTACTCGGCCTTCATGAACTGAATCCACTCTTTGTCGTAACTCAAAGTGAAGCGAGCTTGGACCGGGCCCGTCGTCATGATGAGAGTGCAGTGCATGTCACCGAGAGGAGCTTCGCCGGGTTTCTTCACGATCGGCGCTTCCATCTTCGGTGAGATCGACATCTCGTCGGTGAGCAGCCGGCGACAGGCGTCGATGAACGGATTCATCAAGTGAATTGGAACTCTGTCGTCGAGCCGGCCGAGCTTGATTTCGCGAACGACCGCTTTCGCGAGATCCGCGGGTTGAAACGGCTTCGGGATCGAGCGAACGTTCTTGAAGCGGCTCGCGAACTCGTCGCCGATA
>JAZKJB010000054.1:11036-16050 GCA_040384505.1 Bdellovibrionota bacterium | reverse complement strand
TCGCTGGGTCCATCTTTGAATTTCAAACCGATCTCGGGTTCGAGTGCGACGTAGCTTCGCAAAACGCCGCCTTCGCTCGAGCAGCTTTCCTGCAGAAGGCTAACGAAAGCTTTCGTTCGCTGAGTCACTTGAACGCCGGCTTCGAGAAGGTTCTCGCCGGACTTTCGGACGAACGGATCTTGCGAGGCGCGAGACGAGCTCGGGATTCCGCAGTGGATCTCGCGGAGCTCTCCGTGTCGCGCGTTCGCTTGGACGTAGAAGGTTTTCTTCTCGACGACGATCTTTCGGTACTCGAGCCCACCGATCATCACGCGAGACTCGCTCGTCTTGATGTCGCTCGACGTCGACAACCGATTCATTTCCTCCTCGAACGGGGTCGATGCTTGAGCCTCCGACATTCCGATCGCAACCAAAATCGCAGCCAGCATTTGGACCTCCGCGTTTATGTTCAGATGCGCGCCATTTCATGTCGACCCGATTGTTGACTGGGTTCGACGTGTTGATAGCTTGAGTGTTCCATTTCCGGAGCGAGGCCATTTTGGATAGCAAGACCTGGTGGGGTCGTCATTCGACTCAATTAGAACGCGTCGACTACTGGCAGATCGGGCCCTTGCGCCTGTGGGTGCACCCGCTTCCGTATCGGATGTGCCTGACCTGGATCCAACAAGGCGATTGGCTGAACCCGCACGTTCGCACCGGACCCGGCGAGAAGACCGAACCTCCCCCTCTCGCTTCGAAGACCGTGACTTGCGCCTATGGCCACGGCACGAAAGACGATATCGTTTTCTCGCCCGCTCTCCCGGATCGCGCCTCGATCGTCAGACTCAACTCCCAGCTGAACGTGCTGCCCGGGGAAGAGGTCACGCTCTTCATCCTCACTCCCCTTTTCCTTCGAATCGAACAGGCCGATCCCTCGAAACTTCTCCATGAGATTCCGATTTATCGCTCTTCCGATACTTGGTTCGGTCCGATGGATTCGACGGGGTCGCTGGGATATGCGAGTCCTTCTCGCGCGTATCTCGAACTCAAGGACGTTCCGCTTCGGCCGCATTCTGCGATCACTTCGATCACGATCCGGAATCTCGGCGGCACTCCGCTTCACCTCGACCGCATCAACGTTCCTTCGACTCGGCTCTCGCTGTTCTATTCGCAGACGTCGGGATTCTGGACCGACCGCCTCGCTCTCGAGAGACGCGACGACGATGAGATGGCCCATCTTCGGCTCGACAAACAGCCTCCGCCCGAGGCAGGTCCCACGCAGTTCATTTCGGGACCGCGCTCTGCCGAAGACGACGGTATCCCCGCGATCCGTGCGTTCTCGCGGATCTTCAATCATGCGAAGGAAACGGTCGGATGAAAGAGTTCCTCCACGACATCGGCAGCATCGTAACGAAACAGCATGTCTTCAATTTCGTCTCGGCCACGATCATCTTGATCGTCGGAGTTTATCTCTCGCGTTTGACGGAGAGACCGATCAATCGTCTTTCGCAGCTCGATTCGAACCAGAGAATGCTCTTCTCGAAGATCGCCCGCTATGGCGTGATCACCCTCGCCGCCGCGGCGGCTCTGAGCCAACTCGGCTTCGATCTGAAAGTCGTCCTCGGCGCGGCAGGAGTCTTGACGGTTGCGATCGGTTTTGCGGCGCAGACCTCGGGCTCGAACTTGATCAGCGGAATCTTCTTGATGGTCGAACGACCCTTCGTCACAGGTGACACGGTTCAAGTCGGCGACGTCACCGGAGTCGTGATGACGATCGATCTGCTTTCGACGAAGCTCCGCACACCGAACAACCTGATGGTGCGAATCCCGAACGAGACGATGGTGAAGTCGAACATCGTCAACTTCACTTACTTCCCCATCCGCCGGATCGAGATCACGGTCGGGGTCGGCTACGGAAGCGATCTCGCCCAAGTGGAAAGCATTCTTCGCGAAGCAGCGAACGCCCATCCGCTTTGCCTCGACGAACCGGAACCCGAGTTCCTCTTCCAAGGGTTCGGGGACTCTTCGATCAACGTCCAACTCAACGTGTGGACGCTGATCAACAACGTTCTAATCGTGAAAAACGAAGTCTACACCGACATCAAAGCCCGCTTCGGAACGGCGGGAATAGAGATTCCGTTCCCCACTAGAACGATCCTCCTGCCAGAGGCAACTCCGGCAGCAGAACAAATCCAGGCTTAATTTTTCGGAATTGAGCCGAGTTACTCTTCGCCCTCGGCGAGATCGTCACCGATCGCTTCGACCGGGCAGCCTTCCATCGCTTCTTTGCACTGATCCGCCTCTTGGGGCGAGGCCGGCTGCTTGGAGAGATAGGCGTGACCGTCATCTTCGTTCATCTTGAAGTTCTCGGGCGCGGCGATACAGCACGCATCGCACGCGATGCACGTGCGATCGACGTAGAACTTACCTTTTGCGTTTTCCGGCCAGCGATCGTTTTTGTCTGCCATGAAACGTCAGCCTTACACAGCTTGTGTGCGATTAGCGAGCGTGCGCTCGACGAGAGCCCACGCGCCGAACAATGCCCCCGTGAAAACCAAATCACCCGCGAGCGAATTCTGGAGGAACGGCAACGCAGCAGCGAAGCACGTCGCGAGTCCAGCTCCCGTGCGCGCGTACATTCCCGAGAACGCCCAGACGGAGAGATTCGTGATGACGAAGAAGAGCATGGACGCCGTGACGGCCGTCATCGCGATGCGAGCCGGGCTGCGATTCGAGCGGAGAGCCCAGAGTCCGAGGATCTCGACCAAGATGATCGATCCGTAGACTGCCGCCATTTGATCGTGGAAACCAAGAACGAGATCGCTCAAGAGCAAAGCCGCGAGTGGAAGCACGAACGCCCACACTTTACGGTCGAACGCGGCCGCACCGAAAAGGGCCATCGCCGCGATCGGAGAGAAATTCGGCGGATGCGGAACCAGACGCAGACCAGCCGCGACGAGGATCAAAATCAATGCGCCGAAAAAACGCGAGTCGAAACGAGCTCGTGACACCGAAGGACCTCCTGCTTCAAGGACTGCTCAAGAGATACCATATCGGGCCGCTTTGACAACGCCCAAGCCCCAAGAGCCCGTCATCAATGGATTTTAAACACGCTCACCCCTCCACGGAAGTCGGAGATCGGGCAAATCCCCCAGGGCCGAGGGGCGCAAGATCGGCTTTTGTTCCATCTCGTGCTGGCAGGCCTTGAGGGCCGCTTCGAGCTGTGGATCCCTGCCTTTCGCGTAAGCATCCGGCGGGAACTCGACCTCGATATCGGGATCCGTCCCGTAGTTTTCGACTTTCCAACCGACGTCGGAGAACCAGAACGAGTATTCCGGCTGCGTCGTGATTCCACCGTCGACCAGCGAATGCGAGGGGCTGATCCCGATCACACCGCCCCAGGTTCTCTTTCCCAGGAGCGGTCCGAGTTTCATCATCTTGAAGGAGTGGGAGAAAATATCGCCGTCACTGCCCGCGTGTTCGTTGGTCAGCGCGACCATCGGACCCGAAGGAGCTTCGTTCGGAAACGGATAAACTCCCGTCCAACGTGACTTCGTGTAACCGATTCGGCGTCTCGCGAGTTTTTCGAGAAGGAGCTGCGAAACGTGGCCGCCACCGTTGAACCGAACGTCGATGATGAGACCGTCTCGATCAATCTCAGGAAGGAAGCCGCGATGAAACTCGGAATAGCCGAACGGTCCCATGTTCGGGACATGGACGTAACCGATCTTGCCGCCGCTCTTCTCGTGGACCCAACGACGATTACCTTCGACCCATTCACGGTAACGGAGCTTTTGCTCGCTCCGTAAAGTGCGGACCGATCTCGTCGACTCCGTCTTGGCATCACTGCGGCGGAAGGTGACCGCGACGTCGCGACCCGCTTTGTGAAGCAAGACCTTACACGGTTGAGTTTCACGCGTGAGCCTCACACCGTCGATCGCGACGAGAAAATCTCCCGCCTTCAGCCCGACGCCCGCACGTGAAAGCGGTGACGAACATGATTCGTCCCACGGATCGCCGAGGAGAACTTTCGTGAGGCGATACGCGTTCGCCTTCGAGTCCCAAGTACAATCCATCCCGAGAAGTCCCACGCCGTAATGAGGGTCCCACCGATAGTCGCCGCCGATTTCGTAAGCGTGTGAGGTTCCGAGCTCTCCCTGCATTTCCCAGATGACATCCGAGATTTCGGAACGCGTGCCTATCCGATCGATGAGCGGAAGATAATGAGAGTAAACCCTCGCCCAGTCGATCTTCGACATGTCTTCCGTCCAGAACTGGTCGCGCTGCAGACGCCAAGCTTCCCGATACATCTGTTTCCACTCCGTGCGAGGAGTGACGGGAATTTGTACGCGATTTAGATCGATCCAGCCGCCGCGTTTGTAATCGTCGCTCGTGCTCGGGGGCTTTTCGCCCGCCTTGAGCACACGCAGGGAATTTCCGTTTCGGTACATGAGGAACTTGCCGTCTTTCGAAAGTCGGAAAGACGCGATGTTGTTGACGAGGGTCTCGGTCTTCTCGGTCTCGAGATCGAAAGTCTCGAGGGAGATGTCGGAAGTCGGCTCGGTCGAAGTCCAATTGTCGGCGTTCAAGGTTCCGCGAATCGGCTGGCGCGTGAAGAAAAGTTTTTCCTTCGTGGCGGCGATTTGTAAGTAACGGCCATCGGGCAATGGAAAGGCGGCGATGCGATTCTGGATTCCGTCGAAGTCGATTTCGATTTTCACCGGCGCGTCCTTCTTGCCGGATTTTCCGTCTTTCTTCTCGCTGGATTTTTCGCCAGACTTGGTACCTGATTTTTCGCCGGATTTCCCGTCGTCTTTCGCTCCGCCGTTCGCTCGACCGGGATACTCCGGGTGCCACGGAGGCAAAACGTCTTTCTTCAACGTCACGAGATACGGCTTAACCCCTCGTGGAAACGACAGATCGAAGTGCATGTTGTCGTAGACCGGATCGAATTCGCGATACGAGAGGAAATAGAGATACTCCCCGCTCGGATCGAAGAAGGGCCGGGTGTCCGAGAGGAGCGGGTTCGTGACCT
>JAZKJB010000054.1:4318-11026 GCA_040384505.1 Bdellovibrionota bacterium | reverse complement strand
GTCGTAGATCTTGATGCACGAACGACGAGCATCGACCGAACATTGATACGCGAGGTAGCGGCCATCGTGCGACCAATTGAAGCCCCAGATGCGATCGAAGAGACTTCGATCGAGAACTTTCGACTTCTTCGTCGTGAGGTCCACCCAGATCAGTTCGTTTCTGTGATTCGTGATCGCGACTTCGTCGGCGACAGGTGACAGCTTCATCTGGTTTGCCCGGCCGATCTCGAGCTTCGTGAAGCGCTCGATCTTCCCCCGTTCGGCGTGATCGTGGATTTCGATCGACTCTTCGCCGCCGGCATCGCTGATGAGAACGATTCGTTTGCCGTCTTTGAGAAAGCGACCGAGTCTCTCGCGAATCGCGCCTTCTTGACCGTGCATGAAGACGGGGCCCCGCCAGAGATCGAAGCTGAAGGTCTTCCCCCGCGCTTCTATGACGGCCTTTTCTCCTTCGGGATCGAGATCGTAATCCTGAAGATGATCGGCGGCGCTCGCGAACCGACGACCCGCTTGCGTCCGTGGAGACCCGTAAACGACTTTCACTTTTCGCGAGCGCGCAGCGGCCTTTCCCTTCGCATCGAGCTCGAGGATGAAGAGATCTCCCCCCGCGTGATAAACGAGCCGCCGACCACTGACGCTGAGACCGCGGACGAAGAAGTCTTGATGGTTCGTGAGCCTTCGCTCG
Organism: Bdellovibrionota bacterium; assembly: GCA_040384505.1. Classification (GTDB taxonomy): domain Bacteria; phylum Bdellovibrionota; class Bdellovibrionia; order Bdellovibrionales; family JAMPXM01; genus JAZKJB01. Next base: position 10,341 of record JAZKJB010000054.1, on the reverse strand, counting down.
TCGCCGCCTTCGAAATTCACTGAATAGACGTTCGCGATTCCGTCGTGATCCGAGATGTAGACGACACGATCGCCGACGATGAACGGCCGCGCCGTGTTCGCCGGCGATTTCAATAACCTCTCGAACTGACCACTTCCTTTTCGATCGATCCAGACTTGTCCCGCGGTCCCGCCCTTATAGCGCTTCCAGTAAGCGAGATCGGTACCGCCGTTGCGAGCGATGACCACTCGCCCGCGCGAATCGCAGTCGTAATGAGTGACAGGACCGACCGGCACGTGCGTCGTCTGACCGGTTTCGATGTCGACGGAGTAAATATCGGTCAGACGAGCGAACGCATGTTGATGGTTCGAAGCATAGAGGATCTCACCGCTCGCATTCCATCCGATCACGCGAGTGTTGGCGCCCAAATGCGTGAGCCTGCGGGGTTCGCCGCCGGTCGCGGGCATCACGAAAATTTCGGAGTGGCCCTCTTCCGTGCTGGAAAACGCGAGCCACTTTCCATCGCGCGAAAGCGACGGCGTCGAGACGCGACCCAGGCTCGAGGTGAGCCGGCGCGCGGTTCCACCTTCGAGAGGAACGCTCCAAAGATCGTCTTCCGAAACGAAAATGATCGTGTCGTTCGAAAGAGTCGGGAAACGGTAGTAGCCATTGGGATTCGTCGTCGAGGTCGCCATTTCGTTTTTCACGGAACTTTTCATAGAGAAGAATTGTTCCAAGGCAAACTGGCGTTGTCGACGTCCGAATGCACTCGCGGCCCCATGCTGAGCCCTGGAAATTTGTTATGTCACGGAAGCGATCGGCTTCGACGAAGCCTAAGGAACCCTAGTCACAGACGTCGCGTAGTGCCACGCAGGCCGAGCACACGTCTCGCCGAAACGTTCGCGATCGCGGTCGTCACGAGCACGGTCAGCACCACCGAAATCGCAAACGCGCCGTAGTCGATTTTCGCAGGCAGATCCAAGATCCCCAGCGATACGATCAGTGTCATCGCGATCGAGAAGCCTGCGCCGAGAACGGAAGCGACGAGTGAAAGGACGAAGTACTCGGCCGAGATCAAGCGGCGGATCAATCCGGCATCGGCTCCGAGGAGCTTTTGGATTTCGATCTCGCGAGTGCGAAGGCGCAAGTTGTGAGCGATGACCCCGAGAAGGATCAGGAACGTCATCGCGACCGCGATCCAAGCGGCGGCCCGCACCGGCCCGAGAATCGAGCGAACGATTTCCATCGCCCGCTCGAGTGAGCGACTGATGTCGATGACGTTCATGTCGGGGAAGTCCCGCACCAGATCGTACTGAAATTTCGATTTCAGCTGCTCACGCTGCTCGCCGGCCGCGATGTTCACGTTCGCGATGAACGTCTTCGGTGCATCGTCGAGAACACCGGGCTGGAAGACCATGAAGAAGTTCGGATTGAAATCCGTCCACTTCACCGTCCGGAGGCTCGTGACTCGACCCTCGACAGGAACGCCCTGAACGTCGAACTCGAACCGATCCCCGATCCCGAAGCCGTTGCGATCGGCGAAGTTCTCTTCCATTGAAATTTCTGGCAACGAGGAAGTCGTAGGGTCGAATGGCCCTTTGAACGCTTCACCAGAAGTGATCTTTTCCGAGAGAATCGGTTTCTCGCGATACGAGAGTCGAACGGGAAATCGCTGGAAGCCGTCGTCGCGAGTCGACTCCCCGTTCACTTTCATCAAGCGAGCGAGAATCATCGGTGACAAAAAACGAATCTCGGCTCCACGCTCCGTCGCGAAAGAACCCAGCTGGGGAGCGACGGCCTCGGGAACGTTGAAAAGAAACAGGGCCGGGATTTCTTTTCCCTGGATCGGTTCGATCTCCGCGACGGCGGACTTCAAAAGATGAGGAACGAGATTCAGCACGAGAGTACCGAGGACGAGAGTTACGAAACAAAGATTCACTCCGAATCGAGAACGCGCGAGTTGGAGCAAAACCAGTCGTGCGAACCCCGGCGTATTCTTTCGCATCGCGAACAACGCACGAAACACGACTCGTGCGAGCAACCATCCGACCAAGAGTGCGGCGAAGACTCCACCCGTCAACTGCAGGGCCTGTTGCCATGAGCGCATGAGCCAGATCGACAAGAGGACGAACACCAAGACGAGTGGCGCGTACGAGAGGATCGCCTGCCGACGGGTCATGCGACCGACTCCGCCTGCGGTTTCCGAGAGCAAGTCTTGTAACGTGCTCACTCGGAGCCGAATGGAGACGGGCATGGCGAAGGCGATCGCCGAGACGACCGTGATAGCGAACATTCGAGCGATGTCACCGAGGCCGAGGCGCAAGACGAAGCCGATCGGAAAGAGAGAACCGAAGGCCAGCGGAGCCAGTGCGACCATGCCGACGACGATCACGGCCGCGACGACGAGACTGAAGATCATCACGATCATGACTTCCGCGAGCGAAACCAAGCCCGAAGCTTCACGGCTCGCGCCGAAGGTCATCAGCACGCCGGCGTTTTTCAATCGTTCCTGCAGGAAAACTTGAATGATGTAGAAGGCGCTCACCCAAGACAGGGCGAAGACGATCATCGAGATCGAAACCAGGTACAGATTGTAGAATCCGAAAAACCTCTCGAGACTCGCCATCGAATCGGCCGGAGTTCGAAGGAAGATGTCGGGATCCGCCAAAGTCTCTTTGATCTTCGCCGCCGTCGAAGGGACATCCATTCCCTTCGGTAGTTCGATGTATTTACGGCGATAGACCTGGCTTCCGAACTGCGTGAGACCGGTCATCTTCACGAAAGGAAGGCCGATGTACATCTTCGGGGCGAAGCCGACTCCGCGCGAGGTCCCGGGTCCGTCGATCACGACGGCGGCGATCTCGAACTTCGTCTGGCCGATCGCGACTTCATCGCCCACCGCGAGCCCGAGTTGCGCCAGCGCCTCGGGAAAGACCCACGCGATCGGCGCTGCGAGCAAAGGCGCAGCACTCGACGTTTTCGACTTGTCCTCGAACTGAAATTCACCGGAGAGCGGAAACCCTTCCGCGACTCCTCGCACTTCGACGAGCGTCGACACGTCTCGTCCGCGCGCCATGGTCATGAATTCGAGTTCGTTCGTGGTTCGCGTCGCCTTCGTGAGATCGAGAAGTGATTTGTCCTCTTCCGGCGTCAACTCGCGAAGACTCGAGACGGCGATGTCCGCCGAGAGCATCTGCCTCGATCGGAGCCCGATGTAAGTGTCGACCGAAGACTTCAGGGCACTCGAAAAGAGCGGCCCGAGAAAACCGACGACGAGGATGAAAAAAACCGCGACGAGCTTCGAGCCTGCTTTTTTCAACTCTCGGAGCGCGAGGCGGAGGAACATCATTGAAAGGTCGCCGGACGCCGATCGCTCAGTACGCCTTCGTCCATGTAGAGCACACGCTCGCAGCGCTCGGCGACTTTCACGTCGTGTGTCGCCATGACGAGGGCGAGCTTCTCGCTCTCGGTGAGTTGGAAGATCAGATCGATGACTTCGCGGCCGGTTTTGATGTCGAGGCTTCCGGTGGGCTCGTCGGCGAGCAAGACTTCCGGCTTCATCACGAGAACTCGTGCGATCGCCACACGCTGTTGCTCGCCTCGGCTCATCGTCTCAGGAAAATGCTCTAGCCTGTGCCCGAGTCCCACTTTTTGAAGCATCGCGACCGCGCGAGCATCGGAATCGACGACCCGGTTGAGATCGAGCGGTAAACGAACGTTCTCGAGTGCGTTCAGATGATCGAGGAGATGGAATTGCTGGAAAATGATCCCGACGTGTTTCGCGCGAAACGTATTCAACTCGCGACTCGAGAGCCCCGCGAGTTCTTTGTCGAGAATCCGAATCGTTCCCGACGTCGGCGCATCGAGTCCCGCCAAAAGCGAGATGAACGTGGACTTGCCACAACCCGATCGACCCATGATCGCGACGGTCTGCGGCCGATCGACCTCGAGGGAGACGCCTTTCAGAATCTCGAGAGCCCCTTCGTCCCCGACCGGGAACGACTTTCTCACGTCACGCGCACTCAAGATCACAGCAACTTCTCCAGTGCGCGCGCGATGCGCTCGGCGACCTTCACGTGACCGGCGGCGTTCGGGTGCTTCATGTCGGGTTGGTTGAGCTCGCGTTTCATCGCGACGTCTTCGAGAAGAAACGGTTCGAAGGGAATTTTTCGTTTCTCCGCGAGCCGCGCGAACACGCGCTCGAAGTCTTTCGTGTAGTCGGAGCCGAAATTCGTGTAGATGCGCTGTCCGACGAGCAGAACCTTGATGCCGCTTTTCTGGGCTAGATCTATTGCTCTCTCGAGATTTTCTTCGATCACTTTGGTCGGCGTGCCTTTGAGTCCGTCGTTCCCGCCCAGCGCCAGGACCACGACTTCCGGTTTCGCTTTCAAAAACCAACGGACTCGGCGGTCGGCCTCCGCGGTCACGCTACCGCTCGTTCCGCCGTTGATCACCTTCACGTCGAAACCCTTCGACTTGAGCAGCTCGCCCACCTTGGTCGGGTAGGCTTCTTCCTTTTTCACGCCGTAGCCATCGGTGATCGAATCGCCGATGAAGACGATCGTCTTCGGCGACGCCGCGCGCGAAAGAGGACTGACGGAAATCAAACAAGCCAGAACCAAGATCGTGGTGAACTTCGATCGAAACATCCGACGACGATCATCCTTCGGACTCGCGCTTGTCGAGCCTTTTTTGGGTGGTGTTTTCCCCTCCCCGACGTATGATGTTGGGGATCCTTTGGAGGAACCTATGTCAGAACAAAATCCGCGGCCCTCGGCTGCGGGACGTGCTCTCCGTGGCGGCATCATTTGGCACAACGTGCTCTTCATGACGCTCAATCCGATCGCGGCCCTCATTCTCACGCCGCTCTATCTCGCGTACAACCCGATCACTTGGGGCCTCGTCGCGTTCCTCGTCATCACCTACACGATCAGCAACATGGCCATCACGAGCGGCTATCACCGCTACTTCTCGCATCGCACGTACAATTTGCCGACGTGGATGGAGAACCTCTACGTGATCGTCGCCGCTGGATCATTCCAAGGCTCGCTCCTCAGCTGGTGCTCGGATCATCGCCGTCATCACCGCGAAGTCGACTCGAACGAAGATCCCTATTCGCGCTCGGGCGGCTTCTTGTATTCGCACATCACGTGGATGTTCCGTAAGGATCTGCATCCGGAAGCGGGCGTGTTCCCGAAAGACCTGATGAAGAACCCGCTCATCGTGTGGCAGCACAAGTACTATGCCTTGATCGCGACATTCATGGGTTTCTTCGTCCCCGGCTTCATCGGACTCGCATGCGGTTTCGGATTCTGGGGCGGCGCGATCATCGGCGGCAGCCTTCGCATCATGCTGAGCCAGCAGAGCACGTTCTTGATCAACTCCGCCGCTCACACGTTCGGCAAGCGCCCCTACACCGATACGAACTCGGCGCGCGACAATCACTTCTTGTCGTTCCTCACTTTCGGCGAGGGCTATCACAACTTCCATCACTTCTTCCAAGCCGATTACCGCAACGGTATCCGCTGGTATCAGTGGGATCCGACCAAGTGGTGGATCCAATCGCTCGCGTTCATCGGAATCGCGACGAAGCTGAAGAAGGCGCGCAAGGAAGAAATTTTCAAAGCCCGCATCAACATGGAAAGCCGCGAGATCATCTCGAAGGGCGCACCGGTCGATCGCGTGGAGCAAGTGAAAGTGAAACTTCTCTCCGCGCAGTCGAAAATGCGTGAGCTCCGCGAGGAGATCAAAGCCGCGAAGACGTCGTTCCGCCAGAAGCGCCAAGAGATGAGCGACGAGATGCGCCGCCAGATGCACGTCCAGCTCCAGAAGCTGAAGTCCCATCGTCGCGAAGAGATCAAGGCCGCGAAGCTCGAGTTCAAAGCTGCCTATAGCGAATGGCGGATGTTCCGACGCGTGACTCAAGCGAAAGCCGCGTGACGAAACGATGAGCCGGTTGATCACGTATCTCTCGGTCATCGCGCTCTGCCTCGGGGTCCTCGCATTCGGCGGCCTCGAGATCCTCTTCAACTGGCGAGTTCGTC
>JAZKJB010000054.1:0-4308 GCA_040384505.1 Bdellovibrionota bacterium | reverse complement strand
CTCCCCGTTCATGGCCGACGTCGATCTCCTCGAAAAGTCCGCGATCTTGCCACCGGCTCAACCTGCGGCTCCTCGCGATGCCGGTCCGGTTTTGAACCCCAAACTTTTCTGGTCACCCCTTCATGAGCGAAACTTCGGTCGCGCGAAACCTCTCGTCGAAGAAGCGACGACCGAGTGGTTCATGCGAGTCGGGACCGACTGGGTCACGTTCGCGGACAAGAAACGCAAGATCACGGCAGATCTCTCGTTTTTCTCCGGGCTCTCGGCCTTCGACGTCTGGGACATCGAGAAGAATGGTCCGATCGAAAGTTTGATCTCGGCGGCGAGATTCGTTCCGCCCTCGAAACTCCCGATTCCCGAAACGAGCGATCTGATCGCCGCGACGAAACTGCGACTCATCCAAGGCGTCTACTTTAAGAAGCCGATGGAAGCGTTGACGGAAGTTCGTCAGCTCGCGAACCTTCTCTTCACCACTGAAAATCTCGAGCTCGTCCTCACGGGCCTAGCACTCCTCGATCACGAACGCCGTGGTTACAACTATTTCGTCCAACAGAAGATCTTGCCAGCGAACGCTTGGCAGCCGATCGAACGAAACGTCACACGTCGAGCGCAGCGCGCACTTCTCGCGGCTCCGAGCTATCTTCGCGTGTGGACCGACGCTGAGATGATGACGAAGAGCTTCGCGCAGACGACGCCTCCCGGCTTCTGCGCGATCGTGAACGAAGCTTTCCCGCTCGAGTACTCGCTTCGCCCCATGCTTGAGCCGCAGCTCCCCTTCGAGCGAAACTTGAGCGAAGGCTACGAGCGCCTCGACGCCATTTACGGCAAAGCGAAGCTGACCTGCCGCCTGCGCTATCTCAACAAGCTCGTCGAAGCCGACAGGTTCGCCGAAGTTCCCGGGTTGTTCCTCTTGAACCGTCTCCCCTATTCACGGAAAGTCTTCGGCATGCGGCTCAGCACCGCGAATTTCGGCGGCTTCGAGGCTTATTCGCAGGCCGAAGCCCAGCAATCCACGGCGTCGAATTAACGAGACGATCTAAATCCCTTGGCTCCGGTATGAACCTTTGCTTCGATGTCTCCTCCCACCTGGAAGGAGCCTCATGAATTTTCGTCTCTCGATCGTCGCGGTCTTCGTCCTCGCTTCATGCGCGTCGAACCCATCCGCCCAACGCGGAGTCGCATCGAAAGGAGCGCCGTTGATGAACGATCCGTACATCTCGCTCGAGGATTCGACGAACGCGGACACGAAGGCCTTCGTCGTTCGCCAAAACGAGCGGTCGACGAAAAGGCTCGAGACCGACGCGCGCTACAAGACGTTCGCGGAGCAGGCTCGCGCCATCGTCACGGCGGAAGATCGGATCCCGATGCCGCGCGTGCGCGGCAAGAAAATCCGCAACTTCTGGCAGGACAAAACCCACAAGCGCGGGATTTTGCGCGAGACGACGTTCGCCGAGTACCAAAAACCCCGCCCGAAATGGGACCTCATTCTCGACATCGACGCACTCAATGCGGCCGAGGGAAAAAGCTGGGTTTACCAGGGCGCGAGCTGCCTCGAACCCGACAACGACGTCTGTTTGATCGAGCTCTCCGACGGAGGCCGTGACGAATCCGTTCACCGCGAGTTCCGAGTTTCATCGAGAACCTGGATCACCGACGGCTTCAATCTTCCGGCAGCGAAGAGCAACGTGACCTGGATCGACAAAGACACGTTGTTCGTCGGAACGGATTTCGGTCCGGGCTCAACTACGACGTCGGGCTATCCGCGACAAGCTCGCGTTTGGAAGCGCGGGACGCCCCTCGCGGACTCGAAAATCGTCTTCGAAGGATCGAATGATGACGTATCGGTCTACGCATGGCGCTCGTTCCGACCGGAAGCTCAGCTCATGTTCATTCTCCAGGGGCTGAATTTCTTCGAAGCGAAGGTGTTCTTGTTCGACGGCACGAAGACGACTCAGCTTCCGTTCCCGACGACGGCGGACTTCCAAGGCGACTTCCAGGGACAACTGATCGCGAAGCTTCGCGAGGACTGGAAAACGCCGTCGAAGACTTACAACGCCGGCGCCGTGATCTCGATTCCGGTCGCGAGCGTCGCGAAATCCGATGCTCTTTCCAAAATCGAAGTCCTCTGGGAACCCGACGCGAGCTCGGCCTTCTCGGAGATGTCGCGATCGAAAAGCTTCATCACGATCAGCCTGCTCAGAGACGTGAAGGGCGAGCTTCGCCGTGTCTCGAGAGTCGGCGGAAAATGGGCGACCACGAAAGTCACTCTTCCGAAAGACGGCACGATCGGGTTGGTCGACACGAACGACTACGACGACCACGTGTTCCTCACCTACGAAAGCTTCGGCGTCCCGACGTCGCTCTACTACACCTCGAACGCGAAAGCGCAGGCGATGAAAGTCGTGAAGCGTCTGCCCGCGAAATACGACGCGAGCGGAATCGTGGTCGAACAGTTCCGCTCGACGAGCGCGGACGGAACTCAAATCCCCTACTTCGTCGTGCACAAAGCAGGAATGAAGCTCGACGGATCGAATCCGACGTTGCTCTACGCTTACGGTGGTTTCGAGAGCTCTGAAACTCCGTTCTATTCCGGAGTCATCGGAAAGCTCTGGCTCGAAAACGGCGGCGTCTATGCTCTCGCGAACATCCGAGGCGGCGGCGAGTACGGCCCGCGCTGGCACAGAGCCGCTCTCAAAGAAAACCGCCAGCGCGCTTATGACGACTTCGCTTCGGTCGCCAGAGATCTGCAAACTCGCGGCATCACCTCACCTCGTCGCCTCGGAATTCAAGGCGGCTCGAACGGAGGTTTGCTCGTCGGTGTCGCGTTCACGCAAAACCCCGAACTCTATCGCGCGGTGGTTTGCGAATCGGCCCTTCTCGACATGATCCGGTACACGGCGATGCCGCCGGGCGCGAGCTGGATCGGAGAATACGGCGATCCTGCGGATCCGAAGATGGCCGCGATCATCGCGAAGTACTCGCCTTATCAAAACGTGAGACCGGGCGCACAGTATCCGGAAGTCTTCTTCCACATCTCGACCGCTGACGACCGCGTACAACCGGGGCACACCCGCAAAATGATGGCCCGTCTCGAAGAAATGGGACATCCGGCACTGATGTATGAAAACACCGAAGGCGGCCACGGTGGAGCGGCTGACCTCGAGGAGAGAGTAAAGAAGATCTCTCTCGAGCACGTTTACTTGTTTCAGAAGCTCGTGGACTAAAGGTGTCGCCTAAAGTTTCGAGACGCAGGACTTCTCGTCCTTGATCACGCCGTCGGATTCATGAAGGTCACGCTTCGTGAATCCGAGCGTGATGTGCGGATGGTACGCCGAGGGTAAGAATGCTTTCGCGTCGCCACCCTTAGCGACGAATGCGGCTTGGATCGCCGATCGAATTTCCACGAGATCCTTCGATTTCACGACGACATAAAAAGTCGCCTCGTCGGCTCCATCGATCTTCGCGGCTCCCCGCCCGAGACAGACCACTTCGAATTTCGCCTTTTGAATCGCCGAATTTTTCGCGATCTGGTTGATCGCTTCGATCGTGACACCTTTCGGCTTCAAGACGTTCCAATATTCGACGGGAGTCACGACTGTGATGTGCGCTTCACCGCGATTCGCGAGTTGCCGCCGTTCCTTCAGCAAAAGCTGCTTGAAAAGTTCGGCCACCGGTTCGAACGGCAAATTCATCGCGAGATAACTCCCCCACGGGCCAGCCGCCTCGTAGGGGATGAATTCGACGGATTTCGTGTCGTGAATTTTGGAGTCGAGGACGAGCTCGGCTGCGGTCACCGGACCGTTAAGACCAAAAATGAAAAACCCGAGAGCCGCGAGCCGCGCGATCTTTAGTTGCACGAACCGCTGACCCGAGCCGATTGGCCGGAGATGAAAAGCGTCGAGTACCCGTTCTCCGTGCAGCTTCCGCTCACGTACTGAGAATTGGTGAAAACGCTTCCGTCGAAGGTCTTTCCGTCGGTGCAATTCCCGCGGAGGTTGATCGACCCGCCGCCGATCCAAGTGGAAATGAATCCGCCGCTGCAAAAGCCGCTCACGTATTCGGAGTTCGTCATGCCGGTGGCGTTGTAGCTCACGCGGCCGTCGCAGGTTTGGTTCACGAAGACCGAATCAGCATTCACCCAGCCCGTGCAGGAGCCATTGAAGCAGTTCAAGCTGACGGAACTCCCGTTGAGTTGCAAGTAACTGGACTGGCAAACCACACCGGCCTTCGCATTGAGGGAAAATCCGAGTGCGAGGATCGTAAAGAGCATTTTCATCTGGGAACTCCGGTCGTGTGAAAGGGACTTCA
>JAZKJB010000053.1:4441-5335 GCA_040384505.1 Bdellovibrionota bacterium | reverse complement strand
CAGGCAACATCGAGCTCATCGCGATCGATCCCCAGACCGTTGAACAAACCGGACGAGTTCCGAACGCGAACGATCACTACGAACTTCTCATGCGCCTCAAAGATTCGGGCGCGAAGGACATCGTCTATCTGATCACACCGAACGAGATCGTCGGCTCGAACGAAGAGCTCGAACGGCTCGCGCGGCTGATGGAGCAAACGCCCGGATTTTACGTTCGAGTTCAGGATGTCGCGCTCAAAGGCGAAGACGACGCGTACAAACTTCTCCCGCCCTTCGAAAAGATCACGCCGATCAGCGGCCCTGCGACGGCCGATCGAGTCACCTTCGCGATGGACTCGGTCACACGCCGGATGATGCTCTCCTACCAGGGCCAGCAGATGATCCATCCGGTCATCGCGAAGCAATTCAATCCCGAGGTCGCCGACGAAAAGAAAGTGCGCGGCGTTTTCGAGTATCTGCAGTCGAATCAGGTTTACGTCACGTTCCGACCGACGAAGACTTATCCGATCCACAGCTTCTGGAAAGCCGGCTCGGGAGAAGTTCCGAAAGAGCGGTTCCAAGGCAAGATCGTCATCGTCGGGCGCGACATTCAATCCACCGACAAAGATTACGTCCTGACTCCGTATAGCCGCGACGTGATCGCGATGAGCGTTCTCGAGCTGAACGCGAACATGTTCGATACTCTGATCCAGAACTCCGCGCCGATCAAAGCGCCGACTTGGCTCAACCTCGTCGTCACCGCGTTGATCGCCGTACTCACGATCAACCTCGTTCTCATGGTGAAACCGACCCGCGGTCTCGCGACCCTCGGTGCGACGATCGCGGCGTTCTTCATCGTGTGCTATCTCGCGTTCTGGTGGGGTGGATTGTGGATCGTGATGGCGCATCCGTTCC
>JAZKJB010000053.1:0-4431 GCA_040384505.1 Bdellovibrionota bacterium | reverse complement strand
GCGATCTTCATCTGCTACTACTTCTTCATCCCGTATCGCTTGATCGTCGAGAACCGCCGCAGCTGGGAGTACTTCCAGAAGAATCGTCTGCTCACTCAAGTCGAAGAGCTGAAGACGAACTTCTTGAGCATGATGTCGCACGACTTGAAAACGCCGATCGCGCGAATCCAAGGGATGACGGAAGTGGTGATGCACGATCCGAATCCGCTTTCTCCCGTGCAGAAAGAAGCACTCGAAACGCTTTCGACATCGTCGCAAGAGTTGCTCGAGTTCGTGAGCTCGATCTTGAACCTCGGCCGGATCGAGTCGAAAGCCTTGAAGCTGCATCTGCAGAGCCGCGATCCGAACACGCTCCTTCAGGAAGCGGTCGCCAAGCTCGAGTATCTCGCGAAGTCGAAGAACATTTCGATCAAGGCCGAGCTCGAACCACTCTTCAGTTTGAAGATGGACGTCGACCTCATGAGGCAGGTTTTTTCGAACTTGGTCGAGAACGCGATCAAGTACTCCCCGGAAAACTCTTCAATCCTTATTACAACCGAAGAGCAAGAGGGCCGTATCGTGATCCAAGTGGCCGATCAGGGCATGGGGATCCCCGAAGACGAATTGCCGCATGTTTTCACCAAGTTCTATCGTTCTAAAAACGCGAAAAGCTCGCCTATCAAAGGCTCGGGTTTAGGCCTCTATCTTGCTAAATACTTCGTGGAGCTTCATAAAGGCTCGATCTCGGTCGAAAGCGAATTCGGCCGAGGGTCGACGTTCACGGTCGAACTTCCGATGCAGATTCAGGAGTAGGTACCAAATGCTAAAAGTCTTAGTCGTCGACGATGATCAGGGGCTCCGCTTTTCGGTTCGTGAGACTCTCGCGCAAGCGGGCGGCTTCGAAATCGAAGAGGCGTTCGATGGTCTCAATGCCGTCGAAAAAGTGAAGGCTCAGCATTTCGACCTCGTCCTCCTCGACGTCGACATGCCTCGCTTGAACGGCCTCGAAGCTTTGAAGGTGATCAAGGAACACGATCCTTCGACGGTCGTGATCGTGATGACCGCCTACGCTTCGATCGACGACGCCGTTCGCGCCGTCAAAGAAGGCGCTTACAACTATCTCTCGAAACCGATCAAAGGCGACGAGCTCGTGAAGTTGATCGAGCGCGCACTCAGCGCTCAAGCGATGATCTCGACGATCGCGGCTTCGGCTCCGATCATGATGGAAGCCGGCCGCAAGATCATCGGCAACACGGCCGAGATGCAGAAGGTTTTCAACATCATCAATCGACTCTCGAAAGTCGACACACCGGTCTTGATCCGCGGCGCTTCGGGCACGGGTAAAGAGCTGGTCGCGCGCGCAATCCATTTCAATTCGGGTCGCAAAGACGAGAAGTTCGTCGCGATCAATTGCTCGGCGATCCCCGAGAATCTCTTCGAATCGGAATTGTTCGGCCACGAAAAAGGTTCGTTCACGGGCGCTCACGAACGCAAGATCGGTCGCTTCCAATTCGCGGAAGGCGGAACGCTTTTCCTCGACGAATTGGGCGAGATGCCGATCACGATGCAGGTGAAACTGCTTCGGGTTCTCCAGGAAAAGCTCTTCACTCCGGTCGGTTCCAACCGTGAAATCGAATCGAACGTCCGCGTGATCGCGGCGACCAATCGAAATCTCGAACAGCAGATCACCAACGGCCAATTCCGCGAGGACTTGTTCTATCGCTTGAACGTCGTGCCGATCTTCTTGCCCGCACTCGCCGATCGCAAGAACGACATCGAAACTTTGGTGAACGGCTTCATCAAGAAGTTCAACAAAGCGCACATGAAACGCATCATCGGCATCAGCCCCGAGACGATGACGGTCTTGAAGAAGTATCAGTGGCCCGGAAACATTCGAGAGCTCGAGAACGTGATCGAACACGCGTTCATCCTCGAGAACGGCAACACGCTGACGCTTTCGTCCTTGCCCGAGTCGCTTTTGGTGGCGACGGGAACTTCGATCGCTTCGGCTCGCGCCGCAGACGAAGTGGCGGCAGCCGCGCACGAAGACGAGCTGCAGGGCTCGGAGCTCGGTGCTGGCGATTCGGGTGACGATGGCGATGACGCCTCGGAAGCCCCGACGGGCTCGAGCGAAATCGTCTCGATCAACGGCGAAGCCCTCGACTTCAACAAACACAAAGAAGCTTTCGAGCGCGAGTTCATCATCAAGGCTCTCAAAACTTTCAAAGGCCGCATCAACCAAACGGCGCTTCACGCGAACATTCCGAAGAAGACTCTCCTTCGCAAGATCGAGAAGTACGGAATCAACGCGCGCGACTACATCGAGCAGAAGACATGAATCCGCACCGGCTGAGGGGAGGTCGCATGCGACTCGACTCGAGCCGGATTCTGAAATCCCTTGCTCTCACATCGGCCTTCCTCTTTTCGTCGCTCGTTGCGCACGCGGCGACCGACGTTCGATTTGCGAAATGGAGTGCGCCTCTCACTCCGACCGAGGGTCCTGCTCGAATTCACGGGTCTTACTCCGCGGGCTGCATCGAAGGCGCCATTCGCCTGATGCCCGATCCTAGTTATCGGTTGATCCGCGCATCTTCGGGCCTTCACCACGGACATCCGCTGGCGATTCGTTACGTGCAAAGGCTCGCGAGTGAAATCGCCCGACGCGGACTTCCGCCCGTCGGGGTGGAAGACATCAGCGGACCGCGCGGCGGTCCGGTGGTCGCGGGTCACTTGAGTCATCAAACCGGTCTCGACATCGACATCTCTCTCGAGCTCCTCGATCTCTCGGAGGCGGAAGTTGAAACGCACGTTTCGAAATCGTTCGTCGAGTCGAGCAACGTCCGACGGCTGAAGACGAATTGGGATCCGAATCTCCAGGATGTTTTGATCGCGACCGCCGCCGACTCCTTCGACGTCGAAAAAATCTTCGTCGCTCCTGCGATCAAGAAGCATTTCTGCGAGAAGTATCCCGATGCTCCCTGGCTCTTCAAACTTCGCGCTTTCGATGGCCACGACGATCATATTCACGTGCGCTTGAAGCCCCCGGGCCACGGAAGTACTTCGCATGGTACCGGTCCGAAGCAATGTGGAGCCGATCTCGACGACTCGTTCCGCGGTTGGTACGTGACGCTCGAAAGCGATCGCCTTCACCCGTACGTGCCCTCCCATTTCCCAGTTCTTCCGAAAGCCTGCAGCGCCATTCTCCTGAAGTAGCGGCACAGCCCGTGAAGTCTAGATCTGGGAGTCCCTCGAAAGGAGCTCGCAAGGTGCATAAGCCCCCGTTTTCCCTAGCGCGAATCGCGTTGGCGGTGTCGATCGTTTCGACATTGCTCATGCCTCTTTCGTCGCTGGCCTCAGGAAGCGAGCTCTGCCTCGAGGTTTTCGGCGGCGTGCCGACTTTCAAGCGAGTGAATTCGACGGCACGAATGGACGCCAACTCGTACCCGATGCCGAACGCACGCCAGAAGAACGAGTACGAGATTTCTCTCTTTCCGAAAGACATCCGCTTCCGCGATCTCCTTCGCCGTGGTGACGTGGTCCTCGACGTCGGCGGAGGTCAAGGACGCGCGATGAGCGAGCTCGCGCAGGCTCTCCCCGTCCATACGATCGTCATCAATACCCAAGACTTTTCGGCGCTTCACTCACGGACGCGCTTCAAAGGCTCGCTCGAATACAAAGTGGGATGGGCCGAGCAGAAGCTAAAAGAGATTCCGTCGGGTTCCGTTCACCTCGTCGTCGATCTCTGGGGAGCCTTCACTTACTCTCCGAACAAGGCCGAAATTCTCGAGGAGATTTATCGAATCTTGAAGCCGGGCGGGCGCGCTTATCTCCTCTTCCCGAACAAGACGCCCGCGCACGTCGAAGATCCTTCCATTAATTACGGACAACCCATGCAGCTCGACGCGTACTTCATGCGGAAATTCCCCGGCCTCGTTTCGCGTCGCAACTCGCAACATTCGGAGTTGCAGTCGACGAAAGTCATCGAGATCGCGAAGCCCGCGAGCGGAGAGCCGCGAACGATCGACGCGAACATCGAAGTGGTCGATGTCATTCGCAACGCCGATGGACGGCGAGCGAATTCGGCATTTTCATCGGTGACGTATGGCGTGAAGGATTCCTCGCGGAATTGACGGGCCTCACGGGCCCGGATTCATCAAATGGATCGCGCCACTGCTTCTCGACTCGGCGGGAGGATTGGTTTCTCGCACACTGTCCGCGGTCTTGTTGCGGACCCTAAATCCCATGCGCTGAAGTTGTCTCGCGAGGTCATTGGCGTTGCGACCATCGGGATAGCGAATCATCTTGCCGCTGACTTCGACGCCATCGTCGTAGAAAACCACTCCGCCGCCGGCATTGCCCGGGCGATCGAGTTTTCTCAACGTTTCGACTCCGACCGATCGCGCGAGTGCCGTGTGACCACCGTGCAGACTGTTGTACTCGGTGATCGCGAGC
>JAZKJB010000052.1:6118-14191 GCA_040384505.1 Bdellovibrionota bacterium | reverse complement strand
TTCGTAAACGCCCCGGCATGTACATCGGCGATACCGGCGTTCGCGGTTTCCATCACCTCGTTTACGAAATCGTCGACAACTCGGTCGACGAACATCTTGCGGGTCACTGCAAGCACATCAACGTCACCATTCATGCCGACGAATCGATGACCGTCGAAGACGACGGGCGGGGAATTCCGGTTTCGGCGCACAAAAACGGTCTGTCGGCTCTCGAAGTCGTCATGACCGTTCTCCACGCCGGGGGAAAATTCGACGGGAGCTCGTACAAAGTTTCCGGCGGTCTTCACGGTGTCGGCGCGTCCGTCGTGAACGCTCTCTCCGCACGCTGCTCGGTCGAAGTTCGACGCGAAGGTCACGTCTGGAAGCAAACGTACGAACGCGGAAAGCCGATCGGTTCGATCGAGAAGCTCGGTAACACCGACAAGATGGGAACGAAGACGACCTGGCGTCCGGACACGTTGATCTTCAAATCCGAAGAACAGCCGCTCACGCACAACTTCGCCACTCTCGCGAACCGTTTCCGCGAGCTCGCGTTCCTGAACGCCGGCCTTTACATCTCGCTTACCGACGAGCGCACGAACAAGAAGCAAGAATTCCAGTTCGCGACCGGCCTCAAAGAATTCATCGTCTTCATGAACGATTCGAAGAAGGCGCTCCACAGTGACGTGGTGCACTTCTCGGGTGAGAAGGACGACGTCGTGGTGGAAGTCGCGATGCAATGGAACGATTCGTATTCGGAATCGATTTACTCCTATTGCAACAACATCAATACCCACGAAGGCGGCACTCATCTCATCGGCTTCCGCGGCGCACTCACTCGCACGGCGAATGCGTATGCGACGGAAAAGGGGCTGCTCAAGGATTTGAAAGAGAATCTCGAGGGTGAAGACATCCGCGAGGGCTTGGCCGCCGTCGTCAGCGTTAAGGTTCGCGAACCGCAGTTCGAAGGTCAGACGAAGACCAAGCTCGGCAACACCGAGGTGAAGGGCATCGTCGAGTCCATGGTGAACGACAAGCTCGCCGATTGGTTCGATCGCAATCCGGGTGCCGCGAAAACGGTCGTGGGTAAGTGTGTGGAAAGCGCGCGTGCGCGTTTGGCCGCTCGAAAAGCTCGCGAACTGACTCGTCGAAAAACCGCTCTCGACGGCAACTCGTTGCCGGGCAAGATGGCGGACTGCCAAGAGCGCGACCCGACTCTCTGCGAACTGTACATCGTCGAGGGTGACTCCGCAGGTGGCTCGGCGAAGCAAGCGCGCGATCGCCGGACCCAAGCCGTGCTTCCGCTCAAAGGGAAGATCTTGAACGTCGAGAAAGCCCGCTTCGACAAGATGCTGGGCAACGAGGAGATCAAAGTTTTGATCTCGGCGATGGGGATCGGGATCGGCAAGGACAACATCCAAGTCGACAAGATCCGCTATCACAAGATCGTCATCATGACCGACGCCGACGTCGACGGATCACACATTCGCACGCTTCTCTTGACGTTCTTCTATCGCCAGATGATCGAAGTCCTCGAAAGAGGCTACGTTTACATCGCACAACCGCCGCTCTACCGAGTGAAAAAAGGCAGCAGCGAGCGCTATATCAAGAACGAGATCGCACTGACCGAGTACCTCATGGATACGTCACTCGCGAGCTTGAACATCTTGAGTTTGAAAGTCGGAACGACGGAAGCCGAACTCAAAGCGGTGATCCTCTCCATCCAAAAGTTCGAGCATCTCTTGAAAACGATGTCGGCTCGCTACGACCGCGAGCTCCTCACGTTCATGCTCATCAACGCCGGTGATTTGAAGAAAACCCTTCAGTCCGAGAAGTCGCTCGTCGATCTCATGGGGGCGTTCAGGGCCTGGGCGGAGAAAAATCCGCTCAACGGAATCTTGGATGTGACTCACTCCGTGGAAAAAGACGAGGAGCACGGTTCGAATTGTCTTCGTGTCGTGACGACCCGTTACGGACACAAGACCGAATCGCGTTTCGGCTTCGACACCGCGTCGTCGTCCGAGTGGATCGAGCTCACCTCGCTCTGGGACAGGTTCACGACGACGCTCCCACTCCCGATTCGCGTCGGACCCGAAAAGGCCGGCAGCGAGAAAGAGATCCAGGAGTTCGCGACTCACCACGAGTTCGTGGCGCACGTGATGGAAGTGTCGAAGAAGGGCAACTACATCCAGCGTTACAAGGGTCTCGGCGAGATGAACCCCGAACAGCTCTGGGAAACGACGTTGAATCCGGAAAACCGCTCGTTGCTGAAAATCACGATCGAAGATGCGATCGCCGCCGACGAGACGTTCAGCGTCTTGATGGGCGAGCAGGTCGAACCCCGCCGGAAATTCATCGAAGACAACGCTCTGATGGTCCGCGAACTCGACGTTTAAGGAATCTTGAATGGCTAATGAAGTGACTCCAGTAAATGGTGATGGCGGCGGGAACGGAAGCGGACCCGGTCGCGGCATCACTCTCGTCGACATCAACAAGGAAAT
Organism: Bdellovibrionota bacterium; assembly: GCA_040384505.1. GTDB lineage: Bacteria > Bdellovibrionota > Bdellovibrionia > Bdellovibrionales > JAMPXM01 > JAZKJB01. The sequence continues at coordinate 11,711 of JAZKJB010000052.1, read as the reverse complement.
GCAGGAGGCGTACCTCCAGTATTCCATGAGCGTCATCGTCGGTCGCGCGCTGCCCGACGTGCGAGACGGCTTGAAGCCGGTTCATCGCCGCGTTCTCTTCGCGATGTACGAGCTCGGCAACACGTTCGACAAACCGTACAAGAAATCAGCTCGTGTCGTCGGTGACGTGATCGGTAAGTACCATCCGCACGGTGACGTCGCGGCCTACGACACGATCGTGCGCATGGCGCAGGATTTCTCGCTTCGCTATCCGCTCGTCGACGGCCAAGGAAACTTCGGCTCCATCGACGGCGACTCTCCCGCGGCACAACGTTACACCGAAGTTCGGATGACTCGCCTCGCAGAGGCGCTCCTCGAAGACATCGACAAGGAAACCGTTCCGTACCAGCCGAACTACGACGACTCGTTGATGATGCCGGCGATCATGCCCGCGAAGTTCCCGAACCTCCTCGTGAACGGCTCGACGGGAATCGCGGTCGGTATGGCGACCAACATTCCGCCACACAATTTGACCGAAGTGATCGATGGTTGCGTGCACTTGATCGCCAACCCCGATTGCACGATCGACGACTTGATGAAATTCATCCCCGGCCCCGACTTCCCGACTGCGGGTGTGATCGTCGGCCGCGAAGGCATCATCTCGGCTTACAAAAAAGGCGCGGGCATCATTTCGCTCCAAGCCGTCGCCGAAATCGTCGCCAACAAAGACCGCGAAGACATCATCGTCACCGAGCTCCCGTATCAGGTGAACAAAGCGAAGCTCATCGAGAGCATCGCGGATCTCGTTCGCGACAAGAAGATCGAAGGCATCTCCGACATTCGCGACGAGTCGTCGCGTGAAGGAATGCGCGTCGTGATCACGCTCAAGCGTGGTGAAAACGCATCCGTGATCCTGAATCGTCTCTACAAGTTCACGCAGATGCAGGTGAGCTTCGGCATTCGTCTCCTTGCTCTCGATAAACGCCTGCAGCCGACGACTTTCAATTTGAAGTCGTGCCTGGAAGCGTTCATCGAGCATCGCAAAGACGTCGTCACCAAGCGCTGCATCTTCGAACTGAAGAAAGCGGAAGCGCGCCTGCACATCTTGGAAGGACTGCAGAAGGCCCTCGATCTCATCGACGCGGTCGTGAAGGCGATCCGCGAATCGAAAGAAGTGGCGATCGCGAAAGCGGCCCTCATCGAGAAGTTCGACTTCTCGGACAAGCAAGCGACGGCGATCCTCGAGATGCGCCTCGCGCGACTCACGGGCCTCGAGCGTCAGAAGATTCTCGACGAGATCGGAGAGCTGAATACGTTCGTCTCTTGGTTGAAGGACGTCTTGAGCGACGTTAAGAAGATCTACGCGATCATCGTCGCCGAGCTCGAGGAGATCAAAGACAAGTACGGCGACGAACGTCGCTCGAAGATCACCGGCGAAGGCACGGACATCGAAGACGAAGACTTGATCGCTTCCGAAGCGATGGTCGTCGTCATGACCGAATCCGGCTACATCAAGCGCATCCCGCTCGACGAGTACCGCACGCAGAAACGCGGCGGAAAAGGTCTGAAGGGCGCGGAGACTCGCGAAGAAGACTTCGTCTCGCACATCTTCGTCGCCGACACCAAGACGACGCTTTTGTTCTTCACGGACAAAGGAAAGTTGTTCTGGGTGAAGGTTCACCGTCTTCCGCAAGGTTCGCGCACGGCGAAGGGCAAGGCGATCAACAACGTCATCTCGCTCGCGTCGGGTGAAAAGGTCCAAGCGATCTTGCCGATCGACAATTACGACGCCGACAAATTCGTCGTGATGCTCACCGAAAAGGGTATCATCAAGAAGACGTCGCTCGAGGCCTTTTCGAATCCGCGTCCGTCGGGGATCATCGCTCTCACGACCGATCTCGACGACAAGGTCATCGACTGCAAGATCTCCAACGGCAAATCCGACATCTTCATCGCGACGAGCGAAGGCATGTCGATTCGTTTCGACGAGGGCGACGTGCGCGGCATGGGTCGTTCGGCCCGCGGCGTGAAGGGCGTGACTCTCGGCAAAGAAGACGCGGTCGTCGGACTCGAAGTTCTCGACAAAGCGTCGAAAGCGACGATTTTGATGGTCACCGAAAACGGTTACGGCAAGCGGACTCAGATCGACGAGTACCGCACGCAATCTCGCGGCGGCGTGGGCATCATCACGCAGAAGACGACGGACAAGGTCGGCAAAGTCATCGGCACTCGCAGCGTCCTCGACACCGACGAGATCATGATCACGACGGACAAGGGCCAGACGATCCGCATGGTTTGCTCCGACATCTCGATCGTCGGTCGCAACACGCAGGGCGTCCGCCTCATCAACCTCAACGAAGACGAGAAGGCCACCGGCCTCGCTCTCATCGGCGATGATGGACAAGATGGCGCAGCCCCGAACCTCACGAAGCAGTAATCGAAAGAAAGTCGCGGCGCTCGTCGCTGCGACTTTCGCGATTTCTTCGGTCGTCGCCTTCGCAGGCTGTACGTTCTCCACGGAAAATCTCGAATTCGAGAGAGCCGAAAAGGCCGAGCTCGCCGGCAAGCATGACGAAGCGGTGAAGCACTACCGCGCGGTGATCGACCGGTCCATGCAGTCCCCTCTCGCTTTGAAGGCCGCACAAGAGGCCGCACGCATTTCGAATTACGATCTCAAGCGCTACAAAGAGGCGATCCTGCTCTACAAACACGTCGTCTTGTATTCGCCGACCGAACGCGAGCGTATCGACGCCCAAAAACACATCGCGGAGATCAACTTCTCGCAGATCCTCGACTACACGAGCGCCATCGTCGAATACAGCCGGTTGCTCGAACTCCCACATGGCGATGCGGAAGAAGCGCAATACCGGATGGCCATCGCACGGAGCTACTTCTACCAAAACAACTTCTTCCAGTCCCAGGCGGAGATCGACCGGATCTTGAAGGGGAAATTCGACAAGAACACCCTGTTCGACGCGCGCGTGCTGAAAGCGAACATCTTCCTGACGACCAAAGAGCTCGACGATGCGATCAAGACGCTCAACGAGCTGATCCGCCAAGATCCCGAACGTGCGAAGGAAGAAAAGGTCGGCCTGCTTCTCGCGATCTGCTACGAAGAGCAGAAGAATTTCTCGAAGGCCGTCGAAACGCTGGTTTCGATCCGCGACTTCTATCCCCGCCGGGATTTCATCGACAACAAGATCCGGGCGTTGAAAGAGCGCGAATACCACCAGCCGGGCGCTCGCGGTCTGAAGAAATAACGGGAGAACTCGAGATGAATCGCACTTATGCCATCATGGGCGCCTTGGCTTTCGAATGCGTCGGTCTCGTGACCGCGTTCGTCTTGACCGGCCGTCATTTCGACGAGAAATACGGTTGGAGCGGCAAAGGTGCCGCGGCCGGCGCCGTCATCGGGGTGATTGGTTGGGTCACGCATCTCGTGGTCGTCCTCCGCCAGCTTGCCAAGGACGAGGAAAAGAGCGATACGGAGCAGCAATGAGATTCTTGCTCGTTTTCCACATCGTCGTGACGGCCCTGCTCGGCGTTTTCGTCTTCACTGCGAGGGGCGAAGCGGCCGCACTGTCCGTCTTGGCCGGCGGTCTCGTTTCCTTCTTGAATCTCACCTTCTTGGTGATCACTTGGCCGCGCTTGCTGGCTAAAAAACAGGTTGCCCTGGCCATCGCCACCATTGTATTTAAGTTCGCGTTATTGGGTTGGATTCTGTATTTCGTGGCGCAGTCGCAGGCGATCCGTTTGGGGTGGTTCGCGACGGGCCTCGGAGTCGTCATCGCGAGCGTTCTCGCAACGGCGATCTTCGCGACACCGAAAGACGAAGAGCTGCCAGCCTAAACGGCGGACAAAGAGGATACGAGAATGAAAAGTCATTTCAGTTGGTGGAATCTCGTCCTCGATCGCTTGCACATCTCCCACGAGTTCGAACCCGTCGCGGCTTCTATTTTCGCGACGACTCTCATCGTCGTCTTGTGCATCGCCGGTCGGATCGCACTCGGCTCCGGTGAAGCTGCGATCCGCCCTGCCGGCCGTCTGACGCTCAAAGGATTCTTCGAAGCCTTCACCGAGTTCATCGACGGAATGGTCGGTATGGTCTTGGGCCATCATGGACGCCACTACATCCCGATCTTCGGCGCGATTTTCTTTTACATCGTCGTCAGCAACTTGATCGGGCTTCTCCCGGGGTTTTCGGCCTCGACTGCGAACATCAACACATCGCTCGCGGTCGGACTCTTCTCGTTCGTCACCTACAACGTCATCGGCATCCAGCATGCGGGTCTCGCCTACTTCAAACATTTCCTCGGCCCCGTTTTGTGGATGGCGCCGGTTCTGCTCCCGATCGAAATCATCTCGAATTTGGTTCGTCCGGTCAGCTTGGGCATCCGCCTGCACGTCAACATGACGGCTGACCACGCGATCCTCGGAACGTTCATTGGCCTCACGAAGGTCGGCATCCCCGTGATCTTTTACGGAATGGGGACCTTCGTGTCGTTCGTGCAGGCGTTCGTCTTTACGATGCTCTCGATGGTGTACGTCATGATGGCCACGGCCGATGACCACTAAACAAAAAAGGAAGCAGTGATGAAAAAGAATCTCTTCGCAGTTCTCGCGCTCGTTCTCGTTTCGGTTCCCGCATTCGCACAAGAAACGGTTCAAACCAACGCAGCAAGCACGCTTGGCCTCATCGGCATCGGTATCGGCATCATGATGGGCCTCGCGGTCCTCGGCGGAACGCTCGGTCAGTCGAAAGCGGCTGCGATGGCACTCGAAGGTATCGCGCGTAACCCGGCAGCGTCGGGCAAGCTCACGGTTCCCTTGATCCTCTCGCTCGCACTCATGGAATCGCTCGTTCTTTTCGCGTTCCTCATCGGCCTCTTCTTGCAAGGTTCGGTTTCGGACGTTCTCGCGCTCGTGAAGTAATTCGCGAACTAAACGAATGAACTCTAAAAGGCGGACCTCGGTTCGCCTTTTCTTTTTGAAAATCGTCTCGTACCGGAGCGAAAAGGCAGTGCAAATCGCCCTCGACCGAGGACCAGTCGCGCGAGTTCCGATTTCTTCATCTCCGAGCAGTTGATCCTAGCGATTTGACCCGAGTTTTCGAGGTGCACGGGGTTACGAACTGCCGTCGATTTTCCGATCCGTAGTCGTATGGATCCTTCGCAGAAACAACCGGATACGACACTCGAAGTTCCCGTCGGGACCTCTCTCGTCGTCATCGCACGAGACGAGCGATCGGTGCGAAGCGCGGTCGCGTTTCTCAATCGTCGTGGCATCCCCACGAAGATCGTCACGAACATGAACGATGCGATCGACATCTTCTCGAAGAAGCAGGCGAACATGGCCCTGCTCAGTGTGAACTACCCGCATCCGAAGATCGAAATGCTTCCGTCGTTGCTGCAACAGAGCTTCAAGGCCGACACGATCTTGTTCGCCGAGGATACGGATCGCAAGACGACTCAACGACTCAGCAATACGAAAGCGCGGCAAGTTTTGTTCGGACCTGTCTCGGGCCCGACCGTGATGATGCGAGTTCGGCAGATCGAAAAAGAAAACTTAGGCAGCGAGGCTTCGCTGGAATCCGAAGGTTCCAGTGGACCAAACG
>JAZKJB010000052.1:0-6108 GCA_040384505.1 Bdellovibrionota bacterium | reverse complement strand
CGGCGACGATGACGGGAGCGCCATCAAGGTCGGCGGAGGTAAAGGCGATCACGGCGACCGCATCAACGTGAAGAGCAAGAAGCGGGGCGTGGACGATCCCGACGCGGCCTCAGCGCTGAAGTCTCTCGCCGAGGACGACGGCGCTCGAATCGCTCGAGGAGAAAGTCTCGAGCGTTCCGGTGAAACCTACATCCAAAAGGGCAGGCGCTCGGCGATGATGAGCGCGACTCAATCGGGGCCCGCCGACAAGTCGCGACGAGGTGAGCTCGCGGCGCGTGCGTTCGGTCGGGCGATCGACATGGGACTGCGTGACGCTCCGAAAGGGAAAAAGGCGAAACTCTTCGTTCCGCCGCCGCCGTGGACGACACCCGAAAAAGAGGCGGAGCTCGAGGCACGCGAGGAAGCAGAGCTCATTGCCGAAGTCGAAGCGGCCGAAGTCGCCGAGTCCGAAGTCAAAGCGGAAGCCTCGAAAGCGCGCGAGGAGAAGAACTTCGAGCGAGCACAAAAAGAAGCCGTCGATCGCGAGGGCGAGAAGCGTCGACAAGAAGAAGCGAAAGCCGAAAAAAAGCAGAAAGCGTTGGAGCGCGAAGAAGCGAGAGCCCGCGAGACCGAGTCTGCAAAACTGGAAAAGCAGCAAAAGGCAAAAGAGCGCGAAGAAACGAAGGCGCGCGAGAAGGTTGAAGCCGAAGCCGAGAAGCAGGAAAAAGCAAAAGAGCGAGACGAAAAAAACGCGAGAGCGGCGGAAGCGGCGAAGCGCGAGAGCACTTCGAATAACGAAGCCGAAGTCGCGAAGGCCAAAGCCGACGAGAAAGTCGCTGCGGAAAAAGCAGTTGCAGAAAAAACCGCCGACTCCGAAAGCGGCCCCTCTGGTTTGCGGGCATCCACGAAAGAGAGCGCGCCGAGCCCGAAGAGCGAGGCGACGCCGTCGAATCAAAAAACTGTCGCGACGAATTCCGGCGCGACGGCAGTGGGAGCGAAAGCGCGCCCCGAGCCCGTAAAACTTCGCGAGCCGGCGTCACGGCAAGAAGAACTTTTCCTGCGCTGCCTGAAAGAGGCGATGAGTACGGTTTGCGGCGAGCCTTTCGGCGTCAAGACGGGCCTTTCGAACGTGCGTGCAGCGGGCCTCGTTTCCGTGAAGTCACAGAAGATCGAAGGTGCCTTCGTCATCGAAGTCGGTCGCTCGCGTCTGAACCCTCAGGACTTCCTCCAGAGGATCGAAGTCGCTTTTTTCTCGATCCTCCGTCGTTCGGGCATCGAACTTCAACAGGGCGAGCAGTTCGCGATCGAGCTCGAGGACTACGACATCGTGAAAAAAGCAGTGGAGGCCTCGGACTACATGATGATCTCGAGCTCTCCGGATCACGAGGTGGCGGCCGCAGTGGTCCCCGTGACACGTCCGTTTCCCAAACTCGAGGCGCACTCGGACAAGATGCTGAAGGTTCAGCTGGGCGATCTCCCGATCGACGTTCCCATCACCTTCGACGTGTTCCTCCATTTACCGTCGAACAAGAAGTATCTCCGCTACTTGAAGGTCGGATCGAAGATGAGCGGAAAGCAATCGTCGAAGCTCGGCCAGTATCGCGTGAGTCACCTGTTCTTGAATGAGGGCGACCGCGACGCGTATCGCAAGCACTATGCCGCTCAGTCGATCGATCCCGGCAAAAAAGGCGACAAGGCCGCTTAAGAGCCGTTGGGCTTCAGCGAGGCCGCGAGGTATCGGGCCGTTTCGCTCTTCTTCGATTTCGCGACGAATTCCGGAGTTCCGAACGCGACGATTTCTCCGCCGCCTCGGCCACCATCGGGCCCGAGATCCACGACGTGGTCGACGGACTTCACCACATCCATGTTGTGCTCGATGACGAGGACCGTGTTGCCTTGTTCGACGAGCTCTTGCAGCAGTTCGATGAGTTTCGCGATATCGGCGAAATGAAGGCCCGTCGTCGGCTCGTCGAGAATGTAGAGAGTTTTCCCCGTGCCGCGCTTGGAGAGCTCCTTGGAGAGCTTCACGCGCTGAGCTTCTCCTCCCGAGAGTGTCGTCGAGCTCTGGCCGAGCGTCATGTAGTCGAGTCCGACCCGGTTCAGCGTCTCGAGTTTCCGATGGATGTGCCTATGATTCTGGAAAAATTCCAGGGCTTCGCCGACGCTCATCCCGAGAATATCGGCGATGCTTTTGTCTTTGTATCGGATCGCGAGCGTTTCGCGATTGTAACGCCGTCCCTGACAGACGTCGCACTCGACGAAAACGTCCGACATGAAATGCATTTCCACGCGCAGCATTCCGCCGCCTTGGCAATTCTCGCAGCGCCCGCCCTTCACGTTGAAGCTGAAGCGCCCGGGGGCGTAGCCGCGAACTTTCGAATCGGGAAGCGAAGCGAAGAGATCGCGGATCAAGGGAAAAAGTCCGACGTACGTCGCCGGTGTCGAGCGCGGAGTACGGCCGATCGGGTTCTGGTTGATGTCGATCACCTTGTCGACGTTGTCGAGACCGGTCACTTTCTCGAAGGGCGAAATCTCCCAGTTCGAACGGTAGAAGTGATTGGACAGGATCCGATAGAGCGTATCCATGATGAGCGTACTCTTGCCCGAGCCCGACACGCCGGTGATCGCCGTGAAGGTACCGAGTGGAATCGTGAGATCGACGGTCTTGAGGTTATTGCCGCTCGCACCTTTCAGCACGATCGACTGACCACTGCCCGGGCGACGACGCTTCGGGATCGGGATCGAAAGTGAACCGGAGAGATATTTACCCGTGATGCTCTCAGGCACTTTCATGATCGCATCGGCGGAACCGGCGGCGATCAAGTGTCCACCGAGAACTCCGGCGCGGGGGCCGATGTCGATGATGTGATCGGCGGAACGAATGGTGTCTTCGTCGTGTTCGACGAGCAAAATCGTGTTCCCGAGCTCGCGCAGGTCGCGAAGAATGTCGAGGAGACGATGATGATCGCGCGGGTGAAGCCCGATGCTCGGTTCGTCGAGAACGTATAAAACGCCGACGAGTGACGAACCGACTTGCGTCGCGAGGCGAATACGTTGGGCCTCGCCGCCGGAAAGCGTTCGCGTGGGTCGATCGAGGCTCAAGTATCCGGTGCCGACGCGGATCATGTAATCGAGACGCGAATCGATCTGCTTCAAGATCTTGTCCGCGATGAGTTGGCCGCGGGCCGACCACTCGGAAGTTTGCAGAATTTCGCTGAGCTCGACCGCAGAAAGGGCCGCGAGTGCGGTGATGCTCTTTCCCGCGATCAAAACGTTTCGCGGACCTTCTGAAAGGCGAGTTCCCTTGCAGTCGGGACACTGGCGAATCGCGAGCTGGTCGATCTCGCCTTCTTCGTCTTCCTCGGTCTTGTGCGCGATCGAATCGGCGACGCGATAGCGGACGTTGGCGACCGTGCGCGGTTCGTCCCCGCTCTCGTAATTCACCTCTTGGATCTCTTCGATGTCGATCGTGCCGAGACCGTTACAGGTCTTGCAGGCCCCTCGCGGATTGTTGAAGGAGAAGAAGCGCGGCTCGATCTCGGGGAAGCCATAGCCGCAGACGGGACAAGCCGAATGAATCGAGTAGTTCGTGCGCTCTCCCGAGGTCGTCTCGACGGCGACGCGGCCATTGCCGTGCTGGATCGCCGTATGAACGCTTTCTGCGAGTCGCCCGCGAACGCCCTCTTTGATGACGACTTTGTCGATCACGATGTCGATGTCGTGCGCTTTCGTCTTCGCGAGCTTCTTGGCGCCATCGAGATCGATGAAGACTCCGTCGACCTTCGCGGACACGAAGCCCCGCTTCAACCACTTCTGGAATTCGTTGTGGAACTCGCCCTTCTTCCCTTGCGCGAACGGCGACATCACGATGAGGCGAGCGCCCTGGCCCTTCTTCATGATGTCGTCGATGATTTGATCGGGAAGCTGGCCTGCGACCGGGACGTGATGGGTCGGGCAATGAGGTGTGCCGACCTTCGCGTACAAGAGCCGAAGATAATCGTAAACTTCGGTGACGGTGCCGACCGTGGATCTCGGATTGAGTCCGACGGACTTTTGATCGATCGCGATCGCGGGTGAGAGGCCGACGATGGAGTCGACGTCGGGCTTCTTCAGCTTGTCGAGAAAGTTACGTGCGTAAGTCGAGAGAGAGTCGACGTACCGGCGCTGACCTTCGGCGTAGATCGTATCGAAGGCGATGCTCGATTTTCCGGAGCCGCTCAAGCCCGTGATGACCGTGATCTTGTTCCGGGGGATTTCGACGTTGATGTTCTTGAGATTGTGCTCGCGCGCGCCTTTGACGCGAATCCCGTCGTACGCGTTGGCACGAGCGCGAGCTTTATCTTTCGTCGAGCCGTCCACGGTCTTCACAGCAACGGGTTCACGATGCTTTCGATCTCGTTTTGAATTCGATCGAGACCTTTTTGCGTGTTCGATTCGAATCGCAAAACCAAGACCGGCTGAGTGTTCGAAGCGCGAGCGAGCGCCCAGCCGTCGGGGTAGCTGATTCGAATCCCGTCGATGAGGTTCACCTTGTATCCGTCTCCACCTTTGTAGGCCTCGCGGAGTTTCTCGACGATCGAACGCTTCTTCGCTTCGGTCGTGTCGATGCGGATCTCGGGAGTGTTGAAGGCCGTCGGTAGTCCTTCGAGAAGTTGCCGAACGGTCTTTCCGGTTTTGCCCAGGAGCTCGATCAGACGCAGCCCCGCGTAGAGAGCGTCGTCGTAGCCGTAGTTTCGATCGGCATAGAAGACGTGACCGGAAAGCTCGCCCCCGAAGGGCGCCTTCTCCTCTTTGATCTTCGTCTTCACCAAGCTATGACCGGTTTTCCACATGATCGGCTGGCCGCCGTGTTTGCGGATGTCTTCGTACAGGCGATCGGAACACTTCACGTCACCGATGATTTTCGCGCCCGGATTGTCCATCAAGATTCCGCGGGAGATGACGACCATCATCTCGTCGCCCGCGATGAAGCGGCCTTCGTCGTCGACGATTCCGATGCGGTCGGCATCGCCATCGAAACCGATGCCGATGGCCGCGCCATGTTCCTTCACGGCCTTTTTCAAATCCGCGACGTTTTTCTCGACGGTGGGATCGGGATGATGGTTCGGAAAGCGACCGTCCGGCTCTTCGAACAAGATGATCGGCTTCAAGCCCACGGCTTCGTAAAGTCGACGAGCGATGCAACCCGCGGCGCCGTTACCGCAGTCGAGAACGACCTTCACCGGCTTCAGGTCTTTGAATTCCTGTTTATAGCGGGCGACGTAATCGTCGAAGATGTTGAACGTCGTGAAGGCGCCTTGGCCCGTGGCGAATTCGCCCTTCGTCATGATCTTGAGGAGCTCTTGGATTTCCGAGCCGTAGATCGTCGTCTTGCCGACGGAAATCTTGAAGCCGTTGTACTCGGGAGGATTGTGGCTCCCCGTGATCATCACGCCGCCGGCCGGATTGTCGAGATTGAACATCGAGAAATAGGAAATCGGAGAAGTGACGAGACCGAGAAAGACGACCCGAGCGCCGGCGCTTTGCAGGCCGTCGCACATCGCTTTCGAAAGCGACGGGCTCGAGAGGCGAGCATCGTGACCGACGGAGATGACCGGGTTCTTCGGGCCACCCTTCATCGAGAGGTAGGTGACCAAGGCTCGGCCGAGATCGCGCGCGAAGTCCGAGTCGAAGTCGCGGTCGACGACGCCACGGATGTCGTATTCGCGAAAAATTTCTGCGTTGATCATGAGAGCTCTCCTGACGAGATCGTCAAATCGGCGGAAGCACGAGAAAGCCGGATCGCCCACTCGAGCGCCTGATACATCGAGCGGGGGTCGGCCTTGTCTTTGCCGAAGATGTCTTTCGCCGTTCCATGATCGACGCTCGTTCGAACGAACGGCAAACCCATCGTGACGTGTATACCGGATTCCTGACCGTGAATCATCTTGAACGGAATCAGGCCTTGATCGTGGTAATTCGCGACGAACACGGAGTAGCGTTTCCAGTTCTTCTCGAAGAACGCTGCGTCAGGGACGAGGGGGCCCTCCACGGCGATCTTTTTCTCGGCGGCGAACGCCAGGGCCTTGGCGTGCACGTCGAGCTCACTTTCGCCGATCAGGCCTTCTTCTCCTGCGTGAGGATTGAGGC
>JAZKJB010000051.1:0-8324 GCA_040384505.1 Bdellovibrionota bacterium | reverse complement strand
CGAAGACCCGAAAACATCTGCGGAAGGGCGAACGGAATCCGGAGTCTCGTCATTCGTTCGATCGGCCCAGCCGAGTAAAGTCGGAAGAGATCGACCAAAGCGGGATCGGTCGACTCGAGTCCGAGGAGCGTGCTCGCGACGATCGGGAAAATGGAGACGATGAAGGCCGACGCGATGACCGTTGGTTGGCCGAAGCCGAACCAGATCACGAGAAGTGGCGCGATCGCGATGATCGGGACCGTCTGGAAGAAAATAGCATAGGGGTAGATCGCTCTTTTCAAAAAGCGGGAGGCCGAGAGGAGAATCGCAAAAGACGTCCCGACGACGAAGCTGAGGGCAAGACCGGCGAAAGCGGCGATCGCGGTCGCGCGAAATCCACTCCACAACTCTTCGCGATCGTCGATCATCGAGCGCAACACGTCGCTCGGTGCCGGCATGAGATAAGTCGGGACCCAGGCGTTCTTCGCAACGATCTCGAGAGCGACGGTCACGAGGACGAGCGGAATCGACGGCGGGACGACGAGCGACATCAGTCTTCGCGCCGTCATGTGATGTTACTCGAGTTTTGATCGGTGTCCCGATACGACCGAGAGATCGTCTCGACTTCACGAATGAAACGCGCATCCGTTCGAAGTGACGCGGGCCGAACTTCAGGGAGGTCGATGTGATGATCCAAAGAAATCCGTGCCGGTCGAGGCGACAACAAGACCGCGCGATCGGAGAGGTAGACGGCTTCTTGAACGGAATGGGTCACGAAGATCGTCGTCATTCGCGTCGCGAGCCAGAGCGATCGCAAGTCCTCTTGGAGACGATATCGAGTGTTCTCGTCGAGGGCCGCGAATGGTTCGTCGAGAAGCAAGAGCGACGGCTCGACGACCAGCGCTCGCGCGACCGAAACCCGCATCTTCATCCCGCCCGAAAGCTGACTCGGGAATTTTTCGAACGCATCCATGAGGCCGACCTTGGCCAATGCTCTCTCGGCGTCCGCTTTGGCAGCCACGCGGCCACGACCCATGAGCTCGAGCGGCATCATCACGTTGCCGAGCGCCGTTCTCCAGGGAAGGAGCGCGGCCTCTTGAAACACGAAGGCACGAAAGAATTTGCGGCCGAAGGAGTCGATGACGACACGACCACCATCGGGACGATCGAGATCCGCGATCAATCGCAGAAGAGTGGATTTTCCACAGCCCGATGGACCGAGAAGGGAGACGAATTCACCGGGTCGTATCGAAAGATCGAAGCGCGCGACGACGGGAGCGTCGAACTTGCGTTCGACGCCTTCGAGGGAAACCTTCGCTCCGGTCGCTGGATTCATCGGGCAATCGTATCAGACGCCCGAAAGGTAAGACAAACTCACAGCTCTTCGAATGCTGTGTACCAAGGGCCCGCCAAGCGATCCCACTGGGCACGGCTCTTTTCGGGGAGGAAAACGCGAATGCGTTCGCCGGCCATCAAAGCCGCCGTCACCTCGTCGAAAGACGGAGCCGTGTCCGTGCCCTCGACTGAGCGATAGAATCCGACCTTCGGGTTCCAGAGCACCCGGTTCATGAACGCGAGGCCATCCATCGCGGCCCAACGATAGATGTCCTTGTCGAGAGCATCGCCGACGCGCGCGAGAGCCATGACTCCCAAGGCTTGATCGATCAACGTTCGCGGCTCGTTCGCCTGCGCTTCGATTTTCGCTTGGTTGTACGACGCGCGGAAGCCGCCGTCTTTTTGTTGCACCTGGTTCGAAAGGAAGTTCGCGAGACCGAGGGCCAAGAGCTTGATGTCTTCGCGGGCATCGACGAGTTGATCGATCGGCGACTTGCCGTTTGCGCCTTTTTCGAGCAAGACGTCCGACTTCGTGCGCTCGATGCCTTCCGTCGCCTCGAGGAATTCGGCGACGGCGAGGAGGAATCTCGCGACGTTCTTCGTGCGAACCGAGTCCGCTCGCTTGCCGGCGACGATGTCGACCACACCCGCGATCGTCGTCGGGTCACCGTCGTCGGTCGTCTCGAGATCGTTCGACCACACGACCTTGTTGTTCGTTCCCACCAAGAACACCGGCGAGAGGGTCTTGGTCATGTTGGAGAGAATCGCACCCGCGTTTCCGACGGAGAGCGCGAAGAACGTATCCTTCGGGAAAAGTTTCTGCGTGAGCCCCTCGGCCGGCATCTCCGTGATGAGCTCACCGATCGCGACCTTGCCGAGAGCTTCGTCGAAAGGCGACTTTTCCCAATCGCGGAACGAGCGGATCAACGCGCTCAAGCCCCGGAGCAGTTCCGCCTGGCCACGAACGCTCGCGTCGACCTGCTTCGAATCGAAGGTCGTCGAAGCGTCCTTCGCGACACGCAAGGCATCGGGGACGACGTATCCGGTCGGAGACGAGCTGAAGTCACGAATGTAGAAGTGGCGTTTCTTCGCCGTCGGATCGACTGCGATCGCGAGCGACGGAAACGGCTTGCCGCCTTCGCTTTCGAATCCCGAGATGGAAAGGAGCTTGTTCACCTGCGAGAGCACCGAGCGCTTGTAGAAGAGCGAACCCGCGGGCTCGTGTTTCCACAGGGCCGACGCGAGCGCCATCGAAGTCCCGATCGCTTCCGCTCCGGTCGCGACCGAGTCGTCGCCGCGATCGGCAGGACTCAAGTTCAGGCGATTCTTCCCGATGCCGACGCGAATCCGCGCCGCCTCGAAGCCGACCACCGAGCTGGGTTTGCCTGCATCGCTCAACAGTGATTTGTTCGCATAGCCATCGGCGATACGGCGAACGAACGAACCGTAGTCTTTTCGAATGCCGGCGAGCTTCGTGCGGATGTCGGTGATCTCGGCGACGATTCGCTTGCCCACTTCGGTAGGGATTTCGGGCGCCACTTCCGCGACTCCCACTTGGATCTCTTCGATCAGAGAGGCTCTCGCTTCCGTCGCGATCTGATTGCGAACGTTGTCGATGCCTTGCTTTTCGATCGCCGGTTTGATGCCGAGCTCTTTTTGGAGCCAGACGAAGGGACGCTTACAGTCCGGGTCTTTGATGCAAGCGAGCTGGCCCGAGTCTTTACCGTTGAGGTAATCATAAAGATCCTCGGAGACGTTCTTGAACTTCGTGTCACGCGTCTGCTGATCCATCTGCTCCCAGATCATGACCAGAACCGTCAGCACGTGATGGGATTTCTTTATCTCTTCGATCTTGGTCATCAAGACTTCGGCATCTTGGAGCTGCTTCGTCGACTCGGGACCGAGTTCGAGCTCGTTCCGTTTCGCGAGATCGCGGAAGCGCTTGATGATGTCGAGCGAGCGCGGCTCTTGGAAGATCGACTCCGTCTCGAGGCGAACGTCACGTATGAGCGGGAAGAATTTCTTGTTGAGCGACTTCACCATCGCGTCTTGGATTTCCGGTTCGATCACTTTCCCCGTGGCCGCGACGAAAGTGTCGATGAAAGCCTCGACCGCGTCGAAGATCTCGCGCGCACTCGCGCCGGCCCTGGGCCAAGGGAACTTCGTCCCGACGTCGCTCGCGATCTTCGTGAGAAGCGCGGTTTGCCGCGAGAGCATCTCGTCGTTTTCGTCGATCTTCGCCAGACTGTCGGTTTTCGTTTCACCGACGATCGCGGAAACATAGAGAGAATTGCCAAATGACGTCCGCGTCGCCGAACCTTCGACGGCATAGAACGCGCGTCCCATCTTCCGACCCGTTTCGACGAGGCGCTTGGAACCGCGGATCTCGCCGAGCGAGATCAAAGTTTCCGACGCACGAAAGAGTCGTGCGCTGTCGATCTCGCCAGCCCATTCGAGAAGCGAGTGGTTGACGTCCTTGCCGTTGGCGATCTCCGCGAGCCCGAGATCGGCGTCCTTCTGGAGCGGACCGAAATCCTTGCGACCTTGACCGTACTGACGCTCTTTCACTTCCGGCGCACAACCCACCATCGCGAGCATGATCAAAAGACATGCGAAGCTGAAGGCCAGCCCCAGCAGAGTTCGAAGATCGCGTTTTTGGAAAGTGCCGTCTTTCATTCCCATTTTTCCTTAGAAGAACAGAGTGATCCACAACTCGTGGATCGTCTGGCGTTCGACGTTCATTCCTCGGATCGTGTCGATGAACTCGTAGCTGATGATCGACGGAATCAAGGCTTGCTTCGCGAAGTACGCCGCCGTCGTGTCGTAGCTGATGCCGAGACGCGTGCGGTGCGCTTCGCTCTGCGTGTTCTTCGACAACAAATCGTAACGGCGTCCCTGGCCACCCGAATACCGATCTTCGCTCTTGAATGCGATTTCGTATCCCGCGGCGAGAGCCCAGTTCTTGTAGAACGTGAAGTTCGCACTCGTGTTCAACTGAATCGTGTCGCCGGTCTTGCGATTGACCTTCTCTTTCGAGTCGGCGGCCGGCAGCGAATCTTCCTCGTCTTTCGGAACTCGCTTCACGATTTGATCGTCGAGCATGTAGCGATAACCGGCTTTGCCGGCGAGAACCCAGCGATGGTGGGGCTTGTAGTTGTAGACGATCGTTTCGTCGAGCGCCGTTTGCCCGTAGATCCCAAGATCCGCGAGATCGTCTGGATCGTCACCTGGACCGGTCGGCAGAGACAAGATCGACTTCAACGTGATCGCGTGACGATCTTTCTTCAAGAGCTTCGAGAGCGCCGCGAGCTGAAGGTCGCCGACGATCGTCTCGCTCCGGCTCGCGAGAGGTTTGTAGCCCTTCTTTGCGAGCTCCTCCTGCACGGTCTGAACGAGGCTCACGTCGAGACGATCGAAAGCGGCATCGAGCTCTTGCACTCCACCCGACTGCGCGCGGATGTCGTTCAAGTTCGAGTTCGTCTGGCTCATGGTGATCTTGTTGTTGTACTTCAAGATCGGAACTCCGACCGCGATCGTCAGCTTTTCGCTCACGCCGTAAGCGTGAAGCGGAGCCATGTAACTCACTTCCGGCTGCGTCTCGAGTCGAAGGACGCCCAGGTGAAGGGCGCTTCCGAGCTCTTGATGGCCGTATTGGTTGAGCACGTTCACGAGCTGGCGAACCTGGGGCTCGATCTTCACGAGGGTGGAAGAGTCGAATTCGATCGAGTTGAAGTCGGAGAGAGTGACGAGATCGCCCTGCGAGGTATATTTCTGGCCGATGCCCGAGACGACACCCATGCGGATCTGCGGCGAGTTGATCTTCGTCGGGAGAGTTTCGGCCGAATCCATCGCGCGGGCCGGGCCCGTCGACAAAAGCAGCAGCATGAGTGTAAATACGAAGACCCGTCGCATGCGGTGACTGTTAGCGAAGATCGAGCCAGGTCGATTCACCTCTATATATGAGGCTCCGACCACCAGGCATGTAACGGGTACAGGGTGACTTGAAGTGGAGCCATCGTGACATCGGGTAATTTCGACAATTCGTCCCTCCTCGCCTGCTCCTACGGCTCAGCATGTGCCGGATGCGACTGGCTTTTCAAGCCGGCAAGCGAGCAAAGGGAGCTGAAGGTGGAAGCCCTGAATCGGGCGTGGCGAGAAGGTGGACAGTCGGCCGATTTAGGCGAGGTTCGTTGGGTCGAAATCGCGGCCGGAGGGCTTAGGGACCGGGTCGATTTGATGTTCGATCGGCGCTCCGGAACGAAGAAACTCGGCCTCTTCGATCGCTTTCGTACCGGACTCGTCGACCTTCAAGGATGTCCCCAGCTTTCCCCCGCACTCGAAGCTTGGCTTCGTGATTTTCGGCGCTTCGATTTTCCGATCTCGCGTGGCTCGATTCGACTGCGAGTTTCTCCTTCTGGCCAACGAGGCGCGTGGCTCGATTTCGCGAACGAGGACATCAAAGCGCTCCTCGATTCGCGCGAAACTCTCGACTCGTTGAGAGCGACCGCGATCGTCGAGATCGGACAAAAAAGAAAACGGCTGATCGAACGCGACGGCGCGCTCAAGCTCGGCGATCCCGTGCTCGAACCGTGGTTCGAAACTTATGTCGACGATCTCGCGGTCCCCCTCTACTGCACGGTCGGAAGTTTCACGCAGCCGGGTTTCCGCGCGAATCGCGCGCTCATCACCGAGGTGATGTCGCTCGTCCATCGCGCGAAACCGAAACGCGCGGCTGAGTTCGGCTCCGGCATCGGAAACTTCACTCTTCCCCTCGCCTCGATCTGCGAATCGGTCGACGCATACGAAGTCGACTCACTCGCGCTCGAGGGTCTCTCGCGTTCGCTCGCCGAACGATCACTCGCTTCGCGAGTGCGAATTCACGACGGGAATTTTCAAGGAGCGAAGGCCGAAGCGCTCGACATGTCGGGGCTCGATCTCCTGCTGGTGGATCCGCCGCGATCGGGACTGATGAAATTCCTCGATCCTCTCGAAATGACACAGGACCGGCCCAAGAGCCTGATTTATGTTTCATGCTTCGCGGAGAGCTTTTCGCGCGATGCCCTTCGACTTTCGACGCTCGGGTACCGCCTCGATCGCATCTCCATCGTCGACCAATTCCCCCAGAGCCGTCATTTCGAAATCGTCTCGTCGTTCGTTCGATATTGAGGCGGCGTCTTCGAATTTTCTTTTCAGTCCGGATCGTTGACCGACCGATAAGCAGACGTGAGTTCATCCATGAGCGACGTCGCAGCAAAGTTCCTCAGCGCTCTCTCGGCCTTTTCGTTCGTCATCGACAAAGACGGGCGCATCAAGTCGGTCAGCGAATCTTGGTCCCGCTGTGCGAACATTCCAGCTTCCGATTTCGTCGGACGACCGTTGGAGGAAATGCTCCCTCCGTCGACCGCACGAATCATCCATACGACGGCGAATCGCGTTCGGATGTTCGGCATGCCGAGCTCCATCAGCAAAAATCTCGAAATCTCGCCGGGCGACGTCCGGCATCTCCATGGCGAGCTTTTCAAGATCGACGAGGAAACGATCGGTTTCCATGCCGTCGACGTCTCGACGTTGATGGAAGCGCAGAAGCTCGTCGAAACTCAACGTGCACGCGTCGTGCAAGTCGCACAGTTCGCCGCTCTTGCGCAGCTCGCTGCAGGCGTCGCGCAGGAGATGAACAATCCGCTCGCGGTCATCCAAGGTTATGCGGGCGTCTTGCGTTCGCACGTTTCGCAAGGAAAGCTCGCCAACGAAGTCGTCGTTCATACGTCGGAGAAGATCGTACAGATGGTCGGACGTATCACGAAGATCATCACGGGTCTTCAGACGTTCGCTCGCGAAGGTGAACGCGATCCCTTCGAATCGATGCAGATCCACGGCCTGGTGGGCGAAGTCGTCGATCTGTGCAGTGAACGCTTCCAAAGCGAAGGCGTGACGCTCGAAGTCCGCTGGAGAGCGGAGCACTCGGTCGTCGAGGGTCGCCAGAGCCAGCTCGTGCAGGCCCTCATGAACCTCCTCGACAACGCACGCGACGCTTGCGAAGCGGCGGCCGGCGAAAAATGGGTTCGGCTCGAGATCTCGGAAATCGAGGACAACGTCGTCATCGCCATCGAAGACAGCGGACCTGGAATTCCGGCGTCCATACGTCCACGCATGATGGAACCTTTCTTCTCGACGAAGGTTCACGCGCGCAAGTTCGGTTTGGGTCTCAGCAATGCGAAGATGATCATCGAACAACACGGCGGAGTGTTGACGCTTCGTGGGGATCATCCGAACACACGCTTCGAAATTTTCCTTCCGAAGAGAGTCAGCGGACGACAAGCCGGTTGATCGGCTATGCCGCCTGGGAAATCTTGGCTCCGCACTCGGAGCAGAATTTCGGCTGACCTTGATAAGGCTTGTGGCAATCCGGGCACTCCGGCCCTGCCTTCTTCACTTTCGCCTCGATCACGGCTTCGTTCGGATCGACGGTGCCCTTCTCGTTCCAACGCTCGACTTCACGCAAGACCTTCCACACTTTCATCGTGCGGTCGAACTCCTTGAAGTCGAACGAGACCGTGACGCCTTGGTCGCCCGAGGCCCGCTTCACGAACAGGCCCTTGTTCTCGAGCAGCGTGAAATGATCGGCGTTCAACTGAAGGCCCATTTCTTCTTTCACGGCTTCACCGATTTTCGCGAAGTCGACTTTGACGGCCCCGTTGCGATCAGGCGTTTCACCCTTGGCGAGCGTCAGGAGAATCTGTGTGAGATGCATCACACGGTCGTCGGTCTTCAAGAGCTCTTGCTTGCCGCCCTTGAAGTAATAGTACTGATAGAACTCGAAGAACTGTTCGACGAGTGCGAGATCGGTGAAATGGACACGAACGAGCTCTTCGGGCGCTTTCGGATCGTCTTCGTTCTTCGCGAATTCGTACTTCGCCACTCCGAGTTTCACGAAAACGTTCGTCGCGGTTTCGAAGCGACGCGGGTTCTCGAGGAACACTCGCTGAGCATATTGCTTCGCCAACGGCCAA
>JAZKJB010000050.1:0-6074 GCA_040384505.1 Bdellovibrionota bacterium | reverse complement strand
AGAGATCAGCTTTTTCGGTAAGTTGAACGATCGCAAGAAGGAACTCGACCTGAAGGAGACGGAGCTCGCAAAGCTGGAAGAGGAATTGCAAAAGCAGAAGGCGGAGCTGGACGAGAAGATCAAGAAACTCGATTCGATGCGCGGTGAGATTTCGAAGACCCTGCAGACTCGAGTGGCGAACGATCAAGAGAAAGTCGGCAAGCTGGTGGAGTTCTACTCGAACATGAAACCGGCGCAGGCTTCCAAAGTGATCGAGTCGCTGAACGAAGATCTTGCCGTCGAGATCCTGGAGAAGATGAAGAAGAAGATCGCCGCGGAAATCATGAACATGATGGACGCGAAGAAGGCGAGAAGACTTTCGGAACTGCTGACCGGATACCAGAGATCTCCGGCAGCCGAAGCAGCAGAAGGCCCGCAAGCGAAAGCGCCGAAGGCCGACGACGAAGAGGACGAAACGGACGAGAACTGACCTGAACGGAAAACGGAACGACCGAACGGAAACGGATACCTCGAACGGATACGGCTACGGTTACCGAAACGGATTTTGAACTAGTCGACCATGGAAGGACGACCAGCCAATGATCAAGGGTTTCTCTAAAACGCCAATCGCACCGATGCTAGAGAAGGGTTCGCGCTCAGCGGATCTTTCTTCGTCGTCTGCGAAAAAAGCTGAGAAGGCGGATTTCGCCGATCAGCTGTTCGGCGCGAAGAGCGGCAAACTTGAGGGTCCAGAAACTCGCACCGAACAAAAAAAGCCTGGCCGCGAAAGCGAAGGCAGCCGTTCGGGTGGACGCGAGAAGACGGATTCACAAAGTGCCGAGACTCGCGCACCGAAGAAGGCCGAGGGTAAGGTCGAGCGCAAACCGCTGGCGAAAAAAGATTCGCCGCGAGCGGAAGCGCAAGAAACCGATCGCCCTCAAACCATCAACCGCGAACCGATCGCGGTCGCCGACCGTCCGATGACGGAGCGCCCGATCAGTGACGAAGTCGCATCGGTGGAAACGCCGGTCGAAGGCACCAAAGGTGCTCAGCCGTCACAAGTTTCGCAGACCGCAGCACCGAGCGCGGCCCCGGTGAAGGGTTCGGTTCCGACCGACAAATCGCCGAAAGCCGGCGTGCAGATGCCCGACTTCTTCTCGAAGACGGCCATCAAGGGTGAAGCGCCGGCGACGGCTCCAGCGATCCCGCAAGATCCGACCGCGGTGCAAGCCGCGACGTCGGCCGCGATGCTCGCAGGCATGCAGATGCAAGGTGCGACGGATCGCCAAGCGGCGATGACCGAGTTCCTCACGAAAATGGAGACCGAGCTCGGAGTTCCCCCGGAGAAAGTGCTTCAAGCCTTCTCCGAGATGGATCTCGACTCGCTCACAGAGACTCCGCAGAACGCGATCGGTGCCTTCGTCGAAGGACTCGAGCTCGAACCGGCGGGACAAGTCCGCGCGACCGAGCTCTACAAGAACCTCCTCGACAAACGCGGTGATGCGATCCTCGACGAGAAGCTCGGCGGACTCTCCGACGATGTCTCGTTCGACATCGTGAGCCCGCGCGATCAAAGCCTTCGCAAGCTCGACAAATCGCTCAACGATCTGAACGCGACGTTCTTCCGCAAAGACGGAAAGCTCGCGCAAGATCCGGAAAGCGCGCAGAAAGCACTCGAGAGCATGGACGCACAACTCTCGAAGCTCATGCGCGAGCGCGACGACAAAACCGCGAAGCGTGGACAGAGCGAGATCGCGTTGATGGGCGCAGCTGGAGCAGCCGGTGCGTTCGCAGCGAAGGAAGCAGTCGAAGGCGGAGAAGCCGCGTCGATGGCATCCGAGTCGGGCGACACTCTCTCTTCGATGACCTCGTCGATCTCGGACACTTCGATCGCGAAGCTTCCCGATCTCGGAGGCGGCTCGTCTTCGAACGACATGATGGGCGGCCAAGGTGAGAAGCAGGGCGAATCGAAGTCGCAAACCGTAGCGACTCCGCAAAACGTCGAGTTCAAGGATTCGGTCAGCAAAGAGATGAAAGCGACGGACAAGAAAGCTCCGTCTCTACGTGCTGAACAAAGTCTCGAATCCGCGACGTCGACGACTCCCACCGCTCCTGGACAGGCCGCCACCCCGAAAGCTCCGATCGGAGCCGCGGGCGCAGCCGTCGGTGCCGGGACCGGTGAGATGATGATGGGTCGTCAGCCGACCGCGGCCGACGAACAACAAAATATCCGCGAGATGGTCAAACACGCCCAAGTCATGCTCAAGCGTGGCGGTGGCGAGATGAAGATCTCGATGACCCCGGAAGGAATGGGTCAAGTTCACTTGAAAGTCGCCGTCGAAAACGGCCAGGTGAACATTCAGATGTTAACCGAAACCGAGTCGTCGAAGCGTCTCTTGGAAAAGGGACTCGGCGATTTGAAATCGAGCATGGCGGCACAGCAACTCAAAGTGGAGAACGTGCGAGTCGACGTCGGCCAAGAGATCCAAAAGCACATGGATCAACAGGCCGGCCAAGAGCAGTCGCGCAACTTCGCTCGTGAGTTCATGCAGCAGCAGCGCGACGATCGCCAAGGAATGCGCGAAGGCGCGTTCGCGATGCGCGGACTCGGATCGTACGGCGGCAACAAACGCGCGCCGCTCGAACCCGAAGCCGTCCAAGGTGCGTCGGCGAGAGCAGCTGCACGATCTTCTGGTCGCGGCTTGAACTTGGTAGCTTGAAGAGGAATCTGATAAATGGCAGTGATGAACGTAAAACGTAGCACGCAAAGTTTCTCGAAAGCCGAGCAGACCTCGGCCTTGAAGAGCGAAGGCGGCGTGAATACGGCGAGCGCGCAGGAATATTCGAAAGCTTACGGCGACCAGTCGCTCGGCGACGTGGCCAACAAGCTCTCCGATCCGAACTGGGTCGACCCGTCGAAGAAGATCCGGACGACCGGGAACAACGAGATGGGCAAAGACGCGTTCATGAAGCTGATGCTCGCGCAGATGAAGAACCAGGATCCCACGAACCCGACGCCGTCGCACGAGATGGCGGCGCAACTCGCTCAGTTCACGTCGCTCGAACAGTTGAGTAACATCAACACGACTCTCGAGGGAATGAAGGACGCGCAAGCGCCGAACTCGAATTACCAAGCGCTCGCGTTCATCGGGAAGAAAGTCAGCGGCGACTCCGCGAAACTCACGCGTTCCGCAGGAGACACGAAGCACGGCTTCAGCTTCGACTTGATGGGCGACGCCGCTCAAGTTCACGTCGAAGTGAAAGATGCCGCGAACAACGTCATCAAAAAACTCGATGTCCCGAACTTGAAGAAGGGTCAGAACGCGATCGAGTGGAACGGACTCGACGAGCAGGGGATGCCGGCACGCGCGGGCGAATACAGATTCGAAGTCAGCGCGAAATCCGTCGCGGGCACTCGCGTCGGTGCGAAGACCGCGTTCAGCGGACGCATCACCGGCCTTAACTACGGTTCTGGTGGTCCGATCTTGATGGTTGGCGATCAGAGTATTAAACTTACAGATGTGAAGAAGATCGAAGACGTCGGCCCGGAAGAGTCGATGCCGAAGATGCCTCTTCGAGCAGGCGGGGCAACTCCTGCGTCGATGATTCCGAAGATCGTCGCGCAAGCGCCGCAGGCGAAAGCGGAAGAAGAAATTGCTCCCGCTCCGGAAGCGAACGAAGGCATGGTGCCGAACAACCTCGACGACATTCCGATGTCGCAAGGTTTGTTGAACCAGATATCGAAAGAAGTGCAGAAGTAAAATGGCTCTCGAGAAGATGACCGGCGCGGCAGCCGGAATAAATCCGATCCGACCAAACGAGGGGCAAGGGCCCGGTGGTGTCGCATCGAAGATCAAGGACGGCGCGGATTTCCGCAAAGCCCTCGATCAATTCTCGGGCGCGATGCCCACGGCTCCTTCGGTCGGCGCACAAGCGTT
The DNA here is from genome assembly GCA_040384505.1 of Bdellovibrionota bacterium. Taxonomy (GTDB): domain Bacteria; phylum Bdellovibrionota; class Bdellovibrionia; order Bdellovibrionales; family JAMPXM01; genus JAZKJB01. Next base: position 2,157 of record JAZKJB010000050.1, on the reverse strand, counting down.
GACCAAGCCGGGACAGACGCCGGGGGCGGCGAGCTTGAAGTTCTCGAACCATGCGATCGAACGCATGCACTCGAGAGGCATCAGCTACACGCCCGAGACGATGAAGAACATCGAAACCGCGGTCGCGAAAGCGGCAGCGAAGGGTTCGAAAGACACGCTGGTACTCACGGGCGATAGCGCCTTGATCGTCAGCGTGAAGAACAACACGGTCGTCACTGTGATGGACAAGAACGCGATGAAAGAAAACGTGTTCACGAACATCGACTCAACTGTGATGGCGTAAAGGAGGAACCACGGCCTAGGAATACGGCCACAGGGATTCGGAACGGGAATACTGTACGGGGATCCGGGTATACCAGTTAACCGGTATACGGGGATCCGGGAATTAAAACATAAACTTTTGCTTTAGCCAGAATGGCGAGAGCAATTGGGCCGGTCCCTGAGATTTGACGAAATCAGGGAGGCCCTCCCACCGGTGATCGATTGATCCGGTGTTACTTACCCAGGAGGGGTTACAAATGGGCGTTCTTTCTTCTCTCTACACAGGCGTTTCAGGTCTTACCGCACAAGGTGAAGCACTCGGAGTCGTCGGCGACAACATCGCCAACGCGAATACCACGGGTTTCAAAGCTTCCCGCGCAGAATTCCAAGATATCGTTTCGAAAAGTTTGAAAGGTGTCCTCGGCGGTAACCAAATCGGTCGAGGCGTGAAGATCGGTGCAGTGAACCCGATCCTCACTCAAGGTAACGTCGACTCGACGGACAAAGCGACCGATCTCGCGATCTCTGGCGACGGTTACTTCACTCTCCGCGGTTCCGACGGCGAATCGTTCACTCGTGACGGATCCTTCCACTTCGACAAAGAAGGATACCTCGTCACCAACGACAACCAACGTGTCCAAGGCTTCGAGGCCAATGAAAAAGGACAGATCGTCAACAAGCTCGGCGACGTGAAGTTCCCGCGCGCGTTGATTCCCGCGAAAGCGACGACCTCGATGGCCGTCGACCTCAACCTCGATTCGCGTATCGAGCCGGGTAAAGTGTTCGATCCGAAAGATCCGAACGGAACGTCGCACTATTCGACCGGCGTCGAAGTGTTCGACTCGCAAGGTAACAAGCATTTGATGACCATGTTCTTCAACAAGACCGCCGATCGCCAGTGGGACGTCCACGGCCTCGTCGATGGTAAAGAGATCGTGGGCGGCAAAGCCGGCGAATTCTCGGAAGCCATGACCGCGAAGCTGACGTTCACGACGGATGGTAAGCTCGACACCGAGACCATCACGAAGCAAGCGTTCAACTTCACCGGCGGCGCGCTCCAAGGTCAGCAGATCAAAGTCGACTTCGGTGACTCGATCACGACCGATAAAGGCAAAGGCCTCAACGGAACGAAGCAATACGGCAAGGAATCCGATCTCATCACCTGGAAACAGGATGGTTCGGCGGCGGGTACGATCACGAACCTCTCGTTCAACGACGAAGGTGTCTTGACGGCTCTCTACTCGAACGGTGCGGCGGCGGATTTGGCGCAGATCGCGATGGCGAAGTTCGAGAATCCCGAAGCCCTCTTCAAAGTCGGTAGCAACCGAATGAAGGAAGCGCGCGATTCGGGTACGCCCTCGATCGGCAAAGCCGGCTCGGCAGGTCGCGGAAAGCTCTTCTCGAAGTCTCTCGAGAGATCGACGGTCGATCTCGCGATGGAATTCGTGAACCTGATCCAGAACCAGCGCGGGTTCCAGGCGAACGCGAAGACGATCACGACGACCGACGAGCTGCTCGGCGAAGTCATCAACCTCAAGCGTTAATCGTAAGCTGAACTAAGGGACGTGCAATGACACGTCCGTCGCCTGGGCGGGAGCGATCCCGCCTAGGTTAACCTTAAAATATGAATAGAAGTGGGACGGCGCCTTAGGCTCGCACCTGTGAGGCCAGCCTTTGCCAAGAGAGCTCGTCACTCTCCGCGACCGTCCCTCCCTCCTCGAGCTCGCTCATTTCATGAAGAGCGCGGGGCAATTGACGGGCTTCCGCATGAACGGAAGCGGGGCTTTCGCACGCTCGGGCGCTTGGAAGCGACCATTGCGAAGTTCCCAGCCGCGATCGACCGCGGCGAAAAAAAGTTCGGCCGTCATCCTCGGCAAAATCACGCGCGCGAAAGCG
>JAZKJB010000049.1:0-5283 GCA_040384505.1 Bdellovibrionota bacterium | reverse complement strand
CTTTTTGGATCGAGCTCCGAAATCAAACGGCGCGTTTGAAGTGCAGAACGTCGCCGTCGAATTACTTCGAGATGGCTTTGTACTTCTTCTGATCCTTCGCGAACGCTTTGTTGAATTCGCGCTGATAGCCGGCGAATTCCTTGTCGAGCCAAGCGTAGTAGCAGCGATAGAGATGGTGCGAGAAGAATTTCTTGTACCACGCGAAAGAGACTTCCTCCGTCACCGAATACTTCTTGCCGAAGCCGTAGACTTCCTTCGACATCATCGACCACCATTTTTTGGCTTCGCGCTGATGAATGAAGTTGCCGACGAAAACACGGTCCTTACCGAAGAAGAAGCCGACTTCCCAGCCCTCTCCGCACGGCTTGTAGTAAGCTTCACCGCGAAGGTCGCCGAAGTAATAAGTCTGTTTTTTCAAGTCTCACTCCTATTGTCTCGTTCATGGCTCGCGATTCATTTCGCAATGCCGTTTTTTCACGGACCCCGATTCATCGGAAATCCGCCGTCCGAGATGAACTGATGAACGTGATAATTTGCGCTGCGATTCATCCGCGCGCGAGAACCGTGCGTTAGGTGAGTCCGGGCGGCGAAAGTCCGGGCGCGCAGGCTTTTGCACGAAGAGCGCAACTCGACTCGCGCCGTGAGCGACCGATCTATACAATCGGGAAATGCGTTCGCGCCATTTCGTTCTTCACTTCCTCGCCGTCGTTGCCGTCGCTCCGTCGATCGCTAGAGCCGAGCGAATGCTCATGATCGGAGATTCGCTGACTTGTGGCCCGTTCGGTCGCCAAGCCGTGGAGAACATGAAAACGGCGGGTCACGAAGTGACGATGTTCTGCTCGAGCGGGAGTGCGCCCGACCACTGGATCAACGGAACGAATCCGCAAAATCAAATTTGCCAGACGATGACGAGTCGGACGATGCGTCTCGAACCCTGTGCGCCAGGCGGCGCGATGAGCAAACTCAGCGATCTTCTCGCGAGGACGCCGGCCGACCGAGTGATCGTCGCGCTCGGCACGAATTCCTTGCCCGTTGGAAAGGTCGCGTCGGTGGCCTACCAGCAAATGGCGAAACTCGTGCGAGGGAAAGGCAGCTGCCAATGGCTCGGTCCTCCGCGACTGAATCCTTCGCAGGGGATCGGCTGGTCGAGTTTCAGGCGCGGGTCACCGGAAGATCTCGAGGCGTCTCGCCAGCGTGTCGCTCAGCTCGAGGCGAATCTGGATCCTTTTTACATTTCGCTCAGCGCGAAAGTCGACGGCGTTTGCCCCTTGATCGATAGCCGCAGTGTCACCGCGACTGGACCAGCCTACGAAACCAACGACGGTATCCATCGTGGGCCCGTCGCAGGACGCGTTTGGGCCAATGCGCTTCGCAGCCAAATCGGATCCTCTCCTCGCCGCGCCAGTGGCCGGTCTTCCGGGCGCGGGGATCGATAGATCCAGTCTTTCGTCAGATCGCGGTGCATCTCGCGCGAGCGTAGAATGAAATCATGCCGATGACCGAGTGCCGTCACTTCAACGGTTACAAACCGTGCGGAAAAAGCGAGATCTGCGATTCGCTCTGCCCGCATCTCAACGAGCCGACGATTCGGATCTTGCTGATTCATCTCGAGGCGCTCGGCGCCGTGACTCGCTCGACCGCTCTATTGCCCGCGATTCGCCGCAAACATCCTGGCGCTCATGTGACGTGGGTCACGCAAAAACCGGCCGATCAAATTCTCGCGAACCATCCGATGATCGATCGAGTACTCACGACGACGGCCGACGACCTCTTGCAGCTGTCGGCGCTGGAGTTCGACATCGCCTACGTCATCGACAAAGGATTGAAAGCCGCCGGCGTTTTGAAACTCACGAAGTGCGACGTCGTCTTCGGATTCACCGTCGATTCCCGAACGGGTGCCGTTCTTCCCGCCAACGAGGGGGCGCGCGAGCTCTGGGAGATCGGCCTTTCCGACAAGAAAAAATTCTTCGAGAACGAGAAGCCGGAAACACGATTGTCACACGAGGCGCTCGAGCTCGGACCTTGGCTGCGCGACGAGTATCACGTTCGCTTGACCGCAGCCGAGCGTGCGGAAGCCGAACGGCGGCGCGCGCTGTGGGCCGCCGGCCGCCCGGTCGTCGTCGGGTTGAATACGGGTTGCAGCGGAGTCATCCAGTACAAAAAACTCACCGTCGAAGCGCATCGTGAAATCGCGCAACGTCTCGAGGCGATCGGCGGTTTCCGAGTCGTCTTGCTCGGCGGTAAGGAAGATTCGGTTCGGAACGAACGAATCGCGCAAGGTCTCGACGGCCTCGTGAAGTCCCCCACGGAGAGCGGTCTACGGGACGGAATCATCAGCGTTGCCGCTTGTGACATCGTGGTCAGCGGTGATAGTTTGGGCATGCATCTGGCGATCGCCCTCAAGAAATGGACGGTCGCTTGGTTCGGCCCGACGTGCGCGCACGAAATCGATCTCTACGATCGAGGCGTGCGCCTCTCGACCAGCGCGAGCTGTAGCCCGTGTTGGAAGAGAAGCTGCGACAAGACCCCGATGTGCTACGACCTCGTCTCGATAGACGAGATCGTCGCGGGTGTCGAAGCGGGAGCACGACGGATCCAATCGGAGACTGACTCGTGCCCGCTGCCGGAAAAATTCAATCGGAACCACGCCGACCCGAGCGTTTGATCGTTCAAACGGCGTTTCTCGGCGACATGCTGTTGAGTCTTCCCCTCATTCGAACGATGAAAACGGCATGGCCGAACGACCGTCTGGTCGTTCTCGTTCGTAAAGGAGTCGGCTCTTTCCTCCGCGATGCCGGAGTCGTCGACGAGGTCGTCGAAGTCGACAAGTCTTCCGGCGCCAGCTGGCGTGAAGCGGGGAGGGCACTTCGCTCGCGTGAATTCGAGCTCGTCGTCTGCCCACACGAATCCATTCGTTCCGCACTCTTCGTCCGTAAGCTTCGAGCGAAAAAGAAGATCGGCTTCACTCGATTCTTCAATTCGTTCGCTTTCGACGTTCGCCTCGAGCGCCGTCTCGAATTGCCCGAGGCCTTGCGACAGCTCGCACTCGTCGCGAACGAGATTCCGTCGGTCGAGCCGCTGATCGAGAAGTTCGCTGCCATCTCGATCGGATCCGGCGGACAAGGGCCCGTCACGGGTCAGCTCCTCCTTCCCCCGGAGTCGGCCGACATGCGAGTCGCGGGACTCACGGCCCTTCGCGAAGCTTTCGAGTCAGGAAACGACTGGAGATCACTGCTCACGGAGAAATCACGCACTGTCGCAGACGAGCTCGGGGTCGGTAAAAAGCCTCTCGTCGTCTTAGCTCCTGGCAGCGTTTGGAAAACGAAAATGTGGACGAGCGAAGGTTACGTCGAAGTTGCGAAAGCCTGGCTCGCGCGCGGCGCGCGTGTCGCGATCTTCGGATCTCCCGAAGAAGCGGAACTCGCCGGTGAAATCGCCCGTGCCTCGGGAGCCGTTTCGATCGCCGGCCGCACTTCGCTTTTCGAATCCGCCGAGATCCTCGCACTCGCCGAGCTGCTCGTTTGTAACGACAGCGGAGCGATGCATCTCGGTGCGACCGCCGGAACGCCGACCGTGAGCATCTTCGGGCCGACGGTTCTCGAGCTCGGGTATCGCCCGTGGAATTCGCGCGCGAGAGTCGTGCAGACGAAACTCGAGTGTCGTCCCTGTGGAAAGCATGGGTCGAAGAAATGTCCCCTTGGAACTCATGCGTGCATGAAAGAAATTTCGGCGAAGATCGTCCTCGATGCGGCGGATGAGCTTCGCCAAGGACCGCGATGAGTTCGAAATCGAAGTTCGACGGTATTCCGAAGGAAGGTTTCACTTTCCTGAGGCGCCTCAAAAAGAACAACGAACGCGAATGGTTCCAGCCTCGAAAGGCAGACTACGACCGGCTCTTGAAGGAACCGGTCCTGGCTTTGATCGAAGATCTAGGGCGAGAAATGCGGTCCGTCGCACCGGAGTTTCGCTTTACCGCGAAGTCACTTCTCCGGATCTATCGCGACACGAGATTCGCGAAAGACAAGACTCCTTACAAGACCCACGTCGCCGCGACGTTCGACATGGCCGGCTATCCGAAGAGTGTCAGCTCACCAGGCTTCTACTTGCACATCGAGCCGGGCGAAATCTATGTCGGTGGGGGGCTCTACATGCCGGACTCGCGCCAACTCAAGAGACTTCGCTATGCGATCGAGCAGAAGACGGAGTCGTTCGTCGCGATCGTGGAACGGCCTTCGTTCAAGAAATTTTTCGGACCTCTGCAGGGTGAGACGTTGAAGCGTGCCCCGGTCGGTTACTCGCCCGAGCATCCTCAAATCGAATATCTGAAGCGAAAGGGATTCTTCGTCGGCAAGTCATTCGACGGAGAGATCTCGAAGAGTTCCAAGATGGTGCCGACTCTCGTCGACGCTTATACGCGGATCGTGCCTCTGACTCGCTGGCTCCGCGACAACTCGCGCTGAGGCGGGATCGGCGTCGAGATGGGGCGAGGATGATCGAAGCCGATCGCGGCACGATCGAACAGGAAGCCGACGACCGCGCCGAACAAAAGATGCGAGAAGAAAAATGAGATCGCCGCCTCCGCTCCGTCCCAGAGAGCGAACGGTCCCGTCCGCAAGAACGAAACCGCGAGACCGATGACCACCCAATGAAAGAGCGCCACGTGCAATCCGATACCGACTCCCGAACGGCGTGATGACCGAAAGACGAGAGAATACAGATACGCAAAGACGAGGCTCGCGATGAGGTGCGAAGAGAAGCCGACTTGGAGCCCGAAGGAATCCGTGCGGCCGCTCAAGAGCTCACCCAGGAGCAATGAAGGCGAGACGTGATTCCAGCCGGCGACGTCGAGAGCGAAAGAGAACAGGCCAACCAAAATCCCGGCTACGAGTCCGATCAGCAGCACCGTCGTATCGGTCACGCGTGAAACATTTCGAATCGGTTTCACTTCAGGCCTCCCGGCCGGGAGACTGCCATACCGAACACGTCAGAGCTTTCCCGACGTGGCTCGTTTCTGAGTTGATTCGTTAAAGATCGGCGCGAGGATTTCGATTACTTGATTGCGCGATAGACGAAAGCAGGCGGGATATTTCGCCACTCGAGATCGCTGCGGTGGAGATCCGAGAAATTCTCGCGGAGAAGGCGAAGGAACGACTTCGCTTGAGGGTAGAGATAGGCGTTAGCGCAGACGTAGGTGAGGAAGGCGCCGCCCGGCTTCAGCGAGTCGACGATCGCCCGAATGGTGCGACGTTGTGTCTCTTCGGAGAACATCGTCCAGGGCAAACT
>JAZKJB010000048.1:2399-6290 GCA_040384505.1 Bdellovibrionota bacterium | reverse complement strand
TGGCCGAATTGTTTGTCGACGAAGAGCATACAGTTTCCGTACGACGTTTTCGGGTGTGGAGAGTTGATCAGTTGCCACTCGACGCCGAACTTGTCTTTCACCCAGCCGTATTTCTCGGCGCCCCACGGTTGTTTTTCGAGCGCCATGCGGATCTCGCCGCCGTCAATGAGCTTCGCCCACATCTTCTCGATCTCGGGGATCGACGGACAAGCAACGAAGAGCGACGTCGCCGGAGTCGGAACGAACGGAGGTCCGTTCAAAGCCAAAATCTCGAGTTCACCGAGCTTCATCACCACCGCGAGAACCGATCCTTCGGTCGCACCACTCATTTTCGCGACCGACGGAGGAGTGCGGTCCGTGCGCACGATCTTCGCATCCGCGAAAACGCTCGCGTAGAACTTCATCGCCTCTTCGGCTTGTCCTTGAAACGTGAGGCAGGTCGAGATTTTTTGCGGCATGAGAGAGGCTCCTTGGATCGAGGGAAATCCAAGTCTAAGAAGCGGCGAGGGAGTTTCAACGAAAGAGCATCGCGACATAGAGTCGGCTGAGGTCGAAAACCGCTCGACAGCCCCGGGCAAGCTTGCAATCGTTTCCTCGTGCGTTCATCGAAACTCGTTTATCGAATTCTCACCGTTCTCGTCTTGGCCTGGTGCTTTGCGCCGTCGGCTCGAGCATCGGTCGCACTCGGCACGGGCTTTTCGTCCACGACGAGCGGTCGACAAATTCCGACGATCGCGGGTGCGGTCGATGTTTCGTCTTGGACGGTGAGTGGTTTCGCGACGGGTGTCGCCACGACCGTCTATTCACAATCAGGATACTTGCTGAGTGTGACGACGAACTTCGTGAAGGGAAGTTTTCTTGGCGAGTTCGAAGCGAAAGCCGGCGGCGGAGTTTACTACTCCAAGCGAACGCTTCGCGATTCACCGACGGCTACTTTGCAGGCCGAAGACTCGTTCGCGGCGGGCCCCTCATTTCGCTCGATCTGGCGTCCATTTTCTCCGATGTATCTCGGCTTCGACGTTCTCGTGGGCGTGAGGCCGTCGACGGCGCACATAGGGATCGCGATTCAAGACGTGGTTTCGATGTCGATCGGCTTCGAGCTGTGAGACAGGTCGTCGCCGCAGTGATTTTGATCTCAAGCATCGCTTCGACCCTCAGTTCGTCTCGTGCGTCGGCCGCGACTTGGTCGGTGTTCGCGGGAGCCGGCGAAGCGTTCGCGCTCCCTGGAACGATACGTCTCGGTTACAACGACTGGGAGTTCGGACTTCTTTCGCCGGGTGCGATCGGCGCCGTCAAAAGTTTTCGCGACGGCAATTGGTACGCGACATTCGGTCCGACACTTCACACGGGTTCGACCGGTCTCGGTCTCTCGACCGGCGCAGGATGGCAGCCGGCACTATTTTGGGGATTTCGGTTTCGCGCGGAAGTGTTGGCGTACTCGGTTCACACCGGTGTCACGAAAGCCGAGGCGCTCGTGGGTTTGAGTTTCATTTTCTAAGAGGTGCGCGATGGCTCTCGCTCGCAAAATTCTCAGTCTCGCGATGCTGTTGATCATGTTGACGGGGTTCAGAACATATTCGAACGAAACCCGTTGGAACGTGTCGGCGGCGAGTCCGAAACTCTTCGTGAGTTTCTGCTCGACTCCGGCGATAACGACCAACGATCTTCCCGCGAGCGATCTGAATGCGGGACCGTCGATCACTTTCAGTGCCGCTGTGAACTCCATCTTCGCCGACTTCACGAATTTGCCAGGCTCTTATGTCGTGTTGGTCAATACGTCGGATCCGGAATACGCAACGAGCACGGGCCGCACGATCGAAGTCTGCTTCAAATCGCAAACGGGCGGCGGGGGAGTCGCGCAGCAAAAGATGGGATCCGACGGAAAACTCTCTGGCTGCACGATCCAACTCGACCCGGGTCTCACCTCGAGCGCGAAAGCATTCGTCAGAACTCTTTCACACGAACTCGGCCACTGCCTCGGCCTCGATCACTCGCAAGACAACTCTAATTCACTGATGAGCTACTTCAGCGATTCCTCCGTCATACGCCTGCAGATGGACGACAAAATGGGCCTCATCCAACAATTCCCCGCCGATCCTGCCTACGCGAACGAGACTGCGACGCTCGGCGCGAGTTGCGCACCAAAGGATTGAGTGGGCCCTCCCGCCAGCCCATGTTCCATGATCCTTCGTCTCGAGGGTTTGACGCCTCATCTTCGGATGCGTTGAACACGTTGGGCATCGTCAGACGTTAGAACTTAGAGCAAATCTCGCAGTCGCTTCATGATCTCGAGGATCACCAAAACCAGCCCTAAGGCTCGTTTAGCGACATCGAGCAAACGTCGAAACCTCCTATGGTGGGTAGGATTATTGTTCGACATTCGGACCTCCTCGTTTAATCGAGGACGCCGGATCCAAAAGAGCGAGGACGGGAGGAACCCGAACTCGCTTTTTGCTTTTTACGGGCCAACGCGTTCGCCCGACGAGTTCCGAATCGGAACCGATTGGATCACGGTGATCCAAACAGGCGTCACGTGACGCCCTCGGATCATGGTGATCCGCCATCCTCGACACTGCATTTCAGCTTGTAGACATAGCTGTCGCGGTACTCTTCCATCCCCGTGGAAATCGCGAATTGCTCGCACGATTTCTGATCGCCGAGTTCACAAGCCTCGGCGAGATAATTGTCGCGCAAGTCGTAGAGGTGCATATTGGTATTCGCGCGCGAGACTTCTTCGAACTTCTTCGGCGCTCGCAAGCATTTTTGAGCGTGCCCTGCGCAGCAGCTGGCAAGCATCGGCTGAACCTCGATTTTCAATTCTCTGTACGCTCGGGCAGTTTCAATTCGGTTGTGATAAATTTTCGCGGCAATGCAGGCCGGAATCACGATCAACAACGCGATGAAGATTTCGTAAGAGCGTTTGCCGAGGCCTTCTCCGAATTTCTCGAGAATCGCGGCGCCTGCGTGCGCGAAAGTCAGGAAAAGACCGGGCACCACGGTAAGGCCCGCAAGGACCATCAACCAACCCAAGAAAACTCGAAGTCCTGCGAACTCGATCTTTCCGAAGAAGAGTACCGAAACCAAAACCGTCGGCATGAGAAGCAAAAGCGCCGAGAGCCATCGCACCCTACGCAGGCGCGCGGTCTGCGAAGGCCATTGGCTTCGGAAGTAGGCGAGAGCCAAAATCGTAGCAACCCAGTCGAGACCCGCGACCCAATCGAGCTTGTCCATGAACCAAAGATTGTACCAGCCGTGTGAACTCAGCGTGAAGTGAGAGAGAGATTTTCGGGGAATCGGGCAGCGCCTCGCGATGAGACACACTCTGCCTCACGTCTAGGTCCCTAAATGCCGATAACTCCTCTGGTGAAATCACGTTTGCTCATCGCCATTTGCCTCGTTATCACTGCGGCCTCGCTTGGTTGTACCAAGGCGACGACGTCGATCGTCAGCATTACGCTTCCGGGTTACAGCGTTCCTTCATCCATCGCGAAGGCGTCGATCTCGCAATCGCTGTCACTCGCTGGTGGCACGCTCGGTTTCAATCAAGACGTTCTCTCGAGTGCGAACGACGTCGACTGCTACGCGATTCTCGTCGAAAAACTGTCTCCGAATCCTTTCCAGTGTTCGCGAAACGATGGCGCGATAGTTAAGGCCGGCCACCTGACCGGTGTCCACACCCCGGGAAAAACGATTTCGATCGATGTGCCGACGGGCGGCATAGGTAAGATTCACGTTCTCGGCTTCCTGTCGCGCTCAGGGCAGTGCGATGACCTCTACACGCGGCCATTCGACTATTCCAATTACTCTCGGCCCTACGTCCTGGGATCGGCCGTCATCGAATTCACACCCGGAGACGTGAACGTCACGGTCAGCGTCGCGCAAACTATCGCG
>JAZKJB010000048.1:1454-2389 GCA_040384505.1 Bdellovibrionota bacterium | reverse complement strand
CGATCGCCGAGTCCGCACCCACCGCCGTGTCCGTGCGCGAGCTGCTCGGGCTCACCGCTGAAAGAGCCGAGCGCGCTCAGCTTGGCTGCTGACCTTCAGCTCGGGCAGCCGGATTTCTCCTCAACAATGAACTTCAAGCGCGGACTCGCAGGCCCTCAAGGAGTCCTCGCGATCGGTTCGAAGTTCGTCGCGACCGATTGTTTGAACAGTCGCGTGCTCATCTGGAATTCCATTCCGACCAGTGCCTCGAGCGAGCCCGACGTCGTTCTCGGGCAACGCACTTTGATGGGCGCGGTTCAAGTCCCGCCGCTCGGTCCTTCGATGTTCGGGTGTCCTCAACGAATCGCAAGCGACGGAACCAAGCTCGCGGTTTCGGATTCGACGACTCGACGGGTGATGATCTGGAATTCGATTCCGACGACGAACGACGCGCCAGCGGATTTCGTGCTCGGAGCGCCGAGCACGTCCCTCGTAGGTTCGACGTTGACGACAGCTTCGACTTTCGGCGCTCTGCAAGGAATTTCGTTCGGTCCGAGCGGCCAGTTCGCGGCCGCCGATACTTCGAAAAATCGCGTTCTTCTCTGGAATTCGCTCAGCGGAGCCAGCGGTCAGCCGGCCGATCTCGTGGTCGGACAAACGGATTTTACGTCTTCGACGTTGGGCGCATGTACCGCTTCAGGTTTGGCCTCGCCGAGAGACGTCTCGTTCATCGGTAGTAGTTTGTTCATCGCCGATTTCGGACACGGTCGAATTCTCAAGTTCAATTCCATTCCCGGTGGGGACAACGCGAACGCCGACACCGTCATCGGTCAGACGAACCTCACGACCTGCTCTCTCGTGACGACATCTTCGACCTTGATGAAGGGTCCCACGGCGCTCACGACCGACGGGTCGCGGCTCTTCGCGGCCAACTCGGGCACGAACAACGTCTCGGT
>JAZKJB010000048.1:0-1444 GCA_040384505.1 Bdellovibrionota bacterium | reverse complement strand
CTAGTGTTGATCTGGAACACGATGCCTTCCGTCGACGGAATTCCGGCTGACTACGTCGTGGGACAAACGAATTTCACCGGCTTTGGAGCCGGCACGACCGCGATCTTGATCAACGCGCCGGGCGGTCTCACGGTCATTGGTTCGAAGCTCTGGGTCGCGGACTCCTTGAGCAACCGACTCGTGAGGTGGGAGCTGACGGGCCTCGCGAATGGCCAGGCCCACGATCTGATCTTGGGCCAACCCGCGCCGACGGTTCGCGAGGCGAATTTACCTTACGGAATCCTGGCGACCAATTTCAACAACACCAACGGCCTCTCGGCCGGGTCCGGACGACTTCTCGTCGCGGATCTCGGAAATCACCGCGTGCTCGGCTGGAACTCCGTTCCCACGAATAGCGCGACACCACCGGATTTCGTCTTGGGGCAGTCGAGTTTCACGAGCGCCGCCATCGCGGCGACACAAAGTGGGATGAATGCCCCGACTGGCGTCTTCTCCAATGGAACGAAAGTTTTCGTCTCAGATGCGGTCTTCAATCGCGTCACGATCTGGAGCTCGTTCCCGGCCTCGAACGCGACGAACGCAGACATCGTACTGGGACAAACGAATTTCACAGGTTCGTCTTTTGCGACGACGGCAACGGGTCTCCGGGCGCCACAAGACGTCGTCTCGGATGGCACACGATTGATCGTCTCGGACACTGGCAATAACCGAATCCTGATCTGGAATTCCATTCCGAACGCGAACGGCACGGCCGCCGACGTCGTTCTCGGTCAACCACTCATGACGAGTGGCGTGTTGAACAACGGCGGAGTGAGCGCGTCCTCCCTCGGGAGTCCGTACAAGATCGCGGTGTGGAACGGAAAGCTCCTCGTCGCTGATCGCACCAACAGCCGCATCTTGATCTGGAACTCGATCCCGACCTCCGACGCGACACCCGCCGACGTCGTCGTCGGCCAACCGAACTTCGTCTCTGGTTCGTACAATGCCGGCCAAGCCGCCCCGAACGCCTTCGGTTTCAAAACGGCAGCCGCGATTGCGGTCGATGCAAAGGGCCGCTTGATCGTCGCCGACACTCAAAACAATCGCCTGATGATCTGGAAATCGATCCCCACCACGAACTTCGTTCCTGCAGACGTCGTCATCGGCCAACCTTCGATGACGAGCCTCGAAGGCTCAATGATCGGCCCGACCGCATCGACGGTCGCATTGCCCGCGGCCCTCTCGGTCGACGGCACCAACCTCTGGGTCAGCGACAACCGCTATTACCGCGTGCTGCGTATTCCCCTCGGGAATTGATCCATCGAAAGCGTCACGTGACGCCTTCAGGCTCTCGAAAAGTGGGCCCTCCCGCCAGCCCCATGTTCCATGATCCGTCGTCTCGAGGTTTTTACGCCTCATCTTCGGATGCGTTGAACACGTTGGGCATCGTCAGACGTTAGAACTT
>JAZKJB010000047.1:0-2527 GCA_040384505.1 Bdellovibrionota bacterium | reverse complement strand
TCCACGACGTCGTCCCAGCTCCCGAGATCGCTCCAGACGGGATCGCACGGCACACAGTACTGGGTGTCGACTTTCTCCATGATCGCGTAGTCGAAGCTGATCGAAGGCATTTTCGCGTAAACCGCTTCGAGATTCGAGAGATCGGCTTTGAGCTCCGCGAGCGGATTCCACACATCGGGCGCGAAGCGCTTGAACATCTCGATCATCGCGTCGACTTTGAAAAAGAAAATCCCTGCGTTCCAAACGAAACGTCCGGTCGAGAGATATTCCTTCGCCGTCGCGAGATCGGGCTTTTCGCGAAATCTGAGGGCGCGAACGGCGGTCGGGTTCGAAGGATCGGTGATCTTCTCTAGTTCGATGTACCCGAAACCCGTCGAAGGTTCGCTCGGCTTGATCCCGAGGGTAACCACACTACCGCTCTCAGCTTGCTTGGTCGCGACGTTGATCGCAGCGAGGAACGCTTGATCGTTTCCGATCACGTGATCGGCCGGGAAAACGCCGACGATTTCTTTCGAAGAGCCTCTCAGCTCGAGGTATCGGCAAATGAGCGCGATCGCAGGTGCGGTATTCTTCGCGAACGGCTCGCTCAAGAGATGTTCTTTGGGGAGCCCGAGTTTTGCCGCGAACGTCTTCGTCAACGCTTCGAACTCGCGGACGGCAACGACGTACGGTTGTCCGAGAGGCTGAAGGCGCTTGCCCGTGAGCTCGAAGAGGCTTCGCTCGAGAAGCGAAATGAACTGCTTCGGCATTTTCGAGCGCGAAACCGGCCAGAGCCTCGTGCCCGAACCGCCACACAGTAAAACTGGAATCATAGCGAGCCTGCGACCGTAGCGAAGCCGCGCATTTCAGGTGTCTGCTCACCTTTGAGTTGCGCGAGATCCGCTTTCACCATGATCTCGACGAGCTTCTTGTAGGTGACCTTCGGCTCCCACTTGAGAACGTCGCGGGCCTTCTTCGCATCACCAATCAAGAGCTCGACCTCGGTCGGACGATAGTACTGCGGATCGATCTTCACGAGGGTCTTCTTCGTCTTGCGGTCGACGCCAATTTCTTTTTGCGATCCCGCTTCACCCTGCCAATCGATTTCGATGTCGACATGCGAGAACGCGTCTTCGACGAACTCACGAACGGAATGCGTTTCACCCGTGGCTACGACGTAATCGTCGGGCTGTTTTGCTTGCAGCATGCGCCACATCGCTTCGACATAATCGGGCGCATAGCCCCAGTCGCGTTTCGCGTCGAGGTTGCCGAGCAAAAGATTCTCTTGCTGGCCCATCTTGATCGCAGCTACCGCTCGCGTGATCTTGCGAGTGACGAACGTTTCGCCTCGCAGCGGCGACTCGTGGTTGAAGAGGATACCGTTGCACGCGAAAATTCCGTACGCCTCGCGGTAGTTCACCGTGATCCAGTAAGCGTAGAGTTTCGCTACGGCGTAGGGACTTCGTGGGTAAAACGGTGTCCGCTCGGTTTGCGGAACTTCTTGGACGAGACCGTAGAGTTCCGATGACGAAGCTTGATAGAATTTAGCGCTCTTCTCGATCCCGGTGATTCGCATCGCCTCGAGAATTCTGAGTGCTCCGACACCGTCGGCATCAGCGGTGTACTCGGGAAGATCGAACGACACGCGCACGTGGCTCATCGCACCCAAGTTATAGATCTCATCGGGTTTGATCATCTGCATGAGGCGGATCAAGTTCGTTCCATCGCAAAGATCACCGTAGTGAAGGTGGAATTGCGGATAGCGCTTTCGGTCTTCGACCAAGTGATCGATGCGGTCGGTGTTGAACGACGAGCTCCGGCGTTTCACGCCGTGAACTTCGTAGCCCTTCTGCATGAGCATCTGCGCGAGGTAAGCGCCGTCTTGTCCGGTGACTCCGAAAATGAGTGCCTTTTTCATTTTGTTTCCTTGAAACGCGCTTCGTAATCCGCGACGACGTTTCTGATACCTTGATCGATTCCGACTTTCGCCTCCCAGCCGAAACCCTTCATGCGGGTGACGTCGAGGCATTTGCGAGGCATTCCGTCGGGCTTGGTCGTGTCCCACTTGAGTTCGCCCGTATACCCGACGATCCCCGCGATCTTGGTCGCGAGATCTTTGATCGTGAACTCTTGGCCGGTGCCGAGGTTCACGAGCGTCGGGACTTTTTCATTTTCCATACAGAAGATGATCCCGTCGGTCGCATCGTCCGTGTAGATGAATTCGCGGCGCGCACTCCCCGTTCCCCAAAGCGTCACGTCGGGCGCGCCATTTTTCTTCGCTTCCATGAAGCGGCGAACGAGAGCCGACAACACGTGCGAGTGTTCGAGATCGAAGCTGTCGCCCGGGCCGTAGATGTTGCATGGCATGGGCGAGACGAAATTCATTCCGTATTGCTTCGAGTAGTACTCACCGAGTCTCAGGCCTGCGATCTTCGCGAGCGCATAGCCCTCGTTGGTCGGCTCGAGCGGACCCGTCATCAAATACTCTTCCTTCATCGGCTGCGGACACTCGCGCGGATAGATGCAAGAGCTCCCGAGGAAGAGAACG
>JAZKJB010000046.1:0-10590 GCA_040384505.1 Bdellovibrionota bacterium | reverse complement strand
GGCCGCGACATGAACGGCGCGAGCATCGCGAGATCGCCGCGCGAGCGCATCAAGTTCGATTGAAGCCAGAGAAGCTCCTGAGCCTTCGCGAAACTCTCGTCGGAGTCGCAGACGATTTCTTCTCGCGCGAATCCGATCCATCCGACATTTTCACGAAGTCGACGAAAAACAGCGGGAGCATTCGCGAGCGCCCCGAGTTGTTCGAGCGAATAGAGGCAGATGCCGTCGTGGAAATCTTCGCGCGTGAGACTCTCGAGAACCATCGGCGCGCAACCCTTGTACTCGGTCCAGGAAAGCAAAAACGTCGCCCCCCGCTTCAGGAGAAAGCGTTGGATCGATTGATTCTGAATTTGATGCGAAGCGAAGCCCAAACGTAGAGAGTCGCTCGCGATGTAACCGACGACTTTCATGACCAGATCCCGCCGTAACGAAGGACGGTCTCGGTGAAGGGGCCTTTCTTCCACGGCACGAAGTAATCGCCGAGACCCTTTTCACCATAGGGCGTGAACAGGTTCTTGAAACGCATGTTGAGCGACCAACGAGTCGACTCTTCTCGGTTCACGGTGTTCCCATGCGGAAGATGATGCCAGAACAGAAGCGCCTGACCGGGCTCCATTTCGATGTACTTGAAGTCGCTTTCATGGCGAGACATCAAATCCTGAATCGTGGCGCCGGATTTCATCCCTTCGATAGGGCGGTCGCGCAGGCGCGAAAGCGGAAGCAAGAACATGCTTTGCGTTCGCACCGTGCGAGTGAACGGAACCCAGAGATTCAGCTCGAAGGGTGAGTGGCCCGTCCAGGTATCCGAGTGGAGTGGAATCTGAGACGTCGCATCTCCCGGCATCGAGATCACGAGACCGATCGTCTTTTGAGCCGCGATGTCGGGTCCGAAGCACGCTTCGAGCTGCGGAGAAACCTGCGTGAGAAGTGAATTTCGAAAATCGACGTCGCCGTTGAGCTGCCGAATGGCGTCGAGGCGAAGCTCGTTCAGCCGAGCCGGCTCGATCGCGCGGTGGACTTCGGAAAGCGAGGCGATCGGAGCCGACGAGTACTTCGAGCAAACGTCGAGAAAGGACGCCTGCATGGCCTCGAGCGCCGAGGGCTCGCTCAATGGGAAGGTCGCGTATCCGTGAGTTCGAAGGGAATCGAGAACGTCCAGCATGGGCCGATTCGATCACAAGAATTCGACGTTGTAAAAACGGCCCTCGCGCGCGCGACGCGCCATAGCGCTGCGCGGTTGATCTCCCGTGCTTATCGCGGCGAGTTCGACCGACTTGAACTTCCGCCTTCTTCCGTGCTCGAATGGGCGACGAATGATGATCAAATTTTGCATTCTATTGTCGGTGTTATCGGTCTCGTCGTTCTCGGGCGCAGAGTCGTCATCCGCCGCAAAGGCAGAAATGCCTACGATTTCGAACGCGGATCATAGGTGGCGAAACTCGAGCTTCGTGGTCATCAAGTCGTTCGACCGCCGCAAACCACCGCTCGTCAGTTTCCCCAATCCGAAAAAGGTTTTCACCTGCCGGTTCGACGGAAAGACGTGCCCGAAAGATTTGAAATTCACGCTTCTCCCGCACGACGGGCTGCCGCGCTTACGAACCTTCTTCATCCACTGGCGCGACGAAGCCGGACCCCATGAGCTCGGAATCAGATTTCTCACGCGTCTGGGGGAAGGCTTATCCGCGAAGGGACAGTCGAACTCGGATAAGCACATCTTCTTCGCGAACAACGGCTCCATCGGAGCGATCGATCCGAAGGGAGAGCTCGTCTTCATTCGCGAATTCGACATCGGAGTCGTCGACTTCCGTCCGCAGATCGTGAAAGGAAAGACGTTCTATACTTACGGTCTGATTCGCGACTTCAACACCAACGTCAACAGCATGGCGTCGCACGTCGTCCTCGACGAGACGATGCAAATCGTCGAGACCCATCATCGCATCGTCGACAGTCACGAGTTCTTGTTTCTCGGACGAAAACACTACTTGTTTACGAACTACGAAGCCGCCAAGCGCGATGGCGACGGCAAATGCCTGCTGAAGCAATACTTGATCGAAGAAAAAGACGGCAAAGACGTTTACGTCGTCAGCACGGACGATTTGATTTCTGCGGAAGCCCTTCCCGACTACGGCTCGACCGTGGCGTTCAACGGCAAGAATTGCATTCAGAATGGCCACCTGAACGGTGTCGAAGTCATCGACGCGAATCGATGGCTCATCAGCTTCGGCGACGGACCGATCATCATGTGGCTGAAGAAAGAGCGACGCGCGGAGTGGGTGCTGGGCGGAGAAAAGGATCAATTCGGCCTCAGGCCCGATCAACGGACCGCTCTCCACCACACTCCCCGGTGGTCTGAAAGCGAGAAGAGCATCCTGGTTTTCGACAATGGAAACGTCGAAAAGCGGAGTCGACTGATCAAGTACGTGCTCGATCTCAAGCAAAAGAGCCTTCGCGAGTTCAAGACCATCGACTTCGGCGACGGCTTCGCATGGGCCGGTGGAAACGTCGAGACGGATGGAAAGACGATCTCGATCGGGACGGGATTTTGGGACAAACCGAATGACGATTTCGTGGAGCTCGTGGACGGCAAGAAAACCATGAGCATTCGCCTCTGCATTTCCTGCGTGGCGGGCCGAAATTACCGCGTTTACCGCGGGCCATTTCGCTGAAAAACGGCTCGAACCCGATCGGGCCCGAGCCTCCTTCGGTCAGCGGACGGACTCGGGATTTTTCATGATCAGCATCGCGGCCATGACTTTCGGGAGATAGTCCCTGTCACCCTCGTGACCTGCGCGAATCAAGCTCCACGCGTCTTTCGCTCCCGTCGCGTTCATCGCCTTTTGGACGGCGTTTTCGCCCATGTTGTAAGCGAGAATCGCCAAGTGCCAGTCCTTGAAGCGTAGACGATTCGACTCGAGATACCGAAGTGCCGCATCCGTCGCCAGATCGACGTCGAGCCGCTCGTCCTTCTTCGCGTCGACGTGAAGCCCGTAGGCTCTCGCCGTGGACGGAATGAACTGCCAAAGGCCGGCCGACTTCATCGATGTCGAGCTTTCCCCTTCCGACATGTTCTTGTAACCGGACTCCGCGATCGGTACCGCAAGAAGCTCCATCGGCATGCCGTAC
Source organism: Bdellovibrionota bacterium (assembly GCA_040384505.1). Lineage (GTDB taxonomy): Bacteria > Bdellovibrionota > Bdellovibrionia > Bdellovibrionales > JAMPXM01 > JAZKJB01. Next base: position 7,467 of record JAZKJB010000046.1, on the reverse strand, counting down.
TCGGTGATCTTCGTGCCGATGACAGCTCGGTAGGTCTCCATTCGTTGAAGCGCGGTCCGCATGAAGTCGCGTCCTTCGGGTGTGCCGATGTACCGATTGAGTTGCTTCAGTACGAGCTCGTTCAGCTCGACCGGCATTTCACTCGAAGCCTTCGCCGTCGCGAGCATTCGCTTCGCCTCCGCCATCGAAACTCGTCGGTCTTGCACGAGTCCCTGCGAAGCACAGGCCGCACCCGCCATCGCGAGCGCGAGAAGTCCTGCTGCCAATCGTGTCGTCACTTTTCCCATCGTCCTTGTGGGATTCATCATGTTCTCGATCCTCCGTTTGAGAAGTTTGCGATCGGCCATGAACACGAGCCCCGCCGCGCAAGCGGGAACCGAACTTCGACCTTTCGCGGTTGTCGCCACCTCGACGAGGCAGCGGGCGTACTCTCGTGACTCGACTCTCTTCCGGTCGACCAGCGTCTCGTCACAAGCGAACTCTTGGATTTCTGAAAGCGTTCGATTCCAAAGATGGATGAAGGGATTCGGCGCGCAAATCACGCGCAAGGCGTACATCGCATAAACCCAGCGAGTGTCGCGTTGGCGGTGGTGCTGAATTTCATGAGCGACGACGGTGCGGAAATCGCGTGCGTTTTGTACGAGCGACGTCGGGACGACGACGTCGTTCCGAAAGGGGAGCCAATGGGAAAATGGAACCGAGATCTCGTCGTTCGCGTAGATCGAGACGGACCCGATCTTCCTGAGGCGAAAGGATCGTGAGCGGATGCGAAGCAGTCCCCGCAAGTCACGTACGAGCCGGTTCGCACCGAAGAGGAGCGCGACGATCACGAGCACGATCATAGAATACGAAGCGTGCTCGGCCCCGATCGAGAGCTCACGAGGATCCATCGAGAGCGAGAGACGTCCAGCTCGAAGGGCTCCCGATTCGGCAAACTCGTTCAGCGAAGCCGCCGACCAGACCTTTGCGGGAGGTTCGAAAAATTCGCGCTTCGGCATTAGCGGCTGAGCGAAAGAGAGCCCTATCGTGAACGTGAGGACAGCGTAGTGAAATGAAAGCTCGGTTCGAGCCGACACGCGACCTCGAGTAGCGAAAGCGTGTGCCTTCAGTCCGAGGTATGCGATCGCTACCATGGCATTCAACGCGATGTAGGCCGTGAGCGCTTGCGCGAAGGTCATCGCTTTTTCCCCATGTCGGCGACGAGTTTTTTGAGCTCGGCAAGTTCGTCGTCCCCCATTTTCACACTCGAGAGAAGCTGCTTCACGAGAGCCATGGGTGTTCCGTCGAAGACTTTTTCGACGACGTGCCGCACGGTCTTCGCTTCGTACTCCGATTTTTGTATCGCGGGAACGTAGACGTGCCCTCTTCCCTCTTTTCGCGTCGTGACGATTTCTTTTTGCTCGAGAATACGAAGGATCGTCGAAACCGAGGTGTATGCAAGATCACGCTCTTTCGGAAGAAGCTCGATTACGTCATTCACCGACCCTTCCCCGAGCCTCCAGAGAATGTTCATGAGCTCGAGCTCGACTTCGGTGAGCAACTTCTCCGCGACTTTTCCAGGCGCCTTCGACTTCTTCACGACGATCCTTTACTTGGGGTTCGTCGATCACCGTAACTAAGCTTTTAGTTCTTACCAACTAATATTTTAGTTGGTGCGACGGGTCAGGACTCTTGGGTCTTTTGAAATGCCTTCGGCGAATGGACCCTGAGGCCGCCGAATCACTGCGTTTTTCCCGAAATCTTTTCCCTGTTCCCGTTTGCAGTCCAGAATTCGAAGTCGGCGGAGTAAAGCCGATTCATTCACGCCGCCACTCTCAAGGAGCCTTCGATGTTCAAAGCCGTCATCCTCGCCGTTTTGGCTTTCTCCCCTTCTGCTTTTGCGGATTCCACCAAACTCGTCTGCCGTGAGCTCGAAGGCGATCGTCAAACCGTCGTTCTGGAAATCGCTCCGGGACAAGAAGCGAAACTGGGTCGTACCGGCAGCTTGAAGGAAGGCGTGAAATACGACTTCGTTCTCTCGCTCTACACGGACAATCAGGCCCACACGTCGAAAGAGTTCACCGGAACCGTCGAGACCGAAGACGTCATGTTCTCGTTCCAATCTAAAGACGGAAAACTCTCGTTCCAGGTTTACATGGACGAGATGGATCAGAGCAGCCTGACGGTCGACGGAAAATCAACGTCATTCGCTTGCTTCTGAGCCCCCGGTCGAGGGGAGCCGAAGGCGAACCCCGCGGGATCCAAGGGCAGAGCCCTTGGAATTGTCGACTGAAGCGTAGCGGAAGGAGCAAAGTCTTTGCCGGAGGCAAAGCGGTAAAAATGGCGCGCCGGGAAGGATTCGAACCGTGACCCTTGGCAAAGTGCGCCAGTGGCGCGCTTTGACGAGGGGCGGAGAACGTTGAACACGACGCGCACAAAGTGCGTGCTCGTGGCAACGATCTCGCGGACCGAAGGTCCGCAGGTGGGAGCGGAGACGTGTACCGCGAATTCATCGAGATTTCCGTGTGGAGTAGAAATGGCGCGCCGGGAAGGATTCGAACCTCCGACCGCCTGGTTCGAAGCCAGGAACTCTATCCAGCTGAGCTACCGGCGCCCGCTGGACAATAAACAATGTCGGAATGGAAAACGCAAGGACGGCCGAGACGGAAGAGTCTCGGTTATCGGCCGGTGGCTTTATTGGTGGGTTTCACAGGAGATTCGGGAGCGACCGAGGCCGAGCTCGTCGAATTGAGCTTGGGCTGGCTTGCGACCACGCGGTTCGTATCGGTGAAATCTCGAGCGGCGAGTTTCGCCTCCCTAGGCGAGCACGTACGCTGACTTTTCACAGCGCAGCCCTTTTGGAAGTAATAGCGCGCCAGCGTTTTGCTGTTCTTACCGTTTTCACGCATGAACTTGTAACCGAGCTCGAAGCAACGATTGGCGTCGCCTTTCTCGAGACAGGGTTTTTCGAACTCGGCCGGGCGACTGACCAAAGGGCCCGCCGATGCAGGTGTGATGGCCAAAGTGACTGCCGCCGCCGAGAGGAGTGCGAAAAGAGTTTTCATGACCGACTCATCGGAAAAACCAGCCTTTGGCATTAAGCCAAAAGGTCTGTCTCGAAATGAGATACTCCCCTCCTGATTCTTTGGTTCCCGCGCTCAGCCTTCCGCGAATTTCTTGAACGAGGGCCGCTCTTTCAACATCGAAACCCAGCGCATCACGTTCGGCTTGTCGCCGAGCGAGATCCCGAGCGCGAGGGCGAGGTTCGCGACCGAGCCGACGTTGAAGTCCGCGACGGTCAGTTCATGGCCGACGAGATACGTCTTGTTCCCGATCCCCTTGTCGAGCACATCGAGAAACGGAAGCGCCTTCTTGCGAGATCGCTCGATGAGCGCGTAGTCGCGTCTTTCCTCCGGCACGAACAGGAGTTGGATCAACATGTCGATCAAAGGCGGCTGGCATTCGACCATGCTCCAGACGCTCCACTGCTGCACGAGCGCACGAGTTCGCGGCCCGCTTCCCAAGAGCGAAGGACGATATTTTTCGCAGAGGTAATGGTTGATCGCGACGGACTCCCAGACGACGAAATCTTCGTCGACGAGGACCGGTACTTTTCCGTTGGGATTGAGCTTGAGGAATTCGGGCGACTTGTGCTGGCGAGCTCGCATGTCCATCGGCGCGACTTCGTAAGGAACGCCAAGTTCCTCGAGCAGAACGAAACAACGACCAGCGCTCGAGCGCGGAGAACCATAGATTTTGAGCATCGAAAAAGACCTCGGCTTGGGTTAGACGCCAATCTAACCAAGCCGAGGCATCATGTCCATCTGACCCGACGTCAGACGTGCGCGTGTGTCGGGCGACCCGCGTCGACCCGTTCGTCGACGTGAGGAACCTTCGCGCTCAGCGTGTAACCAAAGTAAGCGCCGAGGACTGCGAAAACGCCGTGAGCGACGATCTCCCCGCCGAACAAAGGCCAGTAGCCGAACAGCGTGTTCGTCGCCGGAATCATGCCGAGGATGGCGAGGACGCCCATCGCCATGAACACGATGCGAGACCATCTGATCGAGGCCGGCAGACTCGTTCCCGTACGAGTCGCAGCGTACAATCCCGCGAGACCGAAGCCGATCAACGCGATCTTGTTCACGATGTTCATCGGGAAGAACCCGAGGAAGGCACCGTAGCTATTCGTCACCTTCAAAGTCGGCAGGATCATTCCCGCGTCCCGCGAGAGTGCGGGGATGAAAGCCAAAACACCCATCGCGAGCATGAACACTCCGGCGATGAGAGCAAAACGACGTGGATGCATAACCAACCTCCTTGGTTGATTCGCAGTATACGGCGCTACGAAGTCCCATAATTTACGGAATCACGAAGCTTGAGTGTCGTCTTCGATGCGTTCGGCGAGCAATTTCGCCATGAATCCGATCTCATTGTCGGGAAGGCTCAATGAGGCGCTCGCGATCAACTCGGGCATGAGGTCGATGTGAGGCGTGACATTCGCGTCCTTGTCTTCGCAGTTCACCTGAGGACTCGTCACATAGTACTTCCGGCAGACGACGGGACGGAGGTCGTAGACTTTGCAGCGCCCATCGCCGGAAAGGAACACGCAAGGAGCGGATCCGGTTTTGTCACCGGCTTGACGGCGAAGTTCGGCGCGATCGATCTCGACTCGACCGGAGTTGACCGCTCGAGCCAAGAGATCGGCTTCGTCCGCCGTGACCTGTTTCGGGAAACTTCGGCAACACGCCGAACATCCGGCCGCACACGAAGCTTTCGTTACTGGGCGCGCCGCGTATTCCGCGTCGAGATAGGCATGCGCGAACGCCGCACGCTCGGCCCCTTTCGGTTGCTTCGAGAGATCGTGCAAGACCGACCTGAAAACGAACATCGACTCGCGCATTGCGTATTCGAATTGCTCGGTCGTAGCTTCGCGGCGGAGTGCCATCAATTTGAATTTCAATTGCGGCGTGAAGGTCCCGAACCAAGACATGATGCGTTCGAAACTGACCGAAGTACTGGAGACGGGATCGAGCGACATTCGAATTCCTTCCGAACGAGCGAGCGAGGAGCCCTCTCTTCGGCGCAGCACTTCAGCGCTTGAGGCCGGAAGGAATCAATTTCGAAAATCAATGCTGCGCGCTTTTGATCTCGCTGCAGGCTTGAAGGTCGCCGGCGCCGCAAGCTTTCGTCATGAGCTGCAACTCGAGCTCGGGAGACTTCTGCGTGTCGATGAGACCGAAGAGAAATTTGCAGAGCGAGTCGGTCCCGGTCGAGCAGCCAGCCTCGAGAATTTTCGGGATCTTGGGATTGGTGAAGACCAGGTCTCCGCGATCCGTGAACCAAAGCGAACGCATGTGCGCCGCGCACGCGCCACCGAAGCCCTTTTGGCATTCGTCGAACGCGGCCTGCATCCAGTTTCTCGACGTGAGCCAGGCATAGACCCGATAGAAGAACACCACGACTCGACGGAGATAGGTCGCCCACTTGCTCACCTTCTGTGGACCGGTCGTCTCACAAGCGGACGGATCTCCGCTCCGGCAAGACGCCGCGAGATATTGAAGCTGTTCGTTCGCCGTGAGCAGTCCGTAATGAGTGTTGATCGCGAGCTGACAGAGATAAGGCGTCTCCGAGAGGCATGCGCTGAACGTCGCGGCCTTCAACTTTTTCTTCTCGCCATCGGGATGTTGGTAACCCGGGAATGTGTAGAAATATCCGATCAGATTACTGCCGCAGGCGACCGGCTCGTAGTCGCAAGCGCGCCAGCTTTGCTGCAGCCAAGGCGGAGTCAGATTGTCGACGGATTTGTCGTTGGTCCGGCCGAACATGTAAAACAAGGCCCCGACCATCAGGACCCAGATCACGAAGGCGACGGACACGAATCGAATGAAGAGCTTGGCGCCACGACCCATTTGAACCAGAGGCTAGCAAGGCGACCACGTCGGGTCATTCAATAGTTTTCACCCCAGAGGTCGGCGGTTGACCACCTGGACCGGTCTGCTACACGAGCGGGATGAACAAATTCGCTTTGGTCTTGCTCGCATCGATTTCGGCTTCGATTTCGGCCTCGAGTGCTCCGGCCCTCCCCACGAGTGCCCCGTCGTTCGAGTTCTTCTGTAAAGAGCTCTTGCAGCCGACTCCCGTCGTCACCGACTACACAGGGAAGTTCACCGCTTCGTTTCGCGACGCTTTTCCGGAAGAGCAAATGAAAGAGATCTTCCTCGCGGTCGTCGAGGAAACCGAATCATGCCTTTCCCACGAAGCCTACAGCGACTCGCTCACCTCGCACGTCGTCGTCTTGCGCGGTCCGAAGAAAAAAGACGTTTACCTCCTCGTCGGCACGGACGAAAAGTCGGGGCTTATCTCGAGTCTCGTGTTCGACGGTATCGTCGACGAATCGATCGAGATCGCGCAGTGGTCGGATCTCTCGAAGGCGTTCGCCCAGGTCGCGCCAAACGGAAAGATGGCGGCGACTTTGATGACGGACGATGCGTCGGTCCACCTCGCGACCGACGAGACGACGGTCTTCGCGATCGGTTCGACTTTCAAACTTTACGTCCTCGCTGCGCTCGACCTCGCGGTTCGCGAAAAGCGCGCCCAGTGGACCGATGTCTTGCCACTTCGAGATTCTTGGAAATCTCCGTCGGGTGGAATGGACGATTGGCCCTCGGGTCAAAACGTCGAACTCCTGTCTTTTGCTAAGTCCATGATCGCCATCAGCGACAACACGGCGACCGATCACTTGATCCATCACCTCGGTCGAAAGCCGATCGAAGCGATGTTCTCCGTCATGGGTGCCGCGCATGCGCAACGCCCGTTGATGACGACGATCGAGATGTTCAAATTGAAGTGGGCCATCGAGCCGAAGCTCGCGGATCAGTACGTCCTCGCGACGGAAGACGAGCGTCGCGCGATCCTCGACTCTCTCGGCTCGGTCGCGCGAGACGAGATCGGTAAGAATGGCGTCCCCGGCCATCTCCCGACGCGGATCTCGACGATCGAGTGGTTCGCGACGACTCGTGAAAATTGCGCGGCCGTGTTCTGGCTCGCGAGTGAAGGGAGCGCCGAGGTCCGTGAGATCTTGTCGATCAACACCCCGTTCGTGAAACCCGGGGGTCACTGGAACTACGTCGGTTACAAGGGTGGCTCCGAGCCAGGAGTCGTCAGCATGACGTATTTGCTAGAGAGCAAAAGTGGTCGTCGCGCTTGTCTCTCGATGAGCTGGAACGATGAAGCGAGACCCGTCTCGAGCTATGCTTTTTACTCGCTGATGAAGAAGACTTTGGCTTTCGCTGAATCACAGATTCCCTGAAATTGTAGGGATCTACACAATTTCGCGCTGGCGACCGTGGGCTCCCTGAGGTCTATCTAGCGGCACCCTAAGGAGAGACGAAATGACACTTGCTGATGCAAAAAAGGACGTCGACCACACCCTCGCGGCCCTCTTCTATTCGCGCATGAAGAGCATCACGGCCGAAGAAAAAAACGCCC
>JAZKJB010000045.1:18783-21972 GCA_040384505.1 Bdellovibrionota bacterium | reverse complement strand
CTGTCTTTGTGGTTCACGCATCTACGTCCAGAAACCGATCTACGACAAATTCCTCGATCGCTTTCTCGCGCGGACGAAAGAGATCAAAGTCGGAGACCCTCGCTCGAAGGACAGCTTCATGGGAGCTCTCGTCTCGAAAGAACATCACGCGAAGGTGATGGGTTTCTTCGATCACGCGAAGAGCGAGAACTTGAAAATTCTGACGGGCGGGAAGAAGCCCGATTTACCTGCTCCGTTCAAGAACGGCTATTTCGTCGAACCCACGATCGTCACGGGTGCGAAACCGACGTCACGCCTTCAGCAAGAAGAGATCTTCGGGCCCGTCGTGACCGTCACGCCTTTCGAGGACGAAAACGAAGTGGTCGAGCTCGCCAACGGTGTCAGCTACGGATTGTCCGCATCGCTCTGGACGCGAAGTTTGCAACGAACGCATTCCGTGAGCGAGCGTCTGCAGGCCGGCACGGTCTGGGTGAATACGTGGATGACTCGCGATTTGCGAGTTCCGTTCGGTGGAGTGAAGGCGAGTGGGGTCGGTCGTGAGGGCCAAGTCGGCAGTCTCGACTTCTTCACTCAAGCCAAAACGATTTGCGTGAGGCACACATGAGCACGGGTCGCATCGTCACGGGAGTTTTGGCTCCGCATCCTCCGCATCTCGTCTACGCCGAAAATCCCCCGCAGAACGAGCCCAAATCCGAAGGTGGCTGGGACGTTCTTCGTTGGGGTTACGAGCGCCTGCGAAAAAATCTTCAGGCGAATAAGCCCGATGTCTTCATCGTTCATTCTCCGCACTGGATGACGTACGTCGGTCATCACGTCTTGGGATTACCGCACTTCAAAGGTCTCTCGGTCGATCCGATCTTCCCGCATCTCTTCCGGTTCAACTACGACGTGAAAGTCGACGTCGATCTTTCGCTCTTGATCGCGGAAGAAGGGCAGAAGGCGGGGATGACGATGAAGGTGATGAAGAACCCCGATTTCCGGATCGACTACGGCGCGATCACCTCGATGTATCTCTCGAACCCGGCTTTCGACATCCCGATGGTTGCGATTTCTTCGAACAACTCGCCCTATTATTTCTCGAACGAAGTCGGCCAAGAAGAAATGAAGAAGCTCGGCGAAGCCACTCGTCGCGCTGTCGAGCGCTCGGGCAAGCGCGCGGTCCTCCTCGCGAGCAACTCGCTCTCTCATCGTCACTTCACGACCGAGCCCGAGATCCCGGAAGACATGAGCCACGAGCATATCTACCACCACGGTCAATACCTCTGGGATATGGAAGTTTTGAAGATGATGCGAGAGGGGCGATCCCGTGAGTTGATCGATTGCCTACCGGAGTTCATGGACATGGCGTCGGCAGAAGTGAAGGCGGGCGCACTCACGTGGATGATTTCGGCTCTGGGTTATCCGACCTATCCAGCCGAAGTTCATGCTTACGGCTCCGTCATCGGAACTGGTAATGCCGTCGTGGAGTGGAATCACGAGAAAGGAGCTGGCCAATGAGCATCCGTCGCGTGACCGCCCCCGAGGGTTCCTTGATTTCTGCTTGCTACGTGGTCCCGGGACTTCCGCACGTGCTGCTCGCTCACGAGAAGTCGCCGAGCTGGACGAAGCTGCGCAAGAGCTTCGACGTCGTCAGAGAAGAGATCGAAAAGTCCGACGCCGAAATGATTTTGTATTTCTCCACGCAGTGGCTCTCGGTCTTGGGCTACCTCTTCCAAGCCGATCCCGAACCCGAGTGGACACTCGTCGACCACAATTGGCACGAGTACGGCTCGATCCAATACAAATTCAAAGTCGAAGCGGGTTTCGCGAAAGCGTACTCGAGAGAAGTGAAAGGCCTCGGGCATTACGTGCGCGAAGTCGCCTACAAAGGATTCCCGATCGACACGGGAACGATCGTCGCGCAGAAGCTTCTGAACCCATTGAATCGTCTTCCTGCGGCGATGGCGTCTTGTAACATGTACGCCGAAAAGCAAGAGACACTCTCGATCGGGCAGGCCGCGATGCGAGCCATCGAGAAGTACGGGAAACGTGTCGCCGTCGTCGTCGTCTCGGGACTCTCGTCGAGATTCGAAACCAAGGACATCGACCCTGCAAAAGACGCCATCTCGTCGTTGAAAGACGACGAATGGAATCGCAAAGTCCTCGAGCTCTTCGGTGAAGGACGCCTCGAAGACGTGAGCGAAGTCGCACGTGAGTATACGCACCAAGCGAACGCCGACATGGGCTTCAAGGGGATTTGGTGGCTCAACGGCCTGTGCGGAAAGACGAACGACTTCGACGGTCGGGTTTTCGACTATCAACCCATCTGGGGAACGGGCGCAGCGCTCGTGGGGCTTTACCCCAAACGCGGGATCGTTTCGAATCCGGAGTGGGTGAACGACGAAGCGGATCTCGTCGAGCGATCGGCGATCGGCGATCAGCGATCGGGTCAGCGAACGGCAACCGCATCGGCCATCGGCGATCGGCAACAGCCAACGGCTCGCGGCCAACAGCCAACGGCACAACAGCAACAGCCAACGAAGAGCAGTGCGCTCATCGCGACGTCCAAGGCGCCGCCGCCTGTGGGGCCGTATCCGCATGCGCGTCGTGAAGGTGATTTCATTTTTCTTTCGGGGTGCGGGCCGCGAAAGCCTGGTTCAAAAGACATTCCCGGTGTGAAGCTCGATGCCAAAGGCGAAGTCGTTTCGTACGACGTCGAAATTCAAACTCGAAGTGTGATGGACAACATTCAAGTCATTCTCGAGGCGTCGGGAGCGACTCTCGCCGACGTGATCGACGTGCAGGCGTATCTCACCGACATGAAGCGCGACTTCGGGACTTTCAATAAAGTCTACGGCGAGTACTTCGGTGCTAGGAAAGACGCTCAAGGCACACCGATCGGTCCGTGCCGTACGACGATCGAGGTCGGGGCATTGCCGACGCCGATCGCCGTCGAGATGAAAGTCGTCGCTCGCGCCCCCTACCACCCGCGGGTTCCATTTTCAGGAGCTAATTGATTGTCTTCAAATAACGAAGGAAACGAGCTCGTCGGTCGAGTCACCGGCGAAGAGAAAAACCACTACCGCGTCAGCTTCGACGACGGTCGTGTCGCGATCGGAAGTATCTCCGGTCGTTTGAAATACAAAGCCGTCACTCGCACGGATTATCCCGCGGTCGGTGACTATGTCGTCTGCCAGTGGACGGGTGACG
>JAZKJB010000045.1:10374-18773 GCA_040384505.1 Bdellovibrionota bacterium | reverse complement strand
CAACGAGCGGAAGAGCACGCTCGCGAGAGCCGCGGCTGGCGGATCCGGCGAGATTCAGATCATCGCGACCAACATCGATTGGGTTTTGATCGCGACGTCGGCCAACGACGATTTGAATCTGCGCAGGCTCGATCGCTATCTCTCGCTGGCCTGGAGTGCGGGCGCAAAACCCGCCATCCTCGTGACGAAGAGCGATTTGGTCGAAGACGTCCAGAAGATCATCACAGAGATCACCGATCGATTCCCCGGAGTTCCGGTGCATCTTCTCAAGGCGACTCTCGAAGATCCGACGCCCTTGCTCGCGGCCTACTTCGGGCCTGGCTTGACGGCCGTCGTCGTGGGCTCATCAGGTGTCGGCAAGTCGACGTTGATCAATCGCATCCTCGGAAGCGAAGTCCTCGTCACGCGCGCGATCCGTGAAGAAGACGGACGAGGTCGTCACACGACGACCTCGCGTTATCTTTTCAAGGTCGGCGAAGGTGCGCTCATCGATACTCCGGGAATGCGCGAGATCCAGCTGACCGACGAAGACGAAGGGCTCGAGAAACTTTTCGCGGAGATCGACGGGATCGCGGGCCGGTGTCGTTTCGGTAACTGTCAGCACGTCACCGAGCCGGGCTGTGCAATTCGCGCGGCGCTCGATACGGGAGACCTTTCCCAGGAGCTCTGGGACAGCTATCTGAAGTTGCTCAAAGAGGTTCAGCACCAACAAAGGCGAGCGAGTCCTCAGCTTCAAGCCGAGCAGAAGGCGAAGGCGAAGCAAATCCACAAAACTCAGAAGCTTCGCCAAAAGGCGAAGGATCAGCGGTAATCTTCTTTGATCTCGATATCGACCGCGCGAAGGGCGCGGTAGAATTCCAGCGCGTTCTCGGTTTCGAGAGCGCGCTCTTGTTTCACGCGTGTCGTGAACGTCTGGCACTTTTCGGGCGTTTTCTTGATCAGCGAGCAAAAGGCTTTCATCGTTTCGCCCGAGCCGCGAGCGAGATCTTTTTTCAGTGGCGCATCGTTCGCGATGACGTACTCCATGACTCGTTCGTTCCACGTCTCGTCACGCCCTTGCGGCGAGAGTTTCGCGACGTAAGCCTTTGGACCGTACTCCCACATCTGCCCCGAGCTCACATCGGTGCCGACCGAAGAAGGAGAAAGCGCCGTGAAACCCAAATTGAGCCAAGTTGCGCCAGCGACCTTACGAACGAGATCGACCTTGCGGGTCTCGTAGCCTTTTTTCGCGAACTCCAGGTACGAAGCCGCCGTTTGTCTTTTGAAAACGTGAGTGAACGGAGTTCGACCGATGAGATCTCCGCGCCAATAGACATCCGCTCCCGCGGGTTCGGAGTCGATCGTGACCGTGTCGGACGTTTCGCTGAAGAGAGTCGCGCAGCCACTCGAGACGAGTGCCGACGCCAAAACCGAGACGAAGAAAAGTGTCGGGCGCGTGATGGGAAGCATGCGATAGGGCTCCTTGTTTAAATCTCGACCTGAATTCCGACCTCGATGACTTGGCCGGCGGGGATGTTGAAGTAGGCCGTCGCACGTTCGGCGTTTCGCGACATGAACGAGAACAGGTGTTCTCTCCAGATCGCCATGCCAGGACGTGCCGAAGGGCTGAGAGTCTCACGCCCGAGGAAGAACGTAATTTCAGGAAGCTCGAGTTTCAAGCCCGCAGCATTGCAAGCGGCGATGATGTCGTTGATGTCGGGAGTTTCCATGAAGCCGTAACGGGCGACCACGCGGTAGAAATCGTGGGGGAAATTCTCGATCTCGATTCTCTCCGCGAAGGGAATGCTCGGCACCTCTTTCGAGATGACCGTCAGCAGAATGTTTTTCGCATGCAAAGCTTTGTTGTGCCGCAAATTGATCGCGAGCGCGAGAGGCGCGACTTTTTGATCGCCCGTCATGAAGACGGCGACACCGGGGATGCGAACGGGTTTTTGAATCTCACAGCGCTGGATGAATTCTTCGACGAGGACCGATTTTTCTCGCAGTCGTTCCTTCAGGATGCTGCGGCCGGTTCTCCACGTCGTCATCAGCGTGAAGACGACGAGCCCCATCGCGAGCGGAACCCATCCTCCGGCTGCGATTTTAGCGAAGTTCGCGCTGAGAAAAACGACGTCGACGGTTAAGAAGGTGACCATTGCGGCTCCGACCGCGATCCAACTCCATCGCCAAACGTTTGCAGCCACGATGCAGGTCAGAAACGTGGTGATCACCATCGTCAGCGAGACCGCGATTCCGTAGGCTGCGGCGAGCTCGCTCGAAGAACCGAAGCTGACGACGAGCCAAGCAGTCATGATGAAGAGGAGCCAGTTGACCTGCGGAATGTAGATCTGTCCGATTTCGTGGCTCGACGTGTGGCGCGTGAGCGAGAAAACTCCCGTGATCAACGCCTGCGATGCGATCACGGCCGCCGCCGTCGCGAGGATGACGAGCGGGTAAAGGGACCAAGTCGGCGCCAATTTGTAGAACGGATTGTCGGCGGCCGAAGGCGTCGAGAGAAGTAGTGCGCCTTGACCGAAATAATTCAAGAGAAGGCACGGGAGAGCCGCGAAGAACCAGGCTCGTAAAATCGGCCGTCGTCCGAAGTGACCCATGTCCGCATAAAGTGCTTCGCCCCCGGTGACGACGAGAAAGACGGCACCCAAAGCGAGGACACCAATCCACCCGTTTTGAACGAAAAAGTCGATGGCGTGACGCGGATCTAAGGCGGAGAAAACCTCCGGATTCTCGACCGCGCCCGCGAGCCCGAGTGCTCCGATCACGATGAACCACAAAAGGATGATCGGTCCGAAAACACGGCCGATTCGTCCCGAGCCGAGGTGTTGGGAATAGAAGAGGCCGAAGAGAATCCCGATCGTGATCGGGACGACGAGTCGAGCGAACCACGGCGAAGCGACCTCGAGTCCTTCGATCGCACCCATGACGGTCACCGCTGGCGTGAGAACACCGTCGCCAAAAAGTAGCGCAGATCCAAAAAGTCCTAGGTACAAAACGGCCTGCGAGAAAGCCGACGTTTTGCGCGCGGCACGCGGTGCCGCGAGCCAGGTCAAAACGAGTACTCCTCCTTCGCCTTTGTTGTCGGCGCGCATGACGAACAAAAGGTACTTGATGGAAATCACGACGATCAGCGACCACACGATCAACGACAAAATCCCGAGGACGTTTCCGGAATTCGCCGCGAGGCCGCGCTCGGGATGAAAGACTTCTCGAACCGCGTAGAGTGGACTCGTGCCAATATCGCCGAAGACGACGCCGAGAGCCGCTAGCGTGAGTCCGTGTATGGATTGCTTCTCTGAATGGACATGTTGCGTGGACGCCGATGACTGACTCAAAAAGCCAACCTCCAGGATCGGCTTAGTTGGGCCGGTCCTCTTCGATGCTTACGAGGTTAGCTGTCGGGCTAGGGCCGAAGAGTGCCCCTCACAGTCGCCTGCGATACGCCCCAATGATTGGGTCCCCCGTTCCCACTCCTGTTGGGAGTGAGACTCAGCGACTTCATTTGTAGACCTGTGTTGGAGGGCTGTCGAGCGGGGACGGCTCGTTGCAGCAATATCCGAGTTGCCCGGATCTACTCCGCGATTTTAAGGGCGCTGGTGCTTCGAGACAGAGGAAAGAGGCAGACTCCGAGTTGATAAACCTGCTTACGTTCGCCGCATTCGAGCTGGTCGGCCATCGACTCGATGAAATCGATGACCTTTTCGCGGACGAGCGGGATCTTGGTCGGATCGATCGCCATCGTCATTCCGTAGTTGAGTCTTTGGTCATGAGGTACGTTCTCGATCGCGCGGATCGATCCCAATTGGATTTCGATCTGCAGCTTACCTCGAGCGTCGCTCGTCGATTCGCTTTCCACGGCGCACATGAGGTCTTCGGTGTTGACCAAAACGCCGTTCTCCCATTTCAGCAGTCCGACCTTCACGAGATCGTCGACGGCGACTTTGACCGCCGGTACTGTCATGTCGAGCGCGATCGCAATCCAAGCGAAATCCGAATCGAAACCGTCGACGAAGGTGAGTTCGAGGAGCGCAAGGGAGTTGAGGTGCGCCACTTTGGCATAGAGGTCATCCGAGATTTTCTTCGACGTCCGACGTAAGTGAGGGACTTCGATCAACTGGCCGACTCGTGCGACTTCCTTTGCGGTTCGGCAATCGATGATCGATCGCATGAAGCGGCGGCGTTCGTCGGCGGGCAACTTTAGTTTCTTGGCGACTCGAACGCCCGAACTCGAAGTCAGATCCCACTTGCCGGTGAGAACGCGGCTGAGCGCACTCGGATGAAGTCCGAGAAAACTCGCATAGGCGCGCAACGAATAGCGCCCGTTTTTACCTATACGACGGGTGAATTCGCGATTCAAAATTTCGAGATGGAGCGACATACCGTCCCTGATCTGAATTGCTCGGGCCTAGGATGAGGAGATCAATGTACTCTTTTTAATCAACGGCAGTCCGCAATTCACGGGAACCGAGGTTCGATCCGGCAAAAGGCAAACCCGAAGAGGGCTTCGGATCGGGCGGTGCGAGTGAGTAGCCACGACCGTGGGTCGACTGAATGTAGGGCCCAAGTCGGCCAAGCTTCTTCCTGAGTTTACTGATGTGAGTGTCGACGTTGCGTGCGAAGACGTGGACGTTTTGTCCCCAAACGGAGTCGAGAATTTCGCTTCGGCTCACGATGCGCTTTTTCTGCTTGGAGAGGTACATGAGAATCTTCAACTCGAGCGCCGTCAGAGAGAGGGATTCACTTCGGCCTTCGTGCTTGATCGTCACTCTGTGTGAGACTTGATCGATCTCGAGCTCGCCGATTTGAATCGCGACCGCCTTCGATTCCTTACTCTTCCTTGCTCTCAAATTGGCTGCGATTCGCGCATGGAGTTCTTCGGGATCGCAAGGCTTGGTCACGTAATCGTCGGCACCGACCGAGAAAGCCATGATCTTGTCGAGGATCGAGAATCTGGCACTCAAGACGATGATCGGCACGTGATCGTATCGTTCGTTGGTTCGCATCGACGAGCACAGGTGATGGCCATCGCCGTCTGGCAGAGACAAGTCCAACAAAACGAGGTCGAAGAGCTCGGCAGCGAGAAGCGATTCGGCGATCTTCAATGTGGGAGCATGAACGAGTTGGTAGCCGGGCTTGAGCCGACGAACGACGAGTTGAAGGGAGTCGATCGAGTCTTCGACGACGAGGATCTTCTTCATGTCCCTGAATTTCGAAGATGATTCGGTGAAGTTCAACTTTGGTTCGAAAGGCGGCATGAATTACTGTTGCGCGCGCCCGCAACATCCAGAGAGGTCACGGCTATCGCCGACGAGGTGCCTTGGAACAAGGCTTGCGGTGATCGTTCACCAGTCCGCATGCCTGCATGAACGCGTAACAGATCGTGGAACCGACGAACCGAAAACCGCGCTTCTTCAAATCTTTGCTCATTGCATCGGACTCCGGCGTGCTCGCTGGAAGACCACCACGATGGAGCCTCACGATCGGCTTTCCGCCAACGAACTTCCAAATGTAGGCGTCGAAACTGCCGAACTCTTTTTGCACTACGAGGAAGGCCCGAGCGTTGGTCACGGTCGATTCGATCTTGAGTCGGTTTCGGACGATGCCTTCGTCTTTCATAAGGGACGCGATTTTCCTGCGATCGAACTTCGCGACTTTCTTCGGATCGAAACTAGCGAATGCTTTCGTGTAGGTCGTCCGCTTTTTCAGAATCGTCGCCCAAGACAAGCCGGCTTGAGCTCCCTCGAGGGTGAGAAACTCGAAAAAGACGCGGTCGTCGTGAACGGGGACACCCCATTCTTCGTCATGATACGCGTGTTGAAGTGGGTCTGCGGCCCAGAAGCAGCGACTCGGCATCTTCATGTCCCTCAAGCGTCGAGTTGCCGGATGTCGGGTCGGGTGAGGTCGTCACCGCGTGGAACGGTGATCACGAAGCGAGTTCGCGCGCTCTTCGAGTCAAGGGCGATATGGCCACCATGAACGTTCATGATCCCTTGCGAAACGCTCAAGCCGAGACCGGTGCCCTTGCCGACGGGCTTCGTCGTGAAGAACGGATCGAAGATCTTCAGGCGGAGATCCTCTTTCACGCCGGCACCGCTGTCCGTGACCGAGATTTCGATCATCGATCCCGCGAGAGTGGCTTCGATCTGAATCCATTTTTCCTTCGACTCGACGGCGGCGTCGAAGGCGTTACTCATCACGTTCAACAGAACTTCCGAGAGCTGAGTCTCGCGGCCGAGCACGGTCCATTGTGCGGGAATTTCGCCGACACGAAGCTGAACGTCGTGGGACTCCAAGCGCGCTCGGCAGTAATCGAGCGAAAGATTGATCACGCTCGAGAGTGCGACTTCTTCCAGCGGATCGTTAGAGGCATCCCGAGAAAGCGCGAGGAGTCCTTTCACGATCGAAGCGATTCGCATCGCCACGACTTGGATCTGTTCGGACAGTACGCTGATTTGATCCGGAGCGACCGAGCCGGAGGCCGCCATGAATTTCAAGCGGTCCGCATGCCCGACGATTCGTTGAAGAGGGTTGTTCACTTCGTGCGCGATGCCCGCGGCCATGCGGCCCATCGCGACCATTTTCGATGAGGAGACCAATTGCTCCTGGGAAATCCTTCGTCGTTTCACGAAGTACCCGAAGTGACCGACCATGAGTCCCCAAATGAGAGTCGCGGACATCAATCTCATGAAGAGAAGCGAGTCCACGCTCAAGGTGGCGCGTTCGAATCCGGCGAAGGGCCGGTAATCCGTGACCTCCAAGCCCGCGAAACACGAAAGGGCGAAGAGGAGGGAGAACCCGAGGAGGTACTTTTCTTCTCGCGCGAAGAAAATCACGGAGAAGGCGCTCGCGAAAAGGAAGATGAACTGAAAGTAAGCTTCTCGGCCGACGACGGTGCAGACGACGTAACCGCCGGTGAACGCGATCGTGATCACGAAAAGTCGAGCGAGCTTCGTGAAGCCCCATTTCATGAGGAGCAAACCCCCGGCGAAGACAAACGGGGCCGATGAATTCACCACTGCGGCCTGGACGGCTCCGCTCGCGGCGAGCACGAGCGTCCAGACGATGCTTCCGCACGTCATGAGCATGAGCAGCACGTTCGTGAGCCGAAGATGATTGGCCTCGTGGGGCGGCATCTCGGGCCGTACACCCCACTCGGGGATTCGTTTCAGAAGCTGGACCATGTCCCCATCGTAGTATGAACGCGTGGGGCCGACAACCAAGTCCTTGGTCGGTGCGTGTTCGCGGGCTCGCGTTCGGAGCGATTCCCAACGATAATGACGACGTGGGTGAAGAAAACAAAAACCTCGAGATCACCGACCCGGAATTCGATCCGTTGGTCGTCATCGTCGCCGACGATCGCGCACGCTACGAATCGTTCGCGGCCCACCTGGTGAAGAACGGATTCAAATGCGAGCTCCATGACGAGCTCCCGGAGTCTTTGCTCGAATCACCGGTGCCGGGCACGATCTTCTTCGTCAGTTTCAATCTGAAGACCTCCGACGCAAGTCTTCTCGCGCGCCGAATCGAGCAGAAAAACAATTTGTGCATCGTCTTCGCAGAGCAACAAGGCATCGAGACGGCGGCGAAACTTTCGTCGGCGAAGCTGACGCAAACTCTGCAGCATCCGTACACCGAGAAAAACTTCACGATGGCCGTTCAGACGATCGTGAAGAAGCGCCGAGTCCAACTCGAAAAGGATTTACGCAAGCAATCCCATCTCGAGCGCCGCAAAGGCATGATCGAAACACAGGCGGTGACCGAGGAAACCGGCAACCAAATCTTCAGAGCCGACGTGAAAACCGAAAGCGGCCTCACGCCACTGATTTTCGAAGAGCGTGTGCGAGGAAAGAAAATCCACGCCGTCATCGAAGGACAACGTTACGTCTCGGGGCATTCGCACTTCGCTCACGACAGGCGAAAGCGCGGTCTCATGGAAATCCAAAAGGGCCTGGTCGGATCGACGTTCACGGTGATGCCTTCGCAAGCGGCAAGCGGAACCGTGAGCACCATTGCGAAGGGATCGGCCGCGACGGGTTCAGTGGCCCACGTCAGTGGGAGCAAATCGTCGGCGTCATCCGCGTTGCAAGACGGGCCGAAGATCGAACCAGGAACGACGAGCGTTCATTCGCAGACTTCTAGTGGCAACTCGGCCACGATGCAGCAGCAGAAGCCAGCGTCGGATAGCTTCTCGACCAGTCAGAGTGCCGAAGGTACGAAGCTTCATGCTCTCGATCAGCAATCGCCACCGGCCGCGGACTCCGGAAAAATCGCGCAAAGCACACCAGATACGAAAGCAATGTCGATCGGCACCGAAACGAAAACGTCGTCCGACGGCATTGCCTACATGCCATCGAGCAAAGACGGCGAAGCAACGAAAAAGTCCGACGAAAAAGGGAGCGCGGCGA
>JAZKJB010000045.1:5235-10364 GCA_040384505.1 Bdellovibrionota bacterium | reverse complement strand
TCTCAGCTGCAACGAAAGACGATGTTTCCTCTCGTTCGCAGAAAGTTGATTCGAGCGGCGAAGCTGCATTGAAAAAAGCAAAGCTTCCGGGCGAGACCCTCGTCGGTTACTCGAAAGACGACCTTCGAAAAGAAGGCAGCCGGTCGGCTTCATTGCCCGAAACGGAAGCCATCGCAGAAGATTCGAAAATTTCGAGAGCAGGAGAACCAACCGAGACCAAGCCCGAGGTCACGAAGATCGCCGGCAACATCGCCGTTCCGACGTGGGCGCTGATCGCCGCGGCCTCGATCGGAATCCTGTTTCTGCTCTTCTTCCTCTTCCAAATGATGTTCCAGAGGCATTGAGGGCCGCGATGCAGACATACGAAAATCTCCCGACGATCGAGATCAACGTCGAAGATGCCCGATGGGCTCTCGCGAACCAACTTAGCCCGGAGTTCCAAGGCCAAGTGCCACGAGTGACGGTCTACTTGCCTTCCATCCCCAGTCTCACGAACGGCCTTCGCTTCGACGACCTCGCGACGCCGTGGGACGCGCCGAATTTGAACGGCCTTCGTTACGCGGATTTTCGGGGGACGGGTTATCGCCTCCTCAAGAAAAAGGAGGGGCGTATCACTTGGTCGGAGAAGGTCGACGATTCCGTGTTTCCCGAGGTCGTCGACGCCTTTTACGAGAAAATCGTTCGAGCGCTCGAATGGATTTTCACCAACAAGAATTTTTCGGGTCGAAACGAGGAGATCGTTTACACCGAGACGCTCGTCGTCGGGCTGCTTCGAGGTTCGTTTCTCCTAGAGACGAAGCCTCGACTCGTTCCCGAGATTCGCTTTCCTTCCGATGCCGAGATCGTGGCTCTCATGCGAGAGGTCGTTCCCGGTTGGACGCTTTCACATCAGGACTATTCGGGCTCGAAGAAATTCTCGATGGTCGACGGCCAATTCCGGTTCGAGTTCCGAGGCGAACGGGGGGAGCTGGAAAACTTCGCGATGTCGCCGAACGAAACCGAAGTCCTGACCAAGGCCTTCGCTCTCTTAATGAATCGAGAAACCTTCGAAAGCCGCTCCTATGGCGTCTTCGACGACATCTTCCTGCGCCAAATGCTCCCGAAGTAGCCCGCGGATCGGCGCGTCACCGGCGCTAAACCCCTTCGACTCCACGTTCCAATCACTCCAAAAGTCATAGCCAATAGTCGGGGAGTTGCTAGTCTTTCTCGCAGAGCTCATCGATTGAGCTCATTTCGTCCATGGAACTCGAGGGGGATTTTGAATGGGACGTTTGAAGTTTTTGACGCTAGCAGCGTCGGCTCTTTTGCTCGCAGCCACGGTCAGTGGCGCAGTCGACACTCACAACCACGAACTCTGCGACGGTTTCTTGCCGCCGAACGACATGAAGATCCCGGTGGGATCGCATCTCGCGGGCGGTATCAACGAAGCGGCGTTCAATGAAGTCATGGATCGTATCGCTGCGAAGTACACCGACGTCGTAAAGGCGAAGGGCGCGACTCTCAAGATCAATCGCCTCTGGAAAGATGCGACGGTCAATGCGAGTGCCCAACAGCAGGGCGGTACGTGGATCATCAACATGTACGGCGGTCTCGCCCGTCATACGGCGACGACTTTCGAAGGCATGGCGCTCGTCGCGTGTCATGAGATGGGTCACCATCTCGGCGGAGCTCCCAAGATCGACCAGATCATGGGCGGCGCTTGGGCTTCGAACGAAGGTGCATCCGATTATTTCGCGACGGCGAAATGTTTGCGCGATCTCTTCTCGCAAGACGACAACGCCGACATCGTCTCAAAAGCGCAAATCGATCCGCTCGTGAAAACCCAGTGTGAGAAGCAATTCCAAACGGCGTTCGATCGCGACATCTGTATGCGGAATTCGCTCGCGGCTGAATCCGTCGCATATCTCTTCCAAGATTTGAGCAAGGATTCGAAGAAGCCGAGCTTCAACACTCCCGATCCGTCGAAGGTCAGCAAAACGGACGACAGTCACCCGGCGACCCAATGCCGGATGGATACGTATTTCGCCGGCGCGATTTGCCCGGTCGCTTCGTCGGTCGACCCCAGCGATACCGACTGGAAAGTCGGAAGCTGTGTCGAAGGCGTCGATGAACTCGGCTGGCGCCCGCGCTGCTGGTTCAACCCCGACTCCACCGGTGGTGGGGGCGGCGGCGGCGGAGGAGGCGGCGGCGGTGGTGGCACTTGCCCGCTCGGCGACCAAGCTCTCTGCGATGCCATGTGCCAGATCATGCCTGAGCTCCCGTTCTGCACGGAGTAAAGGAATCGCGTTTTCATAATGAAAGCTGAGAAGAAGCCGGGTGACGAACCCGGCTTTTTCTTTTTTGTGGGTAAAACGAATTCGGATGCTCCTCCGAGTATTGCCGCACCAATTGAAAAAACTGCCCGCTCCGTCTGGAAAGACGACGCTCTCTTGGCGTTAGGACGCGATGAAGACGGTACGGGGATTGAAGTCATTCCGCTCGCTCGTCGTTGGTCCTCAAAAGCAGGGAACTTCATAGTGAAAAGCACAGTGAAAATCGTCTTCACGTTGGCGCTCGTCTCGATGTTCGGCACTTCGGCCATGGCCGTGGACACACCGCCGGTATCGAATAAACCGACCACTCCGGCAGCCGCTTCAGCTCCGAAGCCGGAAGAGAAAATTGAAACTCCGAAGCCTGCGCCTGCGACGGCTCCTGCAGCTGCGAAACCTGAAACTCCGAAGCCTGTAGTACCGCCGGCTCCTGCCGTCGTGAAAACCGAAGCTCCGAAGCCCGCTCCTGCACCGGCTCCTGCTGCCTCGAAACCAGAAACACCGAGGCCCGCTCCTGCGCCGGCTCCTGCTGCCGCGAAACCAGAAACACCGAGGCCCGCTCCTGCACCGGCTCCTGCTGCCGCGAAACCGGAAACACCGAAGCCCGTCGCTGCGCCCGTTCCGGCCGCTACAAAACCGGAACCGCCGAAGCCAGCACCGGCGACCGCGCCTGCGGCCACCGCTCCGAAGCCGCAGACACCGCAGGCAGAAGCACCGAAACCTGCTCCAGCAAAACCCGAAGCAGCTAAGCCAGCGCCAGCGACCGCACCTGCAGCCCCTGACGACGACGACCGGTCGTATCGTCCGCGATGGACGTCGCCTCTCTATAAAGCAGTGATTCGCGGCGAAGCCCCCGCTTCGAGTTTGCCGGCGTGGCACGGGAATCATTTCTGGAAAGCCAGCGTTCGCGAAGTCGTTCTGCCGCAGCTCAACGGATGGACCGAGCATCTCTACAACGTGATTGCGAAAGACGGCGAACATCTCGTCAACACCGTTCCCCGCAACATTCAACACTTCTGCCCGAACTTCAAAACGCTCGACCGCGAAAAGCGGATCGCATTTTGGGCGCGCCTCATCTCGGTGATGTCGTCTTACGAGAGCAGCTACAATCCGAACACGTCTTACGTCGAACCGACCACCAAAGTTTTGAGTTCGGGCCTGATGCAGATCTCGCACAAGAGCTCTCAGGAGCCTCTCTATGGTTGCAAGATGATCTCGGAAGACAAAGAGCAAGGTCAGAAGGATCTCTTCGATCCGAAGAAGAACCTCGCGTGTGCCGTGAACATCATCAATCACTGGATCGGCCGCGACGGCACGATCGTCGAATACGCGAACAACGACAATGGCGTCGCCGACGACGAGTACTGGAAAGGTCTCGCGCGATACTGGGGCGTTTTCCGCCACAAGAGAATGGTGAAGGGGCCCGAGGCATTCTGGGACGAAATCGATGCACGCTTCGATCGTTGGCAGGAGCTGGGACTTCAGCGCGATGCGATCCTTCTGCAGCGGCTTCGCGAGGCGAATCGTAAAGACGACGTTTGGGACAACCGGGACTGGGAAGCGCAAGGATCTCCCGGTCAGCATCCCTCGCTGATGGAAGACAAGTTCGACGAGGAGGAGTCGCATCCCCTGACGTCGATCCTCCGCCAGTCGAATCAAACGGCATTCTGCTTCCAAAAGTTGAAGTGACTCGGCCCAAGTCCAGCCTCGTCGGTTGACGTTGCAAACACCCTCCGGTCTGCGGAGATAATGGGTGAGCGATGCATCGATCCTTGATCACCCTTTTTACCCTGGCCGTCCTTCTCTGTGAGCTCCTCGATCCTTCGACGAGCTTCATTCGCTCGTACGTCGTCCCCGAATCCGGAGCGCTCTCGAAGGCGGTTCCGATGTCGAATGCCGTCTCGTTCTCGATGCCGGGCATGACCAATCACGACGGTGACGGATCGAACGACGAGCCGCCGCCGGTCCTGGATGGCGATCAGGCCCATCACTCTTGTGTCGTCTCGATCTCCAATTTCGACGTCGACATGGGTCGCACGATCTCACTCGTCGAAGACGATGGGATCGATCTGCCCGAACACGGTTTCTCCATCTTCCAACCACCGAAACACGCCTGACTCGATCGGGATTCGATTTCGTCGACGGGGCCGAGCTACGGCCTCGCCGTTACGCAATTTCGTTTGATTATGGGTGGATGATGGCGGACCTCACGCGCGCGGATAAAAAGTCCTCGCTTTCGAAGTTTTTCGGGAATCGGGTATTCGTTCCTCTCTCGCTTTTCACCGCGGTTCACGTCGTCGCTTCCGCGTCGGCGTTTTATCTCGCGGAGAACGCCGCGAACTCGAAGATCTCCTCATATGGGGCGGCCTTCGCGTGGGTTTTCTCGATGATCCCCTTCGTCGGAAGTGGTGGAATCGAGCCGATGACCTTTTGGGGGCACGTGATCGCGATCGCCATTCAAGCCACCGGACTTTTCATTTTTGCTTTCTGGCTGGCTTTGTTCGGTTTCGCTGCCTTTGGCCGACCACGACGACTCGAGGACTGACGATGCACGACCACCTGATGGCCGATATCGGCAAATGTATTTTAGCGGCGGCCGTACTCGGCTTGCCAGCGTATCTCGCCCGTATCCCACTTTTACTCGCGTATCTCGTCGCCGGAGTCTTGCTCGGCTCGCAGCTCGGATTCGGATTCGTGACCGGGGCCGAGAGCATCGCGACTCTCTCCGAGATCGGGCTCGTTCTCCTGATGTTCATCTTGGGTCTCGAGATCGACGTCCAAAAACTTCTTCAGGCGGGGAAAGCCGTTCTCGTGAACGGT
>JAZKJB010000045.1:0-5225 GCA_040384505.1 Bdellovibrionota bacterium | reverse complement strand
CACTGCCGCCTACGTCGATTTGCCGAATGGCATCGTGAACGGTCTCACTCAGTTCTTGGGTTGCGCCGCGCTCGCGTTGGGTTTCTTTTCCCTCATCGGCGTGAGCGGAATGGCGGGGAATTACGGTCTCGTCTATCTCGCCGTCGCCACGTCGCTCTCGTCGACGTTGGTCGTCGTGAAGATCCTGTCCGATCGCATGGAGCTCGATTCGATGACGTCGAGAATCACGCTCGGCATCTTGGTCCTCCAAGATCTTTGGGCCATCGCGTTTCTCGCGGTCCAACCGGATCTGGCGAACCTCGCACTCGTCACCGTCGCCAAGTCGATGGCGAAAGCAGGATGTCTCGTCGTCGTCTCGTCGCTTTGCGCTCGCTTCGTTCTGCCGACCATTTTCGCGCGGGCGGGGAAGCAGCCCGAGCTCATGTTGATCGTCGCGATGGCGTGGTGCTTTGCGATCTGCGGCTTGGCGGATCAGCTCCACTTGTCCCTCGAGATGGGGGCGCTCGTCGCAGGTGTCACGATCGCATCGTTTCCTTATCACTTCGACGTGGCCGGAAAAGTCTCGAGCTTGCGAGACTTCTTCGTCACGCTCTTCTTCGTGAGTTTGGGTTTACAAATCCCGATGCCGACACTGGAAATCGTCGGGCTCGCACTCGCGATCATGGCTTTCGTCATCGTGAGTCGCCTGTTGACGATCTTCCCGGTCTTGCATGCCCTGAATTACGGAAATCGCGCCAGTCTCGTGCCGGCCTTGAATCTCGGGCAGCTTTCCGAGTTCGCTCTCGTCTTGGGGGCGCTGGGCGTGAGCTATGGGCACATCACGCCGGAACTCCTCTCCGCATTCGTCTTGGCGATGGTGGGTTCGGCCTTGATTTCGTCTCTCGTCATTCCTTATGGCCACTCGATCCATCTCGCAGTGACGCCGTTTCTCGAGAAGATCGGTTTCAAAGACCGGGTCGGCAACCGACCGACCGACGCGAAAGCGAAGGGGCAAACGGAAATCGTGCTCCTCGGCTTTCACCGCAACGCGAGTTCTCTCTTGCACACCCTTCTCGAGCGCCATCCACAAATGCGGGACCGAGTGCTCGTGGCCGACTTCAATCCCGAGGTGCACAAAAAGCTCACGGACATGGGCATTCCCTGCAAGTACGGCGACATCGGTCACATCGACATCTTGAGACAACTCGATCTCGCGAAAGCGGACCTCGTGATATGCACGATTCCGGATTCGCTCTTGAAGGGTGTCACGAACCTGCAGCTTCTCCGGAACTTGCGTCTACTCGCACCCGAGGCCGGCATCATCGTCACTGCGGAGACGGTCGAATCCGCGAATCAAATGTACGCCGATGGCGCGGACTTCGTCTTCATGCCGCGCCTCGTGGGTGCGGCGTATCTCGCCGATGCGATCGATTATTTCCGCTCCGCCGGCTCAGGCTCGACACGAGCGAAGGCGATCGAAGGTTTGAAGGATCGAATCGAAGTGTTGCCTTGATTCAAGTTCGGGCGGGTTGATCTCGCCGAACGTTCGCCCACTTCGCGATTTCGTTCACGAGCAAAGGCCGAGTGACGGGTTTCGAGATATGAGCCTGGAATCCGGCAGCCAATGCTTCGTCGATTTCTTCGGGTCGAACATAAGCCGTCAGTGCGATCGCCGGAATCGAAGCGGCGGAATCCTCGAGGTGTTCCGACCGGAATCGACGCATGAACTGAAGCCCGTTCTCGTCGGGCATCCCGATGTCGCTGACGATGATGTCGGGGCGCGTGGATTTCAGGATCTCTCGAGCCGCGGCCGCGGACTCGGCCTCGAGAACCTCGGCTCCGGCTTTCTTCAGCATTCGCGTCACCAAGATTCGATTGTCGAGAGAGTCTTCCACGAGAAGAATTCGCAAGTTCTCCAGGGACGAACCGGATTCGATCGACGCCACCTGCGCACGCGAAGCCGCATCGAGTGACGGGACACTGTAGGAATACGACGTCCGAACGGGGAGGCGCACGACGAAAGTCGATCCTTTACCCGTCCCATCGCTCGCCACCGAAACCGTCCCGCCGTGAATCTCCGCGAGATTCTTCACGATCGAAAGTCCCAAGCCGAGCCCGCCGAATTTTCGCGACATCGAACTATCGGCCTGGCTGAAGCGATCGAAAACGAAGGGCAAGAATTCGCGCTTGATGCCTAGGCCGTCGTCTCTGACGGTGAACGTGCAGAAGCCCGCGTCGTTTTCCGCGGTGATCACGACGGTCCCCCCGGGCGGAGTGAATTTGACGGCATTGTTCACGAGATTCCAGATGATTTGATGGAGGCGAGTCGGATCCGCGAGGATCGACTTCTTCGCGCCTTCGGTCTTCGCCGTGACCGTGACGCCCTTGTTGTTCGCCGTCGGTTTGATCGCTTCGACCACCGCATTCACGGCGTCCGCAGGTGAGGTTTCCTGGGGAACGTAACTGATCTTTCCCGTGATGATCGAAGAGACGTCGAGCAAGTCGGAAACGATCTGCGTCTGCAATCTCGTATTTCTCTGAATCGTCAGAAGCGACTCTTTCAAGTCTTCGTCACCGAGTTCGTCGAATTCGGCGAGGACGAGATCGGTGTGCCCCTGGATCACGTTGATCGGCGTTCTGAGTTCGTGTGAGAGAGTCGCGAGGAATTCGTCTTTCACTCGATTCAACGTCTGCGCTTCACGGTAAAGCTTCGCATTGTCGACCGCGATCCCGGCGCGCGCGCAGAGCTCTTCGGTCAAATGAAGATCGGCCTCGCTGAAATGACGATCGGACTCTTTCGTCGTCATCAACGCGAGTGCGCCGATGATCTCGCCCCGTCGGCGAATCGGCGAGCAAAGGTATGACTTGAAGCCAAGTTCCTCGATCAAACGTCGATGCTCGGGTCCTCGGGCGCCGAGCGTCGCCATCGCATCGTCGACTTCGGCGATGAGCTCCGACTTCCCCGTTCGTACGACGTGATGAGGACCGGCGGGAGCATTCGGATCGGGCGGATACTTCGCCTGGAACTCGAGGGCCCATTTCACTTTCGCGGGATCGGAATGAGAAACCGCGAGCTGCTTGAGAGTTCCATCCGCCTGGAGCAATTGAACCGAACACCAATCCGCCATCGTAGGAACGATGAGCTTCGTGAGATTCGTGAGCGTGCCCTCGAGATCCAGACTCGAGCCGAGAACCGCGCTCGCCTGGGCGAGGAAATCGAGACGCTCGGCCGACTTCTCGGATTCCTGTTTCTCGATGTTCGACTGGACGAGCTGCATGCGTTCGTCTTCGAGCTTCTTCTTGTCCGTGATGTCCTCGGAAATTCCGACCAGGTACTTCGGTTCGCCATTTTCGTCGACGATCGGGATCTTCTTCGTGTGGAGGATCCGTGTCTCGCCACGCGCCGTGGAAATGGACTCTTCCGCGATGTCGATGATCTCTCGCCCGGCGAGAACTTCACGGTCCTTGTCCTGGAAGTGTTTCGCTTCCGCGGGAGGGAAGAAGTCGTAATCGTTCTTGCCCATCAACTTGTCGCGGGTCATGCCCAACAAATTCTCGCCGGCGCGGTTGAAACGAACGAAGCGCAAATCTTTCGCGTCTTTCACGAAGATCATGTTCGGGATGTTCTCGAGGACGGACTCGGCGAAGGCGTAGGCGTTTCGAAGTTCCTGAAGGCTTTCGCGGACGCTCTTCTCGAGATCGACGTTCGTCTTTTCGAGGACTATCGCTTCTCGCTTTTGCTGTTCGATGTCGACGACGTGTCCGATCCGTCGAATCGTTTTTCCCCGTTCGTCTTTGATGGGGACCGAACTTCCGAGATGCCACCGGTAAACGCCGTCGTGACGACGAATGCGATACTCATGCGACCACGGCACGCCTGCTTCGGCCGCAGCCTCGACCGACGCGAAAACTCCTTCGACGTCGTCGGGATGAATGGCTTTCGCTCGTTCGTCACGTGGAGCTTCGAGGGGAATGCCGGTGTACTTGTACCAGTGCTGATTGTACTGCGACATCGTGCCGTCGGCGTCAGTCACGAAGATGATCTGCGGGATGTTCTCGAACAACGTCTTGAATCGCTCTTCACTCGTCGAAGACTTCAGGCGGGCTTCCATGGCCGTCGCATCGAGATTTCGCGAACGCCGAAATTGGTCTTGAAGGAGGGCACAGACACCGCTGACCAAAATTCCGTCGATCGCATAAATCGCGATCCTGATCGCCAAGCCCGCCGCCGATTGCGCCGCTTCGTCACCGCGCGAAGTGAAGAAGAAGGCCGCGATCCCCAGCAAGGTCGCAGTGAGACCCGAGATGAAGCCCCCGAACCAGCTGCAAAAGATGACCGCGATGAAGAAGAGAGAGAAGGGAACGACGATCGTGAACTGGGCTTCGAGCGCGAACCGCACGCCGATCAGCGCCGCGACACTCGCGGCGGCGAGGGTGATTCCGGCGATGGGACCGACGGGTTTCGGAATGAATCTCTCCAGACGCTGCGTCACCTGGGTAATCTAGTAGGATTAGCCGTCAGAGGGAAGACTGATCGAAAACACGTGCGTCAGAATTTTCGGATACAGCGAACGCGAAGCGCGACGCTTTTGGCGTTGGAGCTCGTCTGAGTTCCAGTCGTGAAACTCTGGCGCCAAGCATTCGTCGTGCTGAACTCGGAGGTGGTCCAATAGTTCGCGTTGATGAACCCCCCGATTTCCGAGGTCTTTCCCCCGAACGAGGCACAGTTCACGTTTTCCTCGGGGAACGACGTGTTGTGCGCTCCGCCGCTCACGAGGGCCTTACAGTAAATGTAAGCCATCTCCGTTTTAGAAGGGAGGTACCAATCGCTGAACCCGCCATATGTCATCGAATCGCAATAGTCGGCCGCTGAGTCGGAACTGACAGAAGCGCTCGCAGCCATGAAGCTCGTCCCGAAGTTCCCGAGCTGAGTGGAAGGCGTCGCGGCCGCAGCAATGGTTTCGACGTCTGCGATGTCGGCCGCGGAACCGGACGTCCCGTACCAGGTCGCCGAAAAGGTATCGTCGGTATTGTTGCATGTCGGGTTGGAGGTCGACCCATCGCACGCCCCGGGCAGAATCATGAGTCGCTCGTTCTTGAAGACGCCCGCGTATCGCCCGCCGCCCGTGCAAGGCTGCGCAGGAAACCCCTGGCATAGGTCGGATCGCCCGAGGCGGTGATCAGGGTGGCGGCCCGCATCAGGTCGTCGCGCAGGGCCAGAGGGTCGCCCAGGGGGGCAGGGACAT
>JAZKJB010000044.1:0-9389 GCA_040384505.1 Bdellovibrionota bacterium | reverse complement strand
AGGTGACGACGAGGGTGAAGATCTGAAGGAAGAAAAAAAGATGACGCGCGAAGAGCATGATCCCCGTGGTGCCGAAGAGCGCGTACCAAGCGGCCATGAGGGGTTCGTAGAGGAGGAAGCACGTTTGCTGAAAGAACATCTCGTTGAAGAACGGCTGACCGCCGATCGACGTGAGAAGGGCCGGGACGACGTAGAAGGCTTCGTCGTGCATCGGGAGACCGAAGAAGAGGCCGAAATACTCGGCGAGAATGACGAACGCCCCGCCAGCGAAGACGACCCATTCCGTAGGATGAAGGCCGCGAAATCTCGACATCATGATAGGGACATTCTACTCGGAAACCCTTGATGCGGTTAAACAAAAACCCTTCTACGCCTGGCGCCTGGACTTGATCATGCGCACCGCTCGGGCGAAACTCGTCGGTGATGGTGAAGTGTCGCGCGTGTGAAACTCCGATTACCAAGTCTTTCGTCGATCTCGGCGTTTCGCCGCTCGGCAATTCCTATTTGCGGCCGGATCAGATGGCCGACATGGAGCCGTTTTATCCTTTGCATGCCCTCGTGTGTGACGAGTGCCTGCTCGTTCAGCTCGACGAGTTCGAGTCGCCCGAGCACATCTTCACCGAGTACGCGTACTTTTCTTCCTACTCCAGCACCTGGCTCGATCACAGTCGTCAATACGTGGACGACGTCGTCAAACGCTTCGGAATTGGAACGTCGAGTTTCGTCGTCGAGATCGCGAGTAACGATGGTTACCTGTTGAAGAACTTCGTCCGTCTCGGAATTCCCTGTCTAGGTATCGAACCCGCGCAGAATGTTGCAGAAGTCGCTCGAAAGATCGCTGTCCCCACTCACTGCGCTTTTTTCAATAGAGCGGAAGCGGGGCGTCTCCTCAGCCAATATCGACGCGCCGATCTCATGGTCGCGAACAACGTTTTCGCGCACGTCTCACAGCTGAACTCTTTCGTCGCGGGCTTCAAGCTTTTCTTGGCCGCGGACGGAGTGATCACCTTCGAGTTTCCACACTTGCTCCAGCTGATCGAGAACGGGCAGTTCGATACTATCTATCACGAGCATTTCTCGTACTTCTCGCTCCATTCGGCGAAGAGCGTTCTCGCTCGTCACGGTCTTCGCATCTTCGATGTCGAGACGTTGCCGACTCACGGCGGAAGCTTGCGTCTTTTCGTCTGTCACGACGAGAGCAAGAAGCACGAGAGCCAGCCCCGCGTCGCCGCGCTCGGCGATCTCGAGAAGAAAGCCGGTCTCGAAGGGATCGACGGTTATACCGGCTTTGCAGAGACCGTTCATCGCATCAAGCGTGATCTCTTGGGGTTCTTGATCAAAGCTCGCGAGGGTGGCAAGCGCATCGCAGCTTACGGGGCTCCTGCGAAGGGCAACACGCTTTTGAACTTCTGCGGTATCGGAACCGACTTCGTCGACTTTACCGTCGACAAGAGCCCACACAAGCAGGGCAAGTTCCTTCCCGGTTCGCGCATCCCGATCCTGCGCCCCGAGGAGCTCGCGGCGAGGAAGCCCGACTACGTCTGGATCCTCCCATGGAACCTCGAAGCCGAGATCATCAAGCAATGCCGCGAAGACTACGGTGTGAAGGCCACGTTCTTCGTGTCGCATCCTCGACTCAAGGTCATTCCTTGAAATTCAATGCGACCCCTCTCGACGGTGCATTCGTCATCGAGGTCGATGCGAAAATCGACGAGCGCGGTTCTTTCGGCCGGGTGTTTTGCGAGCGCGAGTATCGCGATCACGGACTTCATACGTCATTCGTTCAAGCCAATTTCTCGTTTAATTCGAAGAAGGGCACGCTACGCGGTCTTCATTTCCAGGCCGACCCACACGGCGAAGTGAAGGTGGCCCGTTGCACACGCGGTCGGGCGTTTTACGTCATCGTGGATCTTCGCTCCAAGTCCAAGACGCATGGGAAGTGGTTCGGCGTCGAGTTGACCGCAGAGAATCGAAAGAGCCTCTACATGCCTGTCGGTTTTGCCGGAGGCTTCCAGACTTTGGAAGATGACACCGAGATCCACTATCTGATGGGCGAGTACTTCCATGCCGACTTGGCGAGGGGAGTTCGTTTCGACGACCCACAGCTCGCGATCAAGTGGCCGCTCCCGGTGAGCTCCATAAGCGACCGAGACAAGGCGTTACCGCTCTTTACCGTCGCGAAGCTCTAAGGTTGATCACGCCACCGCGACCGAAAAGACCTTCGACGAACATCATCACGGTGCCGATGACGGCGAATGGAATCGCGAGCACGGCGTAAACGACGAGCGACGCCGTCGTCGAGAGCGAGCGCGGATACTTCTTTCTGGCCTTCAAGATCTTGAATCCCATGTTGAAGTCCATGGGTAGAAGATTGAAGAGACTTTGCCACCAGCCGAACACTCCGTATTCGAGAGACATCGTCGAGAGCCGATCGATCTTGAACTCATTTTTCGCGAGAACCGCTTCGAGTACGGGCTTCGTGTAGTGATACACGTGCCGAGTCGGATCGAGATGAAACCAACGAGGGCCGAAGACCTTCGCCTGCCAGCTCGCGAAGTGCGGAACCGACAAGAAGAGAGTGCCGTTCGGTGCGAGCAGAGCGCGGACTTTTCTCAAGACTTCATCCGGATTTTCAATGTGCTCGAACGATTGCCAGAGAGTGATGAGGTCGAAAGAACCGACGAGTTCAGCCGGAGGCGAGTCGATCTCGAGATACGTCATACCGTATGCGGCAAGTGACTTGCGGCCAGCATCCGAGGGCTCATAGCCATATCGCTCGACACCCGCTGGGAGATTTCGAAGATAGGTCCCGTCGCCGCAGCCGACATCGAGAACGCGCTTCGGTGTCGTGCCGCCGAAGGACAGTTTCCGTCGTTCGATTTGAAAAAGTGAAACTGCAGCTTTGTTCGCACCACTTTCGCTTCGCGCTTCGCCGTAGTAGCCCTCGTAGTAAAGCTCTTCCTTCGGAATCGCACTCGGGTCCGTGAAGGCGAGGGAGCAGCTACCGCAGCGAACGATGGGCAGGCGTGCCCCTTTCGGACGATCCGAGTCGACTCCGCGATACAAAAGCTCGTTCCCGTTTTCGTTCGCGCATTGAGGGCACTTCACGTCACGGGTCTCCCGCGCACAGTCGACTTCTTCACGTTCACGATATAATTGGGTCGGCCTAAGCCGTTCTTGTACACGCGTGCGAGATACAAGCTGATCCCGGTCAGAGTGAACGCGATGAACATCAATCCCGTCGTCGCGACGAGCTTGTAGTAAAGCTCGTTCTCCGTGAGCGCGAACGCCACGAGGCCGAGGATCGAGATCAAGAACCAAATCGGGAAGAGGTAGACGGGAATACGAAGCCAAAGAGTGCTCGACGAGAGAATGCCTGCGACGGCGAAGATCACCATGCCACGCATGTTGTAATGGGTTTCTCCCGCGATGCGCTTGTGACGCGTATAGGGAACGTTCTTGATGTCGAAACCGACTCTCCCTATCGAGGCGCGAATGAACGGAAAGGAGTTGTTGTCGCGACAGATGGCGTCTCGGACCATCCGGCTCATTAAACTAAATTCCGCCATGTCGAGGATGAAGCGCTCGTCCGCGGTTGCGCGAGTCACTCGGTAAAAAATCTTCCGGAGCATCTTCACGACCCAGGGCTCGGGACGATCGAGGCGTTCACCGTAGGCGACGTCGTAGCCGCTTTCGATGTGCTTCATGAACTCGATGAACATTTCAGGAGGGTCTTCGCAGTCGACGTCGACGAAGCCGGTGTAGTCGGCGTTCGAATTTCTCACGCCGCATTCGATCGAAGATTGATACCCGAAATTTCGCGACATGACGATGTGGGAGACCCACTCGTACTTCGCGCACAGCTCTTTCACGAGCTCTTGCGACTTGTCGGTCGACCCGTTGTCGATGAACGTCAGGCGGCAATCGTACTTCGTTCGGAGGACGTCGAAGACACCCTGGAGGCGTTCGAAGAAGAGCGGGATGGTCTTCTCCTCGTTATACACAGGACAAATCGCTTCGAAAGATTTCATGTTGTCGGACTCCGTCGAGGTTGGAATTCGCTTTCGAACTCTTTGGCATAGAAATCCCAGAACGCCGCCCAGTCACAATCGACGTTGGCCGGGACGAAGGGGCGCGGGGTCGAGGTCGTCTCTTTGTCGGGGAGCGCAAGGGTCGCGGGCACGAGCTTCAGTCGAGCTTCGATCAAGTCTTTCAAAACTGTTTTTGCAAAAGAGAGATTTTCGAAAGGGCCCAGCGAAGGAGAGGCCACGTCAGGGGCTGCGCCTCTCAGCAAATCTTCGACGGCCTTCACATAGGTCTTCGTCAGCACGGAAATAGGCACGGGATAAGTGATGGCTGAAGGCGAGCGAAGGTCGTACGGCTTTCCTGCGACACACGAACGAATCAGTCCGGGGATGAGTCGGTCTTCGTTTTCCAAGGGTCCAATCGGGTTGCCGATCACAATTTTCGAGAACGGTAACTTTGCCGATCGAGAGAGCTCAGCCAGCAAACGACCGACTTCTCCCTTCGAATAACCATAGGGTGAAACGTCTTTCCCGAGCGATTCGAAATACGTCGTCGAGTAGATGATTCCACGACTGACGGACTTCTCGAGAGCTCTCGCGAGACGAGGAAGGGGTGCCAGGCCGACGGCGAGTGCCCGCGTGAGATCGTAATCTGGCGAACGAAAATCGGTCATGTAGTGATGATGGTGAACGTAGACGTCGAATTTCTGCGATTCGATCCAGTTGGCGAGGCGGTCATCTTCGGCGGTGATGCCATACTCGAGCACGACGCCGGCTTTGACCGCGCGAGCTAATCGCCTACCGGCAAGTGTTCCCGCGTAGGCGGTGAAGTGAGCTTTCGTACAAACGCCGACGACATCGTGGCCGGCTTCGCGAAGGGCCCGCGCGATCGAAGATCCGGTGAAGGAGCTGACGCCGGTGACCGCGACCTTAGCCATTTTGAACTTCGATTTTGATCGCTTGTTTTACTTTCGACCAGAGCTCGTCGGCTTCCCTTGCATCGTTGCCGAACACAATCCCGAAGCCTTGGCGACCGCGATCGTCGGCGGCGCTCTTGATCTCGTCACCGACGCCGAACTCGAGTTCGACCCGTTGGACGCCAGGAATCGCGCGCGCGGCTTCGAGTCCGGTGATCTTCTTCACCTTGCCGCTCGGGAACTCGAAGAATCCGAGCAGGGCTCCTCTGCGTTTCAATGAGAGTGCTTTCACGTCGGTCGATTTGCCATTGAGTTCCGAATACAAAATTTCATAGAGATCGACGCCGGAAACCCACGGAGTGATGTGAGACGAAATCATCGTTCCGCCGCCGCGACACGCGATCTCGACGAGCCCGAACTCGTGGGCGTCGAGGTCGACCATGACTTCGGCGTGAGTGATGCCGAAGCGAAGTCCGGAGTTCTCGACGAAGCGGTCGATGGCCGAGGTGATTCGTTCTTCGAGATCGCTAGGCAAATGAGCAGGATAGTGCAGACGGTTGGCCAATGCCGTTCGAAAGTGATCTTTCATCGAGATCGCGAGCACGCGGTGTTTTCCGCCCGAGCAAATGCCTTCGACGGTGATCTCTTTACCCTTCATGAAGTCTTCGACGATCACTTTCTTGCGGTAAGAAGGCGCTAGAGCCGTCGCCGTTGCTTCTTCGAAATTCGATTTCGCATCGACGACCGTGACGCCACGGCTCGACATACTGTCGGCCGGTTTCACGATGCAACGACCGGGACGGCTCGAGACGAACTCTCGAACTTCGGCTGCGGTCGTCGCGGCCCGAAACACCGGTTGAGGCACGTCGAACTTGGCCGCGAGCTCACGGCACTTCGCTTTGTCGGTGAAGTTTTGAACGGCGATGGGAGAATTGCCAGCGAGTCCCCAAGCTTCAGAAACTTTCGCTGCGGCTTCGATCGTCAGATCGGATTGATCGGTGGTGACGTAATCGAAGTCGCCTTTTTTGTATTTCGCCAAGACGGCGTCTGCGTCTCGGCCGCTCACGTTGATGAACTCGTCGACGATCTCGGCGGCTGGGCATTTGGGATTCAAATCGGTCGCGGCGACGAAGAGGCCCTTGTCTTTCAGAAAGCGAATGAGGGGGATCTGCCAGAGGCCCCCACCCATGACTAAAGCTTTCTTGCCGGCTTGTTTCATATTCCGTTACTTCAGACGTTCGAGCTCGTCGAGGCGACGCTTGTCGATGATTCCCGGTTCGGTGAGATACTTCTTCTCGCAGATGACTTCGAACGTCGACATCTTCAGCGAGTCCATGCAGTAGTACCAAATGTCTTCCTGAAGCTCGATGAACTTCAGGCGATCGACGAGCTTCTGGTTGATCTCGTGTTTTTCGATCAAGACGACACCGCTATCGTCGCAAACCATGATCGCGCCCTGGAACTTCTCGCGGAGAGCCGCGACTTCGGCCGGCGGGGGATTCTTCGGTTTCGCGTTCACGCAGCCGATCGGCGTACGACCCGCGCACCAGAGCGGATATCGCTCTTTCACGAGGCGATGCACGTCGCGCAGATATCCGTTGGTCACGATCGCGACCGAGCGTCGATAGAGCAACATGTACTTCGAGACGATGTCCCCGAAGATCGCGGCGGTGCCGCAGTCGATCGCGTGGACGTAGGCGATCTTTCCCTTCGGCATGTCCTTCACCTGCTCGTGGCAGGGATAGTTGCTGCCTTCGTAGGTGTAGATGAAGTGGACCTCGCCGACCAAGTGATAGCTGGGAGTGAGGGGGAGCGGGCCGGGAATATGGCCGCGCTTACCCAACGCATCCGAAACTTCAGTCGTTGAGATTTTATTTTCGCGAATGAGCTCGATGAGTTGGTCTTTTAATTCCATCGAGGAAAAGGATATCAATCACGAGGGTGTTTTACGATTTCTTTATACCCGCTTCGCGATGCTCCGAGACTTTGATCGATGTCCCGTACGCGCTGTGTTCGAGACTCCAACCGAGCTTGTGTCGTGCGAAGTAGTAGAGGATCGAGAATGCGGTATGGAGTGAGAGGTAAACGTGGCCGAGATAACGGAAGTTCCTTCGTGTGACGCAGAGATGAAGCGCATCGATCACGAGCGGCAAGATGAGCAACGTGAAAGGAAGGAAGGCGTACTTCCGGACCTTGGTCTGCATCTTCTGATACCGTGAGCGACCCTTGAAGCCGCGTTCGGCGATCTCCTCGAAGGCGATGTTGCTTCGAATGCGCCAGTTCACCTTCGAGAGGAATGATTTTACGGAATCAGCCGAGTAGTGGTAAATGTCCGAGTCCTTCGCGATCGCGAGGACGGGCTTGCGAGCCATGAACAGATTGAAGACGTGCGAGAACTCGGTTTGAGAGCGAAACGCTTCGGGGAATTCTTTCTCGAAGTAATCGACGTCGATCGCAGAGCTCATCGCGTACATTTCGATGAGCGGGAGGTCGTCGGCTTTCGCGAGATCGAAGACGGCGTACTGTTCGGTCTCTTTCGTGATCCGGTAACGCTTCCGCATCGTGCGCAAGTAGAAGCGTGCATCCTTGCTGAGCCGATAGATGAAGTACGAAAACGGATCGCCGAATTCGTTGATGTAGGAATTGATGAAGGGGTAACCCTCGGGTGACCGGTAGCCACTCGAGGTGACGAGGTGAACTTCGGAGTTGTCGCGAAACGCCTGGGCGATGTTCGCGAGCGACTTCGTTTCGGCGTACGCTTCGTCTGAATCGAGGAAGAGCGCGATTCGCCCCTTCGCGGCGTGAAGTCCGATGTACTTGGCCCAGCCGGGCACGGTGTACGGATTGTCCATGACGGTCGCGCCGAACTTCGTGGCGATCTCGCGCGTGCGATCGGTCGAACCACCATCCATCACCAAGACCTCGAGCTTCTCGCGAGGAAAATCTTGAGCGTAGAGGCGTTCGAGCGTCCGAGGCAGTTTTTCCTCGGAGTTGAAGGTCGCCATGATGACCGTGATTTTGTCGTGTTCTCTCACGCGCCAGCTGAGGGAGCTTTTTGAAGGCCCTCTTGCTCCATCATCTTGTCGAAGATCGCGGGCCAGGTGTAACGCTCGCCGAGGCGGAGCGCCTCTTTTCGCGCGCGAACGTAACCGGCGTCGTCGTTCCAATAAGCCATGATCTTGTCGGCGAAATCTTTCGGAGTGAGGTCCGCGACTTTTCCGGCGCCCGTCTGTTCGAGCTCTTCGGCGATCGGAGGAACGGTCGTCGAGATGACGGGAAGTGCACAGCCGAGGTAGTTTTTGATCTTCCCTGGATCCGCGAACTTCGAGAAGTTGTCTTTGAGGTAGGGGTCGTACGGTGCGAGGCCGAGGCCGCACGTCGCGAGATAACGTTCGAGATCGATGATGCCGGGAATCGGCGGGATGAACTCGACGTGATTCTCGAGTTTCAATTCTGCGACTCGCGCCTGCAGGTGAGTCGTCGAGCCACCGCCGACGAACGTCATCTTGAATTTTTCGCCGCGGTCGCGAAGCTCACCCGCGACATCGACCATGACGTCGGCACGAACGTTCTTTCCGCTCGCATTGCCGACGTAGACCAAGTGGCGTTTGTCGTAGGCCGGGGCGCCGTTCGCGAAGACGATGTGCGAGTACGTGCCCATCGGGGCCTCGACGATCTTCTTCACTTCGTCGTACCGAACGTAGCCGGCCTTCACGCGACCATCGAGCATCGTCACGCTGATCGGCCAAACCGCATCGGCTTTCGTCGTCACGAGGCGATCCAAAATCCGGTAGATCTTCTCGACGACGGGGTTGCCGAACCGCTGAGGCGTATAGTCGATCATCATGTAGTTCACGCGCTTCACGATCCCGAGCGAACGTAAGATCAACCCGGCGAAGCCCATGAGATTGTTCGTGCAGATGACGATGTCGGCACCGCGCACTTCCCACCAGCCGACCGTCATGACCCACATGAAGTCTTTCATGAACGAAAGGAGCTCGGGCTTATAGAAGCGAACGAGGCTCCGGCGTCGCGAGAGTTTCTTCTTCCCATCCCAATGCTCGACCCAGATCGAAGCCGTTTGCGAGTTGAAGAAGGGGAAGCGGACGTGCACGATCTTCGCGCCGTGTTCGCGCAAATATTCGCCGAGCATGTCGGGATAGCCCGTGGGCCCTTCGACTTCATGGGACAAAAACGCGATTTTGATCTGATCGAGCCGCAAACTGGGCCCCTTTCGTGACGTCTTACGAATTATAGACGACGAGCACGGAATGCCACCTGTCGGAAGGTCCAGTTAGACCGAATTTCTCGCGGCATTTCCTGGCCTTGTCACTGACGGTCGAGCGCGCCACGCTTTTTCCATGTATCCGCTCATACCAAAAAAGTTCCACGAAGAAGAAATCCAGGCCGCCATCGAGTCGATGAAAACCGACCAGTGGACTTTCGG
>JAZKJB010000043.1:13725-22584 GCA_040384505.1 Bdellovibrionota bacterium | reverse complement strand
CGGAGCTGCGGCCCCGACCGAAACGACCTTCGCGCTCGACGGAGTGAAATACATCTCGACTTCGATCGGGCGCGGCGACGATGCGCGCACGTACGGACAGATGAAATACTCGATCTCAAAGGACGCTCGAGTTCTTCTCCGCTTCGAGAGCCTCTCGGCGAATCAGACTCGCATCCTCTCCACTCAACCGATCCTCATTCGCGTTTTCGCTCCCGATACGACCGAACAAACGAATGCCGTCGCGAATCTCAAGGCGTGTCCGATCGTCGCCGACTGGATGATGGCCGCGACGTGGAGCTCGGCGCACCCGTACCGAGGCGGAAGCTGGCCCGAGGGTTCGCCGATCTCGCACAACGAGTGCGTGGACGCGTTCGCACCGGCGGCCGCGACCGGCGACTGCGCCATCGCGAACGCGGTTTGCTACGA
Organism: Bdellovibrionota bacterium; assembly: GCA_040384505.1. GTDB lineage: Bacteria > Bdellovibrionota > Bdellovibrionia > Bdellovibrionales > JAMPXM01 > JAZKJB01. The sequence continues at coordinate 22,158 of JAZKJB010000043.1, read as the reverse complement.
CGTTTCTGCTTGGTACAAGGGTTACGTCATCGAGAGCGGGAGGAACTTCGGCCACGCTCTCGTCGCCGATAGCACGACCGTCGTGATCCAGGGCGACGGCTCCTTCTCCAAGGGACCACGCATCCAGTGGAGCGAATGATCTAATCGATATTGAAAGTCATTCGCATCTTGACGAGGGTCTCCCTGGTTCGGTAGACCCCTTTCCATGGCACTTCAAACCACCTCCATAGCTCCCACGTCTCTTCCGATCAGTAGCTCACAAGAGCCTCTCGGGCGCGGCCGTAAAGGCGACAAGGTTCCGACCAAGAAAATCATCCGCGATCTCGGGCTGAAAGTGACGAGCCAACGTCTCCTCATTCTCGACGTCGTTCGCGGGGGCCCGAGCCACTTCACCGCACAAGACATCTTCGAATCCGTCGCCGCGAAGAACCCCGCCGTCGGCTTCGCGACCGTTTATCGGTTCCTTCGCACTCTCTCGGAGCAGAGCTTCGTCACCGAAGTTCGTTTGGGCGGAATGCCCGCCCGTTACGAGTGGGCGGCGAAACGGCATCACGACCATCTGACGTGTTCGACCTGCCAGCGAATCGTCGAGTTCGAAAACTCGGAGATCGAACGCCTCCAAGAGAAGGTCGCGAAGGAATTCGGCTTCACGCTCACCGATCACGTTCTCGAGCTCTACGGCGTTTGCGCCGATTGCCGTCGCAAGGAATCGGCTGCCACTCGCGGCTGACTCGGATGGAACTTCTCTTCGCCGACAAGCCGCAGGGTCTCACGACACATTCGTCGAGAAACGAAGACGAGCGGCGCGATCCGCTCGTCGATGTGAATGACGGACTCCTCGAGCTCCTCGCTCTTCGCTCCGGTGAAAAACTTTGGCCGATCCATCGGCTCGATCGAGAGACGTTCGGTGCGATCGCTTTCGCTCGTGACCGCGAAACGGCGGCGCGTGCGAGAGAGCTCTTCGAAGCAACGCTCGTTCGGAAAGAGTATTCGTTCCTGACGGATCGTTCGATCGATCGCGGCGAATTCGCGATCGAATCGTTCATCGAGCGCGAGGGATCGAAGTTCGTTTCTCGCAGCGAAGGCAAAACGAACTCCGAGACCCGATTCGAGTTCATTCGCAAGTCCGGTCGCTTCGCTCTGTGGTGCGCTCGACCTTCCACGGGAAAGCCGCACCAGATCCGGCTCCACGCGGAGGCCGCAGGAATTCCAATTTTGGGCGATACGCTCCACGGCGGCTCAGCCTTTCCGTCTCTTTCGCTGATGAGTCGCACCCTCGAGATCGAAGGGCGACGACACGAAGTTCGTCTTCCGGTTTGGTTCGAACGTCTCGAGCTCTTGGGCGATTCACGCCTTTGTCGCTGGCTCGCCGCCATCGATCGACGCGAGCGTTGGTGGGCGTCTCTTTCTCTCGCCGGACTCGATGCCGATGCCACGACGGCCCGTCGCGTGATCCACAGTGAAGGCGATCCGCTGCGGATCGAAATTTTGGGCGACGTCGCGTGGTTGTCTTGGTTCAAAGAATCGGAGCCGAGCGAAGCGGAGTGGACGTCGATTCGAGCTCTCATCGAAATTCGAGGGTGGAAGACTTGGACGTTGCAAGTTCGCGGAGATCGCGGACGTGAGCCGAATCGCGCACTCGTCTTCTCGAGCGAAACTCCGCCGCCCGAGACTTGGACCGCGACCGAGAACGGGCTCGCGTATGAGTTTCGCCGCGAATCCGGGCTTTCTCCCGGACTCTTCCTCGATCAGCGCCGTAATCGCGAATGGCTCTCGAAGCGCGCGGCCGGTAAAAGCGTCTTGAATCTCTTCTCCTACACGGCCGGCTTCAGTGTCGCTGCAGCCGCAGGGAAAGCCGCGAAGACAGTGTCGGTCGATGTCTCTAAAGTTTTCCTAGAGTGGGGAAAGAGGAACTTCGCGCTCAATTCGCTTTCGACAGAAGGCCACGAGTTTCGCGCCATGGACGGACGCGAGTATCTCGCGTGGGCCGCCAAAAAAGGAATCACGTTCGACTTCGTCGTCTGCGATCCACCGTCGTTCTCGCGCTCGAAGTCGGGACTCTTCCGTCTCGACAAGGATTTCGACGAGCTCCTCGCCTCATGCCTCGCCGTCGTATCAAGTGGGGGAACGCTGCTCTTCTCGTGCAACTACGAGGGATGGAGCGAAGAAGAGTTCCACGCTCGCGTCAAGTTCGCCGTCACCAGCGCTCCGCGATCGAACGTGCGATTTTCGCGCACGCCGAGCCCCGATCCCGATTTCGAATTACCTCGCGAAGCGCACAACATGAAGTCGATTCTCATCGCGAGAGAGTGATGGAACGCGGACACTCCCCGACTCGCCTAGACGGGCCATTTGCCTAGGTAAAATGGGAAGCTCTTCGTTGTGTCGAGAGTGTCGACAAGACATCCGTCCGGAACTGGACTCGATGTCTTCGAAGAGTGATCAAGAACTCTGCAACCGAAAAAATCTTCGAACATGCTATTTTTTTTCTTCTCAAAGGTTTCGCGACGTTAGCGCGCCTCGAATCGAGACCGACTCAACAAAAACGATGAACGTCGCGTGTTTAGCTAGGCTTTTAACTCGCGACCTCGGACTGGCGATACTTCAATGCGGCACTTCGCACAACGAAGGAGAACGTAATGAAAATCGCTCGCAGACAACTCAAGACACTGGTCCTCGCCTTTGCGATGGCAGGTCTTACGATGGGCAACGAAGGTTGCGAAGAGGCGAAGACTCGAGTGTTGAAACTCGACGTCGAAGTCGGTCGCATCGCGGCACAGCCGATCAAGTTGCCGTCTGGGGAGACGATCAACTTTCCATACGTCGCCAACTCTCTCTTCTATCGCTCGGTGATGAACAGCGATCACTTCGTGATGATGAACCCGGTTCCGGCTCCCGCTCCCGCGACGCTGGCGGCTCAATCGAAACTCACCGCGAAGGTCGCGACCGGTCTCGCATCGAAAGGCGATGGAGAAATCTCCTCGCACGACGAAGCGGTTCTCTCGAAGTACGATTTCCTCAAAAAGCTTCCCGCTACCGGCACGTCGTCGAAAGGCGTGAATGCGAAGAGCGTCAGTCAAGCGGCGACGCTCGCTCCGCTCCCGATCTGTCTCTATGATCTTCCGCAGGCGCAGCTCAAAGGCGAAGTCGTGTCGTTCGAAGCGACCTGGGGCGTAGGTATCGGCATCGGTTACGGATCGAACGGATCACCGATCGACTCCGGTAAAGTTGCCGGTTCGGTTCAGTTCAAGCAGAGCCGACTCGACATCGGACTTCGCTCGGAAGACCCGCTCAACCATTTGCTTCTCGCTCAAGCCGGAGGCGTGTCGCACGAATCGACCGTCAATCTCGGGATCGACTTCAATGCCGGCCTCCCGATCGGTCTCGATCTCTTCTTCAAGACTCCGCTCGCCAACGTCGTGATGAGTGCTTTCGACAAAGCCTTGGTCACGATCATCGGCGACTACAAGAAGATGCGCTCGGACAACAACAGCTGGGATGACGTCTGGGAATCGCGTGTCATGTACGATCCGGACATCGTCGACAACGACACGTACATCGCGTTCCGCGGCGGCTACCGCTACGGGATGAAGAAGAAAGACACCTTCAACGTCACGAACATGTACTACAAGTGGGAAAAAGATCCGTGCACGAGCGCACTGAAGTACAAGATCACGCGCACGCCCACTCCGGTCGCTGAAGTCGAAGTCGTCGACGTCGGAGACAACGTCGCGGTCGCGAAAGTGACGAAGTACTTGATCGAGCAACGAATCGAGCCGGGTGCACAAGTCACGGTCGCGAAGCTCTATCAACCCGAGCAACCGAAGCCGAAGAAGTAAGTCGAGTCGCGATTCGATTTCTTGAAAACGCTTCCTGAAAAGGAAGCGTTTTTTCGTTTGGCTCGTCTCAGTTCGAGACGCCGATTGGAAACCATTCGCGACCATTTGAAGTTGATGACCCCGAATCCGAAATCCTGGCTGAAATCGCTCGTTAGCCCTATCCTGAAAGCTGATGGTCTCTACCCTGAGGTTCACTTCATTTCTCGCGGCTCTCGCGACGGCGGCCCTGCTGACGCCGTCTCATGCCCTGTCGGCGGACGATCCCGTGAATTACGACGACCCCAACATGGCGGTGACCAACGAGTTCGTCGGCGACGCGGTGGCGACTTGTTCGCCCGACCTCTCGCCCAAGGAAGTTTCGCGCTGCCTCCGAGAGAAGGGCCTGACGGCGCCCCAGGGCGTCGCCCTCGTCCCCTCGCCACACGCGCCTGAAACCCGCTGACGCGGACACTCCAGCCTTCTAGCATTTGCTCCACTGCCGGTTCTTTGGCAGATTGGTTCACATCTCATTCGTGAATCTTCGAGCCCTGGAGCAACACATGCGTGCCTTCATGACGACCGTCGTTCTTTGCGTGACGTCTCTTCTGATGCTGACTTCATGCGCGTCTTACTTCGTGAGAAAAGATTGCGAAAAGGAAAACTGGTTCACGTACGGCCAGAGCGTCGCCATGCAAGGGCGCCGCTTGACGGGAGACGACCGCGTGAAGAAGTGCGAAGCGGCCGGAGCCGACATCAACGGAGCCGAACTGAGCCGCGGCTTCAAAGCCGGAATGGCGAACTACTGCATGCCCGATACGGTTTTCCAGACGGGCAAGAAGGGCGAGTTCTTCAACGTCGAGATGTGCGATGGCGAGCAGCCGCGCTTTCTCCAGAAACGTCACGCGGAAGGCGTACGCGAGTACTGCGCGAAGACGAACGGCTACTCGGCAGGATCGACGGGCCGCAAATACAACAACGTCTGCCCGAAAGATCTCGAAGCCGCGTTCCTGCCCGAGTTCAATCGCGGCCGGAAGACTTACTTGAAAGCGACGATCGAGAACAACGAAACACGAATCACGGAAATCGATTCGAACGTCCGCGGTATCGACAACGAACGCATGATGCTGATGGCTCAAATGTCCGCGATGGGGAACGGAAAAATCATCACGCGTGAGTTGAAGTACGATCCGATCACGCGCGCGACCCACGAAGAAACGAAAGTCACCGAAGACCCCGAGACGGTTCGCCGCCGCGATAGCCTTCGGTACGACATGGAACGCAAGCAGCGCGAAATCGAAGCGAAGCGCGCGGAGCAAGAACAGCTCCGCAAACAGAATCGCGAGATGAAAACGGAACTCGCAACCCTCTGATCGACTTCGCGCGTTCTCTCTTTTTACTGGTTCTGCTGGTGGGCTGTTCGTCGATCACGAAGCCGCAGTATTTTTCGTTCGAGCGAATGGAGCCCGGCGACTCACCCGCCTTGGCTCGATCGCAAGATGGACGGTCGATCGGCTTCCGGTATCGGTCCGGCGAGGCGCGAGGCGATCACCAAAGCGTCTTTTTGACCGTGAAAAACGTCGGTCTGATCAACTACACGTTCGGCCCCCTTCTTCTTCCGATCATTCCCATCTATCCCTTCGAAAAAGACCACGGCGAAATCGATCCATCTCGGAACCTGGAGCTCGAATACCACGCTTACTCGCCCGCACCTTTCGGCGCCGCCGTACAAAAACTTTCGGTACCCATCATCACCGTCCCGGGACGCGGACCGATCGAACCGATCGCAAGTCGCACCTGCCCCGGAGAATCCGAGCGGTGCAAGATCTTCACCTATCCGGTCACCGTCGGTGCGACACCGGAATTCATTCTTCATGAAACGGAAGCTCTGCTCTCCGATCGAAGTACGATGAAAACTCCGAGGGTGAAATTCGTCTTCTCGGAAAAGACCCGGGTCGACTGGGTCCTACCTTTCGCTCCGTAAAACTCAGAACATCGGGGCTTCCGTGCCGAGAAAACCGCGCTCTTCCAGGCAAGTCGTCACCGCGCGCGAATACTCGACATGACTTTCACGCGTGTATTTCAGCTTCGTGTAAACCTGCGCCAAGTTCTCGACCCCTGAATCTTCGATCTTCTTTCGCAACTCTGGCGATTCCAGGTAACGCTTCCATCCGGTCACTTCCCGAATTCGATAAGCCTCTTCGACTGCCTTTTGCTCGTACCGCTCCCGGTGAACGAGGCTTTCGAGAGGAAGACGATCACGCGGAGCAGGCGATTCGTCGGCATAACCCATGCAGAACCCGACGACAGGCACGACATGCGACGGACACTGCAGGATCTTCGCGAGGTCCCCGCAACTCGCAAGGGTCGTCCCGAGAAAGCAAATGCCGAGCCCCTCGGCTTCGGCCGCGAGGGACGCCGTTTGCGCCGCAAGGATCGAGTCGATGGCCGCGATCATGAAGCTCATGAAGTTGTCGAAGTTCATAGGAGCCTCGCGAAGCACCAGCCATTCGCGCATCCTGTGAAAGTCCGCGCAGAACGTGAGGAACAACGGCGCCTCGACGACCATCCGTTGGTCGAAGTGCGCCTTCAGCATCTCGGCTCGGATCGAAGGATCGCTCGTCACGATCACCGAGTACGCTTGCATGTTCCCCGAAGACGACGATCGTGTCGCCGCCTCGAGAATTCGCTTCAAAACCTCCTCGGGCACGGGATCCGGTTTGTACTTCCGAATCGAGCGCCGCTCTATGACTTGTGAATGGATCGGGTTCGACATTTTCAGATTCCCATCGTGCACTCGGGTGAGTTCTGCTTCATCGTGAGCTGACCGATTTCGGTCCCGTCAGCAAGCTTCGCAGTGCCCTTGAGATTGCAGATGTCGCCGCTGGCTCGGATGCTCACCGGGTAGTCATGACCGTTTTCCCTCGCGACGATCGAAAATTCGACGTTCGTGAGAATCAATCCACCACACAAGTAGCGCCGACGGATTTTTCCGTCGTGAACCTCACTGATGAAGATTCCGGGCACATTGTAGAGTCCGGTGAACGAACGGCCGTAGGTTCCTCCGGTCGAAGAAGGCCGCACATCGGCGATCAAGAGCTCTTCATCGAAGGTCCGACCTCCAATTTGCATTTTCACGTCGTAGGACCCCTTCACGTCGTCGAAGAGATCCTCGGATGAGGCGTGGGCATGGGTGGCAGCGGCGAGAGCGAGGATGGAGAGCGCGATCTTGAGAGACATTTCAAATTCCTTTGTTTTCGTGTGCGACATTGCACGAGACGAGTTCTGCCAAAATCGTTAGTTGAAGAATAGCGACGAATACGGCATAACTCGTGACCTATGGAAACAGATCGCCTCAGATACTTTTGCGCCATCGTCGACGCAGGCTCCATGACTCGAGCAGCGGAAGCGCTGGCCGTCTCGCACAGTGGGCTTTCAAAGGCGATCTCGACTCTCGAGAGCGAACTCGGCTTCGACGTCTTCCGCCCGCAAGGGCGTGGCCTCGAACTCACCCGCGAGGGCCGAGCGCTCTATCAGCAAAGCCGCGAAATTCTCTCGCGCGTGAATTCCTTGAGGGAGATCGACCGCGCTGACGAAGCACGCACCGGGTTCAAACTCGGGCTGCCTGAAGCGCTAGCTCTCGCATTGGCCTCTGGTCTCGTCGGGGCGACGGAAGACGAAATCGAAATGGAAGAGATGGATTCAGGCGAAATCGAAGCCCGTGTGCTCGACTCCAAAATCGACTTCGGCTTCACGTTCGTACCGTTCCCGCACGCAGATCTGGATCACCTGAAAATCGCGAACGTCACGATAGGAGCCTTCGCACGGAACGGCGTCTTCGATTCGCTCGAACCCGAAGCCGTTCCCTTCGTGGTCCCGTCAACGGAGCTGAAAGACAACCCCTTGAGCTTGAAAATCCGCGACGGCTGGAACGCGAAGTACTCGCGACTCATTCGCTATCGAGTGAACACCTTGGCAATCGCGTTCGAACTCGCGCGTTCGGGCGCCTGCGCTGTCTTCGCTCCGGACTTCGTGATCGAAAGATTGAACGATTCGAGCGCACGCAAGCTGGTACCGCTCCCCCAGCTCCCGCCACAAACACGAACGAAACGCGACGTCTTCCTCGTAAAGCGAAAAGACGTCGACGAAACGAAACCAATGAAACGAACGGTCTCCCAAGTCCGCAAACTTTGCCGCTAAAAGAAACCGCAGACCGAAAAACGGAACCGAAACGGGTGCCCCGAACGGCTACCGCTACGGTTACCGACTTACTCAGTCCTTGGTATGCGTAGCAGTCACCACAGTGTGAATGTTCCCGCGAACCGTGAAATCCCCGACGACCGTGATCTCGTGCGGATCGAGGAGATCGATCATGTCCTGGATGATCACGTTCGTGACGTCTTCGTGGAAGACCTTCTTGTTGCGGAAGCCGTTGATGTAAAGCTTCAGCGATTTGAGCTCGACGCAATACTGATCGGGCACGTACTTGATTCGGATCGTGGCGAAATCAGGGAAGCCGCTTCGAGGGCACACGCAGGTGAACTCGGGGCACGTGAACTCGATCGTGTATTTGCGAACGTGGGTACGATTCGGGAAACGTTCGAGTTCGGCCTCTTCG
>JAZKJB010000043.1:13307-13715 GCA_040384505.1 Bdellovibrionota bacterium | reverse complement strand
AGTGCGATTTTCAAACCTTTCAAGTTGATTTTCTTCGATCGCGATTTCGCCGTAGAGCTTGTCTTGAGCGGCTTGAACTCGCGGAGCCATGAGCTCCTTCGAGCTCGCCTTCTTCGTGGTTTTCGCAGTCTTCGCGGTCGCCGACTTTTTCTTCGTCATGTTCTCTCCCGAAAAACGAATTAGACGCCCGCTTCGAAAGCAGGGCCGCTCGCCTTGATGTACTGGTGCATGTACTGGCTCGACAGGTGGGAGAACATGAGTTGCGCGTCTTCGACCGAACCGTAATTGTGCGATTTGAAATGGACCGCGAAGTTCGAGAGTTCTCTGAGCTTCCCGCCCGAGAATCCGACGAGTCCGACGACCTGGCCGCCGTTCGCGCGAACGTATTCGCAAGCCTTCACGACGTTC
>JAZKJB010000043.1:2440-13295 GCA_040384505.1 Bdellovibrionota bacterium | reverse complement strand
TGGCCGAGATCGCGATCAAGATGTCGCCCTTGCGGAAGAGACCTTTCAATGGCTCGACGAAAACCGTCTCGTAGCCGTTGTCGTTCGCGTAAGCCGTCAAGAGACTCGTGTTGTCGCCGAGGCCGAGCACGCGAAGACGCTTCTTGCCTTCGACGACCGAGCCCTTCGCGAGATCGTTCACCATGTGATTCGACGTCCCCCACGAGCCGCCGTTACCACAGATGAAGATCGTCGACCCGCGATGATAAGCTTCGACGATCGCACCCATCGCACTCTGGAAGGCGTCGCCTTCGAATTCTTTGAAGAGCGGAAGAGTTTCGGTCAGGTACTGCTTTGCGAATTCCAACGATTTCATGTTCATCCTACGAAAATGATACGGCTGCCGAAACTTTCGAGTCCGACGTCCAACGTACGGAGCTCCGAGAGCTCGCGGCGAACGGCTTCTTGCTTCGAAGGCTCACAAAGTACCATCAAAAATCCGCCCCCGCCAGCGCCCAGAATCTTGCCACCCGAGGCGCCAGCGCGCCGGGCCCGGTCGTACCATTGGTCGATCTGAGGATCGGATATACCGCTCGCCAAGGTCTTTTTCAGCATCCAGCCCTCGTGGAGAAGTTCGCCGGCTTTCGCGACGGGCTTTCCGCTCTCCAGGACTTCCTTCATCTTGGCCGCGAGTGTTCGCATTTCCCGAAGCGTCTCGCGCTTGCGGTCCGTGTTCGACTTCTGCTCGCTCAACACACCCGATGCCGACCGCGTCTGTCCCGTATAGAACACGAGCATCGACGACTCGAGCTCTTTCTTTGTGCCACTCGGGCAGATGACGGGTTCGACGGAGACTTCGCCCGACGGCAGGAAGCGAATGTATTGAAGGCCGCCGTAGGCCGCGGCGTACTGATCTTGTTTTCCGATCGGCTCCCGAAGATCGTCGATCTCGATTTTCGAGGCTTCGCTCGCGAGATCTTCCGCGGAAGTGAACTGACCGATGTGGGCTTTCATCGCGTGAAGGAGTCCGACGGTGAAACTCGACGAGCTGCCGAGCCCGGTGCCCGACGGGATATCGGCCATCGAGAGAAGCTCGAGACCGCGTCCGCCGTTTTTCGCGAATGCGAACGGCGCATATTTCTTCAGGACGGTCTTGAAAATCTTGTGGTCGATCTCGTCGACGGAATTGCAGATCTCCGTTTTCGAATAACCGAGTCGATACGTCGAATCGAAGCGATCGTTGATCGTGATGTAGATGTACTTGTCGATCGTCGTCGAGACGACCGCGCCCTCTTCCTCGTTGTAGAACGCGGGAAGGTCAGTGCCGCCGCCCAGGAAGCTGATCCGAAACGGGGTTCGGGAAATAATCACGGACTTTCTCCTCGAATTCCTTCAGTCGATCGGGGGTGCCGATGTCGTAGAAGCGCTCACTCACATCGAAGGCGCCGAGTCGCCCGGAGGCGATCAACGGAGGCCAGAGATCGGCGAGCAAAAACTTCTCGCGCTTCTCCCCTTGGATGAGGCTGCGCTTCAGGACATAGATGCCGGAGTCGATCTTATCAAAGCCTTCTGCCGGCCCGGCGTCTTTTTTGTAATCAATCACCGTCCCCCCTCGTGTTTTGAGGTTGGGGATCACGGGAACGGGATCGCGATTGTCGTAAGTCGAAACGAGAGCATCGAGCCCCTGAGCGAAAGCTTCTTCCATCTTCGCCAAGGGCGCCTTCAAGAAACTGTCGCCGTTGAGGAGAATGAATTCGTTCGCGAGCTGAGGAAGAGCGTTCTTCAGCGCCCCACCGGTTCCCAGCGGCTCCGGCTCGAAGGCGTATTCGATTTCGAGCCCGATCGCACGACCGTCACCGAAAAACGCACGCACCTGCTCACCGAGATAGGCGACCAGGAGCAAGATCTTCGTGTATCCCTGCGCCTTCAGATCGAGGAGCTGCCAATAGAGAAACGGTTCGCTCGCCACCGGGACCATCGGCTTCGGGATCTTCTCGGTGATCGGGCGCAGCCGAGTCCCGAGCCCGCCAGCGAGGATCACCACTTGGCGCTTCATCGACGACCTATTTTTTGTTCGATCACTTCGCCGATCGCTTCTTGAACGGCGCGGTCGCTTTCGAGGCGCGCCTTCCAACCGAGAGCGGCGAACTTCGATCCGTCGAGATAGGTATACGGCACGTCGCCCACCCATCCCCTGTCGCCTTCACCGAAGGCGAGCTCGGCCGTGATTCCGGTGACGAGCGCGACTTGTCGAACGACTTCTTCCGCAATGAAGCGGACGTTGCTCACACCGGCGCTCGCCAGATTGAAACATTGGAAATCCTGTTTCGAGTGCGTGAATCCGTAGAGCATTCCGTCCACGCAATCGCTCACGTGAAGGTACGACTTACGTTGCGTTCCGTTGCCGAGAACCTCGAGCTTCGCGGGATTCTTCAAGAGCCTCTCGACGAAATCGTGGATCGCACCGTGGGTACTCGGAGTGCCGACGATATTCGCGAAACGGTAGACCCAAGCTTTGATCCCGCAGTTGTGCGAGAACGCCGAGACCATACCTTCGCACGCGAGCTTACTCGCGCCGTAAAACGAGATCGGAAAAAGGGGGCCATATCCTTCCGGCGTCGGCTTCACATCCGCTTCGCCGTAGATCGCCGACGTCGACGCGAACAAGAGGTTCTTCGCTCCCGTCACGCGCATCGCTTCGAGCACGTTGTAGGTCGCGACGGTTCCGTTTCGCATGTCGACGTCGGTTCGCGCCGCCCCTTGCGAGATATCCGAATTCGCAGCCATGTGGAGAACGAGTTCCGCTCCCGCCATTTCCTTCTTCACCCGCTCGAGATCCACGAGGTCTGCTTCGACGAAGCGGAACTTCGGATTTTGAATCGCATGCGCGAGATGCTCGCGTTTCCCGAGGATCAAATTGTCGAAAGCGACGACTTCGTGACCCTCGACGAGCATCCGCTCGCAGAGATGGCTCCCGATGAATCCAGCACCACCCGTGACGAAGACTTTCACGTGATCAGACCTTCCCCAGCAGAGCGTGGCGCAAACGATTGGTGATCGTGGGTTTGTACAAGAACTTCACGCTCTTCGGATCGAAATTGTACTTCGGTCGATGGGGCAGCTCGCCTTCTTTGAGAATGCGATCGAAGAGCGCGAGATAGTCTTGCGCCATTCGACGAACGCTGAAGAACGTCTCGACGGATTTTCGACAATCGGCGGTCTTCACCGAATTCAACGCGTCCGGTGCACGCAAGAGATCGGCATACGTGTCACACACCACACCCGTGCCCGGCCTGACGAGCTCGGGCATGCACCCGTTCACCGACGTGATCACCGGCGTCCCGCACGCGAGCGCTTCGAGCGGAGCTCCCGCGCAAGGCTCATCCCAATTCGTCGGGTAGATGAGCGCCTTCGCGTTCGAGAGAAGCTGCACTTTTTCTTTTTCCTCGACGAGACCGGCGTAACGAATGTTTCCGCGCGAAACTCCGCTCCCGCCCATGATCTCGAGTCTGACGCCGAGCTCGTTCGCCCAAGCGATGGCGGTCTTCAAGTTCTTCACTCGCCATGTCGTTCGCGCGAGGAAGACGTAGTAGTCGCTCTTCTTCTCGACGAACGGGTAACGTTCGGGATCGACGCCGTTGTAAACGTACTCGGTCGCACTGTGATTATGCGCGTGGCTCTTGCTCAAGAAATTCGTGTTCGCCCAATACTTCTCGTCCGCGTGTCCGTTCCCGTGAATCGTCACGAGAAAAGGAATCGACGGCTTCAACGGAAGAGGCTGATGCGAGTGGAGGAAATCGATCCCGTTCGGAATCCACTTCGAAGGCTCGGCCGTCTGGTAACCCTCGGGCAAGGCGATGGTCTCGAAGTCGTCGAGCTTCGAGCCTTTCCGGCAGATCACGACCACGTCGTGGCCGAGCCGCCGATACTCGTAGGCGAGGCTGACGACGATGCGCTCGATCCCGCCGTAAGTACGCGGAGGAAGCACGGAATCATGGAAGAGCGCAATTTTCATAACTTCAACCAAACTGCCCGATCTTGAGGTTCGAATCAATTCAGCGCCAGGCACCAAATGCACCGCATTACCTAGGGCGGGGCCAGGTGCGTTTGTCATCATTCCTCGCCTTGTGAAATGGGTAGCCCGCCCCTAACCTGTTTCGGTATTTTCCGGGTCAACCAAAGGTAGTGATGAAACTCTCGAATCTCGCCATGGCAGCTCTATTCGTGATCGGGCTCGCCTCATGCTCGCATCAATCGAAGACCGCCGTCGCCGACGCTTGCGCGGGTATCGACTGGTGGGAAACGGGACGAACCGATGGCGTCTCGGGCCATTCCACTTTCAGACTCGACGATCACAAGCGCCGCTGCAACTCGGGTGAGTCGCCCGTGGACGTCGATTTGTACCTCAATGGTCGCGATGCGGGTCTGATCGATTTTTGTACGCCTCAGCAAGGCTTCTCGGCCGGCCGCAGTGGAGCGAACTACGAGAACGTTTGTCCGCTGCATCTCGAGGAGACGTTCTTGAGATCCTACGATGCCGGTGTTCGCTTGAGCAAACTCGAGAACCAAGACACGGAGCTCGAGTCGCGGATCGCGAATCTCTCGCGGCTTTTGAGCAATCAACAAGCGGGACCCGCTGTCCGCGCACAAGTCGATCAGCTTCGCGGTCGTCGCGCCGAACTGATTTCCGAAATTTCGAAATTGGAAAAAGACTCCGGCGTCACTTCGATTCAGTGATCACTTCGATCGACGAGCGAGAAGCTCTTCGATCAAGCGCTCGGGATTCTTCGACGAGCGCAAACTGAACTCCGCTCTCAAGACGAGTTTCTCCTCATCCGTCAAATCGCCACTGCGCCCGAGCACTCGCTCGCGCTCGCGCATGATGTGGTACATCGAGACCGCGCCCGCAACGGAGATGTTGAAGCTCTGAACGAAACCGTGCATCGGGATGATCGTGGTTTCGTCCGCCGATTCGATCATCTCTTTCGAGATCCCGTCTTTTTCATTTCCCAGGACGAGAGCCGTCGGTTTCGTGAAATCGATCTCTCCGATCGGCTTCGCTTTGCTATCGAGATGGGTCGCGACGATCCGGTAGCCGAGGCGTTTGAGTTCCGCGACACACTCGCCCGTCGACTTCCACTTCCTCACGTCGAGCCACTTATCGGCGCCTTGCGTGACACGCGCGGAGCTCTTGAACTTCTCTCCGAGCTCGATGACGTGCGCGCATTGGAACCCGAGAGCTTCGGCGCTTCTGAGAACGGCGCTCACGTTGCCGCGATCGTAGATGTCTTCGAGAACGGTCGCCACGTTGCACGTGCGCCCCGCGACGGTGAGACGGATCCGCTCTTGGCGCTCGGCCGTCAGCTGAGGCTCGAGAAGTTCGAGCACCTCGCTCGCCGTAAGGGTCGCGTCGCCGAAGACGAAGCGGCCATCGTGCGGAAATCGTGAATCGAGCAAGGATCCTCCGGGAGTCAAATCCCGAGCGATGCGATGGTCTGGAAGACGACTTCGCAGAAATACTTTCGGCCGCGCTCGGTGCCGAAGTTGTAGAGCGGCGTCGACGCCACTTCAAGCTCGTGCAGGCGCTGACCCGTCTTTTTCACGGAAAGCACCCATGATTTCGAGCCTTCTCGCTCTTCGAGCGTGATTTCGACGTCGGCGTTCGCAGAGATCGCGACTCGCGCATTGCCGAGCAGGCTCGATTCGATCGACAGCGATCCCGTGGTATCGGGTGGTCGGCGAGTTCGAAGTCTCTCGAGAACCCGCTCTTCGAGAAGTCCACCCGTCGCATGATCGCGAATCGAGATGTGCCGGCCTTTCGAGGCTGCGACGAGGATCGCATCGACGAGGTCCTCACTCCCGTGCCCCACGACATACGCTTTGATTGCGGCCTCGACGGCTTCGAGAATGGGGCGAAGTCGAGGAAGTTCGGCGACGCGATACCAGAGCTTCACTTCCACGTAAGGAACGTGCGCGCGGTATCCGACCTTGAGTCCGCTTCCGGCGATGAGAGGTTCGACGATTTCCGCGATCGCACTTTCGCCCGATCCCAAAGTTCGGATCAACAGCAGATCTTCGCGAAACTCGTTCGGCGTGAGTGCCGCGATCTCGTCCACGAGATGCTCCTCCCAGACCGAGGCGATTTCGAGCGGAGGTCCTGGCAGCGCATACACGCGCAGGGCATGTGTGCCGATCGAATGATCGAACGAGAACGCGTTCGCCGTCCCCGCGTTGTTCCGCAAAACGCGCGAGCCCCGCGGAAAAAAACATTGCTGCCTCTGGATCGGTTTCGCCTGGAGACCGCGGCTCGCGAACCTCTGTTCGATGTGCGTCCACGAGCTCTCGTCGAACTCGAGGTCACGTTCGCAAAATTTTCCCAGGCACTCGCGAGTGAAGTCGTCGCTCGTCGGTCCTAGACCTCCCGTGACGAACAAGGCGTCGACTCTCGGGGCGAGATCATGAAGTGCTCGCTCCACCTCCGTTCGGTCGTCCGCTATGGCACGATGCTCGACGACCTCGACCCCGGCTTCGGTGAGACGCTTCGAAATCCAAGCGGAGTTCCGATCGACGATCTGTCCGTCCGTGATCTCGGTTCCGATCGCCAAAGTGGCCGCTCTCGCTCTGCGTTTCAAACCGGTGCTCCGAACAGGCCCTGGATGACTTCGCGTCTGAAGTGGAAAATCTGACCGACGTCGCCGGCGACTTTCCAGCCGGCCGTCACGTCACCGAAGAATCCGAGAGGAAGTTTGTACAACACTCGGTCCCGAATCAGCGTTCCTCCGGCGAGCGGAAGGAACTCGTGAGTGTGGTGCCACGTGCGATACGGTCCTTTGAGTTGAGAGTCGACGAAACGATGGCTTTCGGGCTGCCAGCTCTCGATGCGAGTTTGCCACTTCACGGGTAGCCCGTGCAGAGAGAGCTTGTAGTCGATCAGCGTGCCCTCACGAATGTCGGGAGTCGACTTTCCTACGACTTTGAAAGACAAGAACGGCGGAGTCAGTCGCTCGAGATTCGTTTCGACCGAGAAGAAGGGGAAAATTTCTTCTGGCCGCCGTGGCACCCACTGCTCCGCGACGAATTCATGCTGACCGTTTTGCAGGGGCTCACAAAGCTCTCGAATCGCCTTCACGAAGTCGGGATGGTCGAAATGAAATCCCATTTCTTGAGTTCGCTTCGGCAACACTCGCTGCCCGCCGAGGATCGTTTCGGCGAGCTCGCCGAGCGCGACCTTGAGCGCCGTCTCCGGAACGGGAAGGAAAACGGCTTTGCCCAGCGCACGTGCGAGCTCGATCGTGAACCGATCGTTCTTCACCGGCTCAGGGGCAGTTCCGTTCACGACTCCGCTCGTCCCTTCGTCCTCGATGCAAAAAGCGAAGAGACGTGCGATGTCGGAGACGTGGACCCAACTCATCCACTGATTCCCTTGTCCGAGTTTTCCCCCGAGACCTTTGGTGAAGAGCGGGAGCATCTTCGCGAGTGCACCGCCGCGCCGAGAAAGCACGAGACCCGTTCGGACGATCGGGATGCGAGTCGTCGGCGAAGCCTCGCGGAGTGGACGGGTTTGATCCTCCCAATCTCGAACGAGTTCCGCGAGAAACCCCGCGCCGGGCGTCGACGTCTCATCCAGAGTTTCATCGCCGCGATCGCCGTAGAATCCCATTGCCGAGCCGAGAACGAAAACTTTCAATGAGGTCAGGACGTCGGGAGTCGCGAGGATTCCCTCGACGAGGCGCTTGGTGCCTTCGATACGAGAGTCGCGGATTTTCTTTTTTCGCTCTTCGGTCCAGCGTCCATCCCCGATCGATTCGCCCGCGAGATGTACGACGCCTTGAATGCCGCGAAGGGCTTCCTTCGGAAACGCATCGGCATCGCCTTTCCATGTGAAACATTGCGCAGGAAACGGAAGATCCGCTTTCGCGCGCGCCGGGTTTCTCGAAACGACCACGATTTCGTGCCCGCTCCCGACGAGGCGCTTGCCGACTTCACGTCCGATGAGGCCCGTTGCGCCCGTGATGAGAATGCGCATTTCTACCTCCGAAAGAGTCAGTCCAAACGAAGCACATGCTGGCCCAACGCTGGGAGCGACACAACTAGCTTCTCACGCTCTTCGAGGGCGCTGGCGCCTTGCGTCCGAGGCCCGTGCTGTAGAGTTTCATGATGCGTGTGCGCGCGACGACGTGATCGACGATCGGCTTCGGATAGTGGGGCGTTTCGATCTCAGGAACCCAGCGCTTCACGTACTCGCCTTCCGCATCGAACTTCTTTTGCTGAAGTTGGGGATTGAAGACCCTGAAATAGGGAGCGGCATCGCAACCGGTTCCCGCGACCCACTGCCAATTCCCGTTGTTCGAAGCGAGTTCGAAATCGAGCAGCCTCCGAGCGAAGTAAGCTTCGCCCCATTTCCAGTCGATCGCGAGATGCTTCACCAGGAAACTCGCCGTGATCATTCGCACTCGATTGTGCATGAAGCCAGTCGCATTCAATTCCCGCATTCCGGCGTCGACGATCGGATATCCCGTGCGACCTTCGGTCCACGCCATGAATTCTTTTTCGTCATGTCTCCACGCGACCGACGCATACTCCGGACGAAACGGCCCCTTCACGACGTGAGGAAAATGCCAGAGAATTTGCGTGAAGAACTCACGCCATACGAGCTCTTTCAGCCAAATGTCGTCCTTTGCTGCGGCCTTCGCTTTCCTGACGAGCTCCCGAATGCTGACAGTACCGAAACGAAGATGAACCCCGAGGCGAGACGTCCCGGTAATCGCGGGTAGGTTTCTGGTCTCCTCGTAGTTCTTGATCAACTTCGGTGTGACGGACGCGCCCGGGATCGAGATCGCGTTTGCTTCGAAACCGAGATCGCTTAGCGAAGGAAAAGTCGGCGCGGTCCACTCGAGAAAATTCGAGACGACCTTCGACGGTTTCAAATCGTCGCTCGTGAGAGTCGCCAACCATTTCCTGAAGTACGGAGTGAAGACCGTATAGGGTTTGCCGTCGTCTTTGGACACTTCCGCTTTTTCGAAGACGACGTGATCCTTGCTCGACTTCATCGCGACGCCACTCTTCGAAAGGAGATCATAGACAGCGCGGTCGCGATCTCGTGCGTACGGCTCGTAGTCGTGATTGATGACGACTTCCTGTACGTCGTAGTCTTTCAGCACTTTCTTCCAGACCTCGACCGGTTTTCCGTGAAGAACGAGCAGATCCGACCCACTCGCCTTCAATGCCTCCCGCATCTCGAGAAGGGTCGAATGAATGAAACCGACGCGCGCATCGTCGCGATCTTCGAGCTTCGAGAGAATGCCGGTGTCGAAGATGAAAAGCGGAAGCACGGGAAGATCGCCGCTCGTCGCGAACGCGAGTCCGCGATTGTCATGAAGTCGCAAATCGCGGCGAAACCAGAACACTCGAACAGGAGTCCGGGCCGAACGAGATGCCATTTAGGCGTTGATCAGCTCGGACATCTTCGCGAGGTCGCGAGTGATGTTCTTTTGATGGGCTTCGAGAGTACCGCCGCCGATCTCGAGGAGCTTCGCATCTCTCCAGAGACGCTCGACGACGTATTCGCCGACGTAACCATAACCACCGAGAACTTGAATACCTCGATCGGCGATGTTCTTCGCGAGAGTCGTCGTGATCAGCTTCACGCCGTCCGAGTCGAGGCGACCCGAAGCCGAACCGCTGAGGTCCATGCGGCGAGCGGTGTCGTAAAGGTAAGCACGGCAAGCGCGATATTCGGCCCAGCTCTCGGCGATGTGACGCTGGATCTGGCCGAAGTGCGAAAGTGGCTTACCGAACGCATGGCGCTCGCTCGCATAGCGATTCATGATGTCGAGCGAACGACGTGCGATGCCGAGACTCATTGCCGCGAGTGTGATTCGCTCGAGCTCGAGGTTTCGCATCATGTGGTGAACCGACTCGCCTTCACCGCCGACCAAATTTCCAACCGGTACTTTGCAACCGTTGAAAACGAGCTCGGCCGTGTTCGATGCACGCATGCCGGTCTTGTCTTTTATCTTCTGTCCGACTTCGTAGCCCGCCATTCCCTTCTCGACGATGAACGTCGAGAGCTGGGGCTTGCCGTTCTTATCGCCGGTCTTCGCATAAACCCAGACCAGATCCGCCGCGGTCCCTTCGTCGTCGATGCAACCGTTGGTGATCCACATCTTGCGACCGTCGATGACGTAATGATCGCCTTGTTTCTTTGCCGTCGTTTCGAGACCCAGGACGTCGGTCCCGACCGCCGGCTCCGACATCGCCATACAGCCGATCAACTGGCCGCTCGACACTCCGGGGAGATACTTCTGCTTTTGCGCTTCGCTGCCGTTCACGGCCAAGTTGTTCACGAACAACATCGAGTGCGCCAGATACGCCAAGCAGAATCCCGGATCGCTCGCCGACAACTCTTCGTTCGCGATCACCGCCGCGACGGCATCCAGGCCCGAACCGCCATATTGTTCGGGGACGGTGATCCCGAGGAGACCGAGATCGCCGAGCTTGCGAAACAGCGGCAAGTTGAACTTTTCTTTGCGGTCGTATTCGAGAGCTTGAGGCTCGACTTCGGTTTGGACGAACGAGCGAATCGTTTCGCGGAGCATCTTGTGCTCGGGAGTCGGGTTCGCCAGATCAAGTTCACGCCATGCGGAATCGCTCATTTCGACCACCTTTCGGGACCAAGGCGGATAATTCCCGACTGCACGAAGCGGATCAAGCATGTATTGACATCATTTTGCGGCTCACTGTTCACTAGAGGTTCGACGCCGCGCGGGTGAGTTCCACTCCGATCCACGGCCTCCCAGGAGTTCCATGAGTTCGTCTTCGGATCTCGTCATCGTCGGCGGCGGCCTTTCCGGCGGTTTGACCGCCCTGACATTCA
>JAZKJB010000043.1:0-2430 GCA_040384505.1 Bdellovibrionota bacterium | reverse complement strand
CCGAACGCTCGGTCCGCTTGATCGATGCGAAGATGAACCTCGGCGGCCAGCGCACGTGGCTCTTCCACGAATCCGACGTCTCCCCGGCGGCCCTCGAATCCCTGAAACCGATGATTTCGCACTCGTGGGACGATGCCACCGTCCACTTCCCGCGCACCGAGAGAAAAATCGACGGACAATTCCACGCGATTCGTTCAACCGAGTTCAGTAGCTCACTCAAAGACATGCTCGGCGACGACGTCCTGAACCTCGGCGTGAAGGCGAACAAAATCACGGATCACACCGTGACTCTCGAGGACGGCACCGAGTTCCACGGAAAATGCGTCCTCGATGCCCGTGGCGCCGAAGAGCTTCCGCCCGCGGAGACGAATGGTTTCAGGAAACACGTCGGCTACGACATCACTCTCGAGGCGCCGCACGAACTGACGTCGCCGATCTTGATGGACGCGACGTGCCCGCAGCTCGACGGCCTCCGTTTCTTCCGGTTGATCCCTTGGGACGAGACCAAGCTCCTCATCGAGGAGACGTTCTACAGCGATTCGCCCGATCTCAATCTCGATCGTATTTCTAAATCGGTCCGAGCTTACGTCGAGCGGCGCGGCTGGAAAATAAAGACGATCGAAAAAGAAGAGCGCAACGTCATTCCGCTGCCGCTCACCTCGGAATCGATCCGCGTGAGCGTCACCGGCGAACCGATCCCGATCGGTGCACGCGCAGGGTACCTGCACGCGACGACGGGTGACGCCCTCCCCGATGCCATGAGATTCGCCGAGCTCATCACGAAGATTCCACAAAATCCGAAAATCCCCGAGTTCACGACGTCGACCGCACGAGACATGCTCTCGCGCCTTCGCCGCCCGTGGATCTCACGCCAACGCTTCTATCGTCTGATCAATCGATTGTTGTTCCAGGCCTCGGAACCGAGCCTTCGGTACACGATCTTCCAGAGCTTCTACGCTTTGCCCGAAGACACGATCAGCCGCTTCACCGCAGGCAAAACCACCTGGGCAGACCGAGTGCGAATGCTCGGCGGAAAATCTCCGGTGCCTTTGTCGGTCGCGATGAAGCATTTCTCCGAGCGCTCGGCCGCCGAGCGCGCGGCTGTCGTCAAAGTTTGAAGCCGGGCCGTCAGGCCCAGCTCTTCCGTTTCACGATCAAGAACACCCCATCGAGTTCCCGCAGTTCAAGCAGCGGTAGCAGCTCCCGTTTCGTACGGTCACGTGACCGCAAGTGCTGCACATCGGAGCATCACCCATCATCTTGGATAGCTGCGCGTTCAACGGATCCGCGACTTGCGTGAGCTTCACGTACTTCGCCGCTTCGGCATTCGATGCTGCGATTTCATTGTGGGCAGCTGCTGACGGAACTGCCGCCTTCTCCAGCGGCAAGTCCATCTGCGAAACGTGAGTCGACGAAGTGCGACCCTGGGCCGAACCCAACTCCTCCGCCACTGGCTTCACGTGCACGAAATCGGTCTGTCCCAAATACTCCATGCCGAGAACACGGAAGATGTAATCGAGAAGGCTCGTCGCCTGTTTGATGTTCGGATGATCGACCATGCCTGCCGGCTCGAAGCGCGTGAAAGTGAACTTGTCGACGTAATCCTCGAGGGGCACGCCGTACTGCAAGCCCATCGAAACCGAGATCGCGAAGCAGTTGAGCATGCTCCGCAACGTCGCGCCTTCTTTGTGCATGTCGATGAAGATCTCACCGAGACCTCCGTCGTCATACTCGCCCGTCCTAAGGAAGATCTTCTGCCCGCCGACTTTCGATTCGATCGTGAGCCCGTGACGCCGTGATGGCATCTTGCGCTTCTTCGCAGGGGCGAAGGACATCGCTCGAGCGACGGCCTCTTCGAGATCGCGCTGCGAATAGACGAGCTCTTCGCCGCGCTCATTCACGCCTGGCTTCGCCTCTTCGGCTTCGACTTTCTTCTTCTTCGCCCCGCCTCCGGAAAGAACTTGGCTCACTTTCGATCCATCACGATAGATCGCGACGGCTTTCAATCCTAGCTTCCACGACTGACGATAGACGTCCTCGATCTCTTCGACCGTCGCCTCGTGAGACATGTTCACGGTCTTCGAGATCGCACCACTCAAGAATGGCTGAGCCGCTGCCATCATCCGAACGTGAGCCATCGGCGCCAGATACCGCTCGCCGTCGAGTCCACATTTGTTCGCGCAATCGAAGACCGCCAAGTGTTCGGCCTTCAAATGCGGCGCACCTTCCACGGTCATGCGCCCGCAAACGACTTTCGAGGCATCCTTGATCTGCTGAGCCGTGAAGCCGAGCGCTTCGAGAATCGATTTCGAACCGAGAGAGTCCTTCGTGAATCCGAGGCGCGCGAGCCCCTCCTCGCCGATCACCCAAGGAGCGATCGCCGAGTTGAGATCGAAGGCGCCGGGTAATGCCGAGGAAATTTTTTGAATA
>JAZKJB010000042.1:0-10588 GCA_040384505.1 Bdellovibrionota bacterium | reverse complement strand
CCGTCCGTGCGGGCTTTTGCTTCTCCACTAGCTTCTTCACGGCGGCATCGAGCTCGTCGTAAGGCGGAAGTGAGTCTTGATCTTTTTGATTCGGGCGAAGCTCGGCCGAAGGTGGCCGGGTGATGATCTCATCGGGAATGAGATCGCGTTCGGAATTGTAGAGTCGCGCGAGCTCGTAGACTTCACCCTTCACGAGATCGGCAATCGGCGCTAGGCCGCCGCACATGTCGCCGTACAAAGTCGCATAGCCCGTCGCGTACTCGCTCTTGTTTCCGGTCGTGAGAAGAAGACTTCCCTCTTTGTTCGAGAGCGACATCAGAAAAAGACCGCGCAAGCGCGCCTGCATGTTTTCGTTCACGACTCCGAATTCGGCTTTTCCGAGCGAAGACTCGAACGACGAGAGAACGGCGTCATACGCGGGCGCGATTGGAATGTCGAAGCACCGAATGCCGAGATTCTTCGCGAGTTTTTCTGCGAGCGATTTGCTCCGAGCTTCGTTGAACGGACCGGGAAGCGTGATGCCGGTCACGCGGTTCGGTCCTAGCGCATCGACGGCGAGACACGCGACGACCGCCGAGTCGATTCCGCCGCTCAAACCGAGATGCATTTTCTGAATGCCGGTCTTTCGTGAAAAATCTCGCAGACCCAAGACGAGGGCCCGACGGGTCCTTTCCACTTTGTCTTCCGGAACGTCGCGAAACCCTCCGACGCCCGTCGCGAAGTCGACGACGTTCAAGTCGTCCTCGAAGAACACGCTCTGCGCGATCGTTCTCCCCTTCGCATCGACCGCGAAGCTCCCGCCGTCGAAGATGATCTCGTCTTGAGCCCCGACGGTGTTCACGTAGACCATGGGCGCTTTGAAATTCTTCGCGGTGAGCGCGACGACTTTTCGGCGATCGTCCATTTTCTGGAAGGTGAAGGGAGAAGCACTGAGGTTCACGACGAGATCGACTTTTTCGCGTTTGAGCGCGACGAGCGGATTCTCGAGATAATTCGTCGGGTGATCGGGAAGCTCCCAGCCCCAGATGTCTTCGCAGATCGTGATCAGCAGGCGTTTGCCTTTGTACTTGATGAAGCCGTCGGCGATGCGGCCCTTCTCCACGTATCGTGCCTCGTCGAAAACGTCGTAGGTCGGAAGCAGTTCTTTGTGGAAAAACTTGGGGGCTTTGCCGCGAACGAGGAAGGCCGCCGTATTATGATACGGCTTTCCCTTCTTGCGCCCGGATTTGGTGATGAGACCGACGACGACGGCAATACCGGTCGGAACCTGTTTCACCAATTTTTCGAATTCTTTCAGCTGAGCTTCGACGATGCTCTCGCGCTCGAGAAGATCGTTCGGCGGGTAACCGAGCAGCGTGAGCTCGGGAAAGACGACGAGATCGCAACGCTTCTCGAGAGCGCGTCGCGCGAGCTCGACGATCTTCTCGCGGTTCCCCGCGAAGTCGCCGAGCGTGGAGTTCATTTGTGCGAGACCGACGCGCATGCCGGCTACTTAATCAGTGATTTCGGGCTGCCGCAAGCTGATGGGTGCGAAGACCTTTTTGCGGACACGGTCGTGGAGCGAAATGGGTTGGAAGCGATCCGTGACACGCACGCGCTTCGAATACCCGTCGGTGTACTTGTGCCAGAACTCGATGGCCCGCTCGGGGAACTTCCAGCAGAAATATCCGTCGCCCGAATCGAAGTCCGCGATCCAGAGCCCTTTCGGGAGAGCGCCGAGCTTTTGGACTTTGCCCTGCCACTCTTGGATCATGTCGTTCACTTGTGTTTCGATCGCCGACGAGAGCGTCTCGTTCGAGCTGCCGAGAGAATCGAGCCGCTCGATGAGCGCTTCGACCTTCTGGCTGTAAGCCTTCGTGATTCTGAATACGATCGGCAAGAGCTCTTGAGCTTCGTCGAGTGAAAACACGCTCCGCCGATTGATCTCGATGATGTGATCCATGCCCCTCTATTTCCCCCGAAACAGTGAGCGGACCTAACCATACGCCCGATCGAAACGACAACCTCAAATCTCGAGGGTTCCGAGCGGGTGAAATCATTTTACCGGATGACACGGCCCGCTCGAAAAAGGTGCAAAAGTCGCGCACTTGAGTCGCGCTCACGAGGGAACGACGGGGAATTTACTTCTCGGAACTCTTCGATATTTGGAGCAGTTGGCCGCCGAAGAAGACGACGATCGCGAGAACGATACCGGCGATCAAGATGTAACGAATGAGCGAACCCAACGAGAATCCGTCGTCGCTCCCCGAAGCAACCGATGCGGTCTTTCGTGACATGTCGACGGACGTCTTTTTCGAGCGGAGGTTGTTGCCGTTTTCGTTCTTCGGCGAAACGGATTTGATCGGTGCTTTGGATTCCGCGGCTTCCGCTTGCTCTTGCTGACCCCAATAGCCGTAACCGCGATCGAGCGCGGTTCTCTTTGCCCGACCCGAAGAACTTTCAGTTCCTCTCGCGCCCATCCCGGCCATCGGGCCGACGAGAGATTCGCTGCTTCCGCCGTCTTGTCCCTGTTCGTCTTTCGCGGCACCGACGGCCGTGGATTTCGAACGGCCCTTCCCTCGATTTCCGATCGAACCGACGGTCGTCGCGCCTGCAGGTGGACCGCTTTCGCCGCCTCCCCCGCCGCCGCCGCCATCGCCACCGGAACCGCCTGCGCCCTTGTTACCGGCATCGGCATTCTTACCAGCGTCGCCGGTTTTCCCGCCGCTTCCGGCACCGGCTCCGCCGCCTCCTGTGCCCGCTCCACCGGGACCACCGGTCGATCCGTCACCGAGAGGTCCGTTGATGAGAGGTTTTCCATCGGCGATTTTGAAGGCCTTGTAATCCGCCGTGCAGTTTCCACCGCGACCCGGGAGCTCGCCGGTTTCGAGGAGGCACGCGACGTAGCCGTCGAAGAAATTTTCGGCATAAGAGCGGAAGGCATCGTTGAATTGCCAGACGACCGTGAGGAACAAGATCACGGTGATGACGAGGACTAGAATGTATTCGAGCGTACCTTGGCCGGATTCCCGGTTCCAAGATGCGGTTCGACGGCTTTTCGACACTGAGGGCCTCAGACTTTTTTTCCGATGTTCCGATAAAGGACATGCCTTCTCACGACTGATCGGACGGAAAGGTCTCAAAATGAAGTGGACCGCCTCGGTGGTCACTGTCATCTCCATCGTATCCATCGCCGCTCTCACGAGCGTCGCCAAAGGCGAATCACGCGCTCTCGTGTCTCAAAACGAGGCGCTCGACGATGAGCTCGATTCGCCGTCCCTCTTTCTTTCACCGAAAGCGACGAAGGTAAAGCCGGCGGCGAAAGCGGCGCCCGAGCCTATGGAAGAACTGGTCGCTGCGCCTGACATCGTGGCTGAAACGAAAAAGTCGACACCAAAGCCTACTGCGAAAAAAGCGGTCGTGAAGCCGACCGTCGTGCGTGCGAAGCCCGTGAAGCAAGTCTCCATCGACGAAATCGATCTCGACGAAGAAGATGAAACGCCGGCGAAGCGACCGGTGAAACGACCATCGCGAAAACCCGCGGCGGAAGTGCCGACGACGGTCGTCATCGAGAAGCGTGATCCGAAGATCGAAGCGAAGATCGACGAAGCGCTCGTTCTCGAGGGAAAAAAGGAATACCGGAAGGTCATCGATCTGCTGCAACCCTTCGCCGATCAGCTCTCGCGGCGCGGGCTGATGACTCTCGCGCGAGCCGGCAAAGGCGCTGGCGACACGGCCATCGAAATCAAAACTCTGCAACTCGGTCTCGCGAAGAATCCGAACGACTACGTCACGCAAACTCAGCTCGGGGAAGTTTTCTCCCGCTTGAAACGACCGAGCGATGCGATCGCGGCCTTTCAAGCCGCGATCGCCCTCAACAAGCGATTCGAACCCGCCTACGAAGGTCTTTGGACCGAGCTCGAAAAGGGACGCGAGTATTATGAGGCTCGCTCGGTCTTGAGCGACATGATGCAGCTCTTCGGCAACAAACCGAAGTTCTACTCGGCGCTTTGTCGTCTCTTCTCCTTCGACGACTACCTCGAGAAGGCGACGGAGATGTGTCAGGCGGCTATCGAAAAGGATCCGAAGCACGCCGACAATTACGTTCACCTCGCGGTCAGTCTCCGCGATCAAGAAGGCGGCGCCGAAGCTCAGAAAGTTCTCGCTCGAGCGGCCAAGCGCTTTCCCGCCTCGGAGTCCGTTCAGACGACGACGGGTTCGATCTATCTCGACAAAAAAGATTATGCGGTCGCATACCGCTACTACAAGCAGGCGACGAAAGCCGATCCCAAATCGACGCGGGCTTGGCAAGGGTTGGCGAACACGGCGTTCGAACTGCAGAAGAACGACGAAGCTCTCGAGGCCTTCGGCAAAGCCTGTGCGATCGACCGCAAGATGACGAAGGATCTTCGCATCGCGATCTCGAAGCTTCGCTCACGTAAAGACACTCAGTGGGAGAGCCAATACGAAGCGCGCCTCCTGAAGTGCGACTAAGACTCTTTTCAGACGAAATCGAAACGTGACTTGAGCGCAGCCGATGGTTTCTCGAACCATTCGACCGAGCCCTTTCGCATCGCGACCTTCAAGAGCGTGCGCGCCTCTTCGGCCGCGGGCCCGCAGGCCGTGGCTGAGCCCGTCAGATACGCGTGCGCTCCTTGGCTCGAACGACGAATGCGGAGCTCGATCGGCTTCAGACCGTGATGTGTGACGAGGGCGTGAACGACGGCGAAACATCCGCTCACCGTTTCGGTTTCGACGACGACGAGACTTTCTTCGAGGCGTTGCTGAAGGAGCGAGAACGCGCTCTCGAGAACGACGGGAGCGATTTTCTCGAGGATCTCTTGGTCGACGATCGCCGAATCGGGATCGAGTTTGGCGTGAATGGCATCGACACCCGTCTCGAGCGACTCCGCGGGGCCGCTGGCCAGGATCACGAAACGACCATCTCCCGTTTGTGAAGCATCGAGAATTCTCACGCCGGCGACACTCGCGATCTCTTCGTGAGCCACGAAACCCGTCGTCGTGCTCGCCGCTTCGAAGACCAAGAGCGTGCTGTCGAAAGATTTCATGGCGATTTCTCCTGGGGTCCCGTGTTTGCCTAACGAACTCGGAGGGCTTGGCTTCTCTGGCTCGACCCTCGCATGGCGTGACGAGTTCCTGGACATTGTCTCGTTCCGAGACGTCGAAGTGTCAAATACGGCGTCTTTCTCAGAATTAGATTTCGCTGCGAATCAACGATGATAATCTGCTCATAGACGGCGCAAGACTCCACGTTGCCTCGGGAAAGCTTTCGATTTTCCCACGCCGCACGATGTGTCTCGAATCGATCCATCGAGGATCAGATCACGAGTCGACCTCGACATTTAGCCTCAATTGCATCTTGGCAGTGACCGATACGATGAAAGACCGGCTGCGCGTCGTCGCAGGCCGTTTGAACCAGAAGGGGGATCTATGAAGAAGATCGTGAACGTTATGAAGTCTTTGTGGAAAGACGAGTCGGCGCAAGGTGCGACGGAGTACATCGTACTTCTCGCTGTCGTCGTCATCGTCGTCGCCATTTTCCGCACGCGTATCACCGACATGGTGAAGTCAAAGTTGGGTAACGTCGAAGCTGGCATGAACGGCATCGATGCGACCGGCGGCGGCTGATCAAGGCGAATGAATGACGACCGAGTTGGTTCTGCTCATTTCGATTTTCGTCTTCCTCGTTGCCCGTGCGTTCTTCGGTGACCACGGGCCGTTGAAGACGTTCGAGAGTTCGGGACCGCGCCTCGGGGCGCGGATCGAACAGCAGCTTTCGACCGGTCGTGATTTCAAGAACGTCTTCGGACAGCGCCAGCAGTGGGAAAAGCCCTCGGCCGGCGCACCCGACGGAAAGTTCTTGCAGTGAGCTCGTCATTCGCGACCGCCGCACCGTTGGTCGCAGCGACCGCGATCCTGGTCGCGGGAGTGGTGGACGACTTGCGTTCGCGAAAGTTCCACAACTGGCTCTTCGGCGTTTGTGCGGCTCTCGCGATCGTAGTTCTGGTCGTCGCGCAGGGCCCGGGCGGAATGGTGCTCGGAGTTCTGGGATTCACGGCGGGCTTCGCGCTCCTGACTCCCTTCGTGCTGATGAAGATCATCGGTGCGGGCGACATGAAGCTCATGGCGGCGTTCGGGATCGTAGCGGGATGGGAAGCGGTCGTGACGGTATCGGTCGCAGCAGTGTTGTGGGGAGCGCTCTTCGGGCTCGCCAGAACGGTGTTGCGAGGACAGATCAAGACATTGGCTTCGAACATCGTTTCGATCGCGATCTTTCGGCAACGTCAGGGGCTCGAGCTCCAGACGATGCCGTTCACGGTCGCGATCCTCATGGGATGGCTCACCCATCTCGTGATAGTGGGGGTCATGTGAAACTGAACCAGCGGGGTCAGCTCACGATAGAAGCGATTCTGCTCATGGCGGCGATGGTCTCCATGGCGCTTTTCCTCGGCCGCGAGATCCGCGATCGCAAGATGGTCGCGGGGCTCGTCGAAGGCCCGTGGCAACCCATTCAAGGCATGATCGAAGACGGCGTCTGGACCAATCCGAAAGATTCGAAAGCGAGACATCCGTCGATCAAAGCACGTCATGCGACGGCGCGCGGTAACACCGTGCCGGGAAGCTGAAGATGAAAAGCGTGAAGCGTTCGAACATTTTGAAGAGCGAAGAGGGAATCATCTCCCTCGATTTCATTTTCGCGCTCACGATGGCGTTCGGCTTCGCTGCGATTTTCTTCGTCATGGCGCTGACACTCGCGACGGTCGAAGCCGGCCAGTACATCACCTTCGCGACCGCTCGTACTTTTCACGGCGCTCACGAAAATCAGAACATGCAGCGCGATCTCGCTCTGGAAAAATTCGAACAACTGACCGGCAGCGGGATCTTCAGCCGGATCTTCAATCAGAGCTGGTTCACGCTGAAGAATCCGCAAGTCGGCGATTTCAACGGTCAGTATCCCGAATCCGATCCCGACAACGCGATCTTCGTCGGCGCACAAGTCGAATACAGAGCGAAAGTTCTCAACATGCGCCTCCCCGTCGTCGGAAACACGACCGAAGACGACAACTCACCCGTGGGTTCGGCGATCTTGAACGCTTATCTGATGCGCGAAGTGACGTCGGCGGAATGCCGCGACTTCAATTCGCAGCGCTACGAGAAAATCCGGAAACTCGATTCCAAGTACGACGAACTGCCGACCGCTTCCGCCACTCTCGTGACGGACAATGGGTGTTGAGATGAAGACGAAACGCACGATCTTGAAAAACGAGAAGGGCTTGGCGACGATCGAAACGATCCCGCTCTTGTTCCTGTTCGTTTTCCTGATCTGCTATACGTTCGGAACCTTCGGCATCATCCACACGTCGATCATGCATTCGATCTCGGCTCGCGCTTACGCGTTCGAGACGTTCCGCAACCGCACGAACCTGACTTACTTCCGCGAGAACCCGGGCGACTACCGCCATTACCAAGGCGCGGGCGCACGCCTGCATGCGATCACGAGCGAATCGCGTCCCGCAGGGAGCGATCAGTTCGAACCGTCCGAGCGCGCGCTCCGCATGGGACTCGCGTCGAACACGGTCAAAGGGCGCGACATCGCGAACCACAATGAAAAGATTCCGACGAGCGTGAACGAGCTCGGTCAACAGAAACGCAACACGAAGCTCGAAGCGAGCCCCGTTTGGATCATGGTCCAATACGGAATTTGTCTCGACAGCGCCTGCGGGGGAGATTGAACGTATGCAGTCCAGCCAAACACGAACTCTATGGATCTCGGTGATCGCCGCCTTGGGCGCGATCTTCCTGCTCTATAGCTGGTCGCAAGAAAAGCAGACGGAGCTCTCGAAGAAATTCGGCGCCACCAAGCGTGTCGTGATCGCGAGCAAGGACATCTCCCAGATGGAGACCATCGACGAGTCCGTGCTCGATTACGTCGACCGACCGGTCGACTTCATCCAGCCCGATGCCGTGACGGAGCCCGAAGCGGCCGTCGGACAAGTCGCCGCGGTTCCGATCAAGAAGGGCGAACAAATCCTCCAGACGAAGCTCCTCACCCCGGGACCCGAAACGGGTCTCTCCATGGAGATTTCGCCAGGTAAACGCGGCATCACGATTCCGGTCGACGACATGCGCGGAGTTTCGAGACTGTTGAGACCCGGCGATCGTATCGACATCATCGCGGCTCTCGACTCGGGTAAAGGCGCCGAAGCCCGACGCGAAGTTCGCACGATCATGCAAGACGTCGTCGTTCTCGCGACCGGCCTCAGCGTGCAGAACCAGCTTCCGCGACGCTTCGAGCTCGATGCGAACGGGAAAACGATCAACCGAATCAACCTGAGCGCGAACACGACGTTCTCGAACATCACGATCGAAGCGAAGCCAGACGAAGTCCAATCGCTCGTCTATATCTTGGCGACTTCGCCGGGAAGCTTGTTCACGGTGCTTCGACATCCGAACGATCGACTGCAGACTCCGACCCGGATCACGACGGTCGAAGACGTGCTCGGCCGACCGTCGGTTCAACGTCAACCGGCGCAAGCGCCTGCCGTGCCGCCGACGCAACAAATGTACAATCCGCCTCCGCAGCAACAGATGTTCCGGCCGCCGACACCACAGGCGAAAATGCCGACGTCGCTGCCCAAGAAACGCGGACGATTCGAAGAGCTCTAACGTTGGACGTCGGGCTGCAAGTTACCGGGGATCAAGCAGAGGGAAGAGGGATATGAAAGTACGAAACCATCAAACCAGAACGACCGTCGTCGTGGGCTTCGCGATCGGCTTTTCGATCGTGTTCGGCTCGCTCGCGGTGCAGGCGCAAGTGTCGCCGCCCGTCGCTCCGGCCCTCAACGAGAAAAAAGACGTCGACGAGCCCGACAAGCAAGAATACGAGATCTCCGGCAAGGATCCCTCGCGCCAGAAAACCATCTCGATGTTCATCGGCTTCGAACACACCGAAAATCTTCCCTACCTCCCCGAGGGAGCGAAGTTCAAAGGCAATTACAAGAAAGTCGCGAAGGTCGGAGTCGACCGCGGCTCGCAAGTTTTGAAGTTCACGCCCGTGAAGCCCGGCTTCGCGACGTTTTCGATCTACGACGCCAACGACAAAAAGATCTACGACTTCGAGCTCAACGTCGAGAAATCGGACAACGCGAAGATCGCGGCCGAGATCAAAGCGCTGCTCTCGGATATCGAGGGCGTCACGGTCAAGAACATCAACAACAAAGTCGTCGTCGACGGGCAAGTGCTCCTCGCGCGCGACATGAACCGGATCATCTCGGTCATCAGCGAATACGACAAACGCGCTTCGAGCCTCGTGACGCTTTCGCCGAACGCTCAACGCAAGATCGCGCTCGCGATCGCGAACGACATCAACAACCAGGAAATCACGGTTCGCGCCGTGAACGACAAGTTCATCTTGGAAGGCGTCGCGAACGACCCCGCAGAGAAAGACAAGGCCGAGGCGATCGCGCAGATGTACGTTCCCGACTTGGTGAAAGAAACCGGCGAGGAGCAAGGGAAGATCATCAAGCTTCGTAAGACTTTCGTTTTGAACTTGATCACGGTGAAGGCCGCGCCGCCGAAGGATCCGGGCAAGATCATCCAGCTCGTCGTTCACTTCGTGGAGCTCAACAAGAACTTCCAGAAGAGCTTCAAGTTCCAGTTCACGCCGACTCTCGAGGACAACTCGAACATCAGTTTCACGAACGACAGCCGCGCTCCGGGTGGAGTCATCAGCCAAATCACGGGCGTCGTCTCGAACCTTCTCCCGAAACTCAATTGGGCGAAGCAGTACGGCCATGCACGTGTGCTTCAGAGCTCGACTCTCATCGTGATGGACGGACAAAAGGGCGATCTCCAGAACGTGACGAACGTTCCGTACCAGACGATCGGAGCGCAAGGGCAACCGCAGACGAGTTTCGCGGAAGCCGGAATGAAGACGGCGATCACTCCCGCGATCATCAACCCGCGTTCGGATTCGATCCGCTTGCAGATGGAATTCATGATGTCGAGCTTGCTCGGCCTCACCGACAAGGGCCCGATGATCTCGAAGGATCAGCTGACGACGACGGTCATCGTGCGAAGCGGACAGAGCGCCGCGGTCGGTGGGTTGATCTCGAACACGACGGGCACCGATTACAACAAGTTGCCGAAGGGCAACGCGACGGATCCGATCATCTCGCTCTACGCTTCGAAGTCGTTCCAACGGAACCAATCGCAATTCGTCGTCTTCGTCACCCCGATCATCAAGGCCTCGGCCTCGCAGGGTGCCGAGAAGATCAAAGAAAAGTTCCGCTTGCGGGACTGAGCGCTCACGCCCTACTCGAATGGCCGATGGATCCGGGGACCTCTTCTCCGGATCGGGGACGGGCATCCATGCCCTTCCTCGCTTGGGATCGTCATCCTGACGCTCGAACCCCGCTCCGGAGAAGAGGCCCCCGGCCCACGTCCATCCGAACAGGGCGTGAACGCTCAGTCCGAACCAGACTAGCTCTTGGTCCCCTCCGTCGCCCGAAAGTCCTGGCTTTGCATTTAATGCGAACCCGCGCTGGAGATAGGCCTGCGAAATCGCGGGAAAAAGTGCGGGCAGGAC
>JAZKJB010000041.1:0-2224 GCA_040384505.1 Bdellovibrionota bacterium | reverse complement strand
TCGGCGATCAACTACGCGATCAAAAAAGGCGTCACGATCCTCGCGGCTTCGGGTAACGACGGACAGAAACTGACGACGACGAACTTCATGGCTCCCGGTTCTTACGGTAATCAATATGCGGGAATGATGAACGTCGGATCGCTCAACTCGGCGGATAGCTCGATCTCGTATTTCTCGAACTACTCTTCGTCGATGGTGGAGCTTGGTGCACCGGGCGCAGAAAAAGCGTCGAGTGGCCGCGGCTTGCTTTCGACTTATCCCGGGAACAAATACATTCGTGCGATGGGGACTTCGATGGCGACTCCGGTCGCGGCCGGTGGAGCAGCGATGGCGATCTCTCTTTTGCGTCAGCGCGGTTATTCCCCGTCGCCGGCGACCGTCGAAGCAGTTCTCGAAGTTTCTTCCCGCAATCTCTCGGCTCTTCAGTCGAAGATTCGCGACGGACGCGCGATGAACTTGCGCATGCTCGCGGACTTCATCCAGAAAACGTATCCGCCCACGAGCGGAGCTGTCGATCCCGGCGTGCCCGGTCACGATGCTTGCGCGGTCGCGACAGCGCGTGATCTCAAGGCGGACGCGACTCTTTGATCGCATCGAAACCTTCGATTTCTAAAAAGCTCGACCTCGGTTGGGCTTTTTTCGTTTAGATTCCGCGAATCGTTTCAGAATTCGGGTGTTTGAGTCGAAGAGAGCGCATGGCCTCCCGGTTCCGCTCCATTTCCATCGCCATCGTTTTTCTCATGACGATCGGATCGACCGAGATCGCTCATTCGCAGCTGTGGCCCTTCGCGATCGGGGCGAGGCCCGCAGCGCCCGCGCCACTTGCTTGCCTCGGCACATCGAATCCGAACGAACGAACGGTCGAGAATCAATTGGTGAATCCCGCACGGGGAAGTTTCGCTTGGGCTTGGCGCCAGCCGGCAACGCTCGCGAACTACACGAGAGCGTGTCAGGCGGAGCGGTTGGCCGCGCAACGAGCCGTGGCGCCGATCAACAACGGAAATCTCGGCGTCGCTAGAACTGTCGCGGCATTTCATCAAGCCGGGCTCAGTCGGGCTTGCATACGTGCTGCGATCGTTTCGCGAGCGAACGACAACATTCCTTTGAATCGCGTGAATCGTAAAGTGTGCACGCCGACGATGCGAGAGTTGGATACGACTCCTTGTATGACGGAGAACTACGTCAACTACACTCATTTTACGATCAACTCGGCCGTTCGATGCATGAGCTCACCAGGCAACGAGATCAATCCCGATATTCTCTTCGGAATGATCAACAACGAATCCGCCTTCATGGGTTTCGTCCAGTACTCTGGCGGTGTCGGACTCATGCAGTTGACGTCGGTCGCCGCACGCGAAGTGTTCAACGACGGGCAGGCCGGTCGCGCGCATTTGGACGAGATGATGTCGCGACCACAAAAGCGGGCTTTCTGTGATCCGTTTCGGCACTTGATCAGTGAGGTTCCGGAGAGAGCCGATCTGAACAACTGCGCATGGTTCGGGATGAACAACGGGGTTCCACGCAACGTCATCGCTGGCGTCGCACTTCTTTCGTTTTATCTCAAGACGATGAAAGAACACATCGAGTCCAAGGGGATTTCGAGAAGCCATCGAAATTTTCAGCTCATCGCTGAACAACTCGCGCTCGTCGCGTACAATGCCGGTCCGAATGCCGCGAGACTCGTTCTCGACAAACTCGGTGCAGGCGCGACAGCACGAAGCAGCGATCCTGCGCTTTTGATTCGAAACGGCGCCACTCGCTGGGCTCGAAATACGTATCTGACCGACATTCGGTCTCATGCCGCCGACGTGCCGAACCGGCCGGCTTCTTGTTGGGAGACTCCATGAAGAAGTCTCTTTTCTCGTTCGCCTCGGTCATGACTCTCTGTTTTGCCGCAGGAGCGGTCGACGAAGATCCGAGTTATCGAGATCAAGTGGCAGCAAAGGTGAGGGCCGCGACAGCCGCGGTCACGGAAGCGAAGTCCGAGAGTTCGAAACTCGACGAAGTGAAGAAGTTGAAAGCGGAAGTCGAGAGCGAGCGTGAGCGCATTCGAAAAGAGCTCGACACCGCGAAAGAAGCGAAAACGCCTGCGGAAAAACTCACGCAGCTCGACGCTCGTGACACGGAAATTCTGCGGATTTACTTCTCGCTCGAGCCCGTCTTCGAAAAGAGTCTTTCGGCTTCATTTTCCGAGAACGTGGAGTTCCGTCGCAAAGCGTGCAAC
>JAZKJB010000040.1:13026-13253 GCA_040384505.1 Bdellovibrionota bacterium | reverse complement strand
ACTTCGAGGTGAAGCGGTCACGGCCCCGAAAAAGGGATTGTTCCGCTGATCAGTCGGCCGACAACGTCTTCTTGATGTGAGGCGCGACGTTCTTCGAACCTTCGATGGTGAGATGTCCGCCCTGATCCCAAACCATCAACTTCCCATCTCTGACCACGTCACATCGTTTTTCCACGCACAATCGATCGTGAAGGTCGAAGTACTCGAAGCCGAGACGCGGAGCCAAG
>JAZKJB010000040.1:0-13016 GCA_040384505.1 Bdellovibrionota bacterium | reverse complement strand
GAAGTTTGCCCTAGCCTTTAACAACAAAGGCAGGATTTTACCGCAGCTACCACGTCCAGCACGCCACCCGGACTCGCACCGGTGCATCCCTTCTCCTGCGAAGCTCCCGTTTCGGAAGTCTCCTGCCGACGCAGCAGCCGTTGCTTAGACCCGGCTTTGGCCCCGCGCCATATGGGATTCGCAAAAAGCGACCGGCATCGAGAACCGAGGTCCTTGGCCGACGACGAGCACTTTCGAAGAACCTAGATGTTTCATCGTTTCGGCGAGACCGAGTTCGACCTCGCTAGCGGAGTTCGCCTTCGCCCAATCACCGGCAAGGATCACGATGTCGGGTTTTAGCACCGGTAGAATTTTTTCGACGACGTACCGGTGGAACTCGAAGCACCGCCGATCTTTGCGATTGAAAACAGGAGGACAGGAGGCCGCGCTCGCCAAAGCGAAATGCCAAACTTCGTTTTCGCTCGCCTCGAAACCCGGCAGGAGATGCGCGGCATAGCTGTCGCCCCAAAGTAAAACCGTCTTTCGTCCATCGACTTTCGAAGCGCACGTCGCGGTATCGAGCTCCTCCGGCGTTTGGTCGTCCTGCAGCTGGCAAGTCCGTCGGCGATAGGCATGGTCATAAACCTTTTGATCCTTTGCCTCCGCGATCGCCTTTCCAAGTGGAGATTCGGTGATGCGGGGAAGGAGAGAATTTTTTAGTTCGTGATCGAGCGAGAGAGCCATCCCCGCACACGAGATGAGCGCAACCAACGCGAAAAGAAAGGTGCGTTTCATCGAGGCGGCCCGAATCGTCCTCAATGCGGGACGTTCGATGAAACGAAAAGTCACCATCGCGAGGCCGAGCGTCAGAACGATCAACAGCACCGTTTCAAGTGGGCTCGGAGCACGGCTCGCGCGCACGAAAAACAAAATCCAAAGCGGCCAGTGAAGGAGATAGATCGAGTAAGACGCCTGCCCGATTTTTGCGAAGAGCGAATTCCCGATCCGCTCGCTTACGGCATTCGAAATCAGGCCCGAGGACAAGACCAGTGCCGTCCCCGCTGCGGGAAGGATGTGATCGAATTTCCAGAGTGCGGAAGCGAGCCATAGTCCTGAGCCGATGAGCGCGAGCCCGGTTGCCGCCGAGAGCTCGGCAAACTTCGCGCTGGTCGGTGGCCTCATGTGAATCATCGCGGCTCCGAGACAGAACTCCCAGATCCGAAAAGGAAGCAGGTAATAGACGGCCGAGGTGTTTTCGTAAACGAGCGAAGCCCCGAGTGAGAAAATCAGCAAAGCGAGCATGGCCTGAAGACGCCAGCGACTCGCGGCCAAGAGGACGAACGGGAAAATCAAATAGAACTGTTCTTCGAGCGAGATCGACCAAAGATGAATGAAGGGTGACGTCGTGGCCGTCGTGAAATAGTCGGTCGTCGCCGCGAAATAGTGGTTCGCGAAAAACCCCAGGCCGGCGAGCGCAGCTTCGTAAGTGTCGCCAACTTTTCGCGCGGGAATCACCAGTCGCGTACCGAGAAGGGTCGCGACGATGACCAGGATCAGGGCCGGAAAAATGCGCGCGATCCGTCGCCGAAAGAAGTTCGCGATTCCAGCGAGATCGGCCACCTTCGAGAGGCTCGTCCCGTAGATGAGATAACCCGAGATCACCAAGAAAATGTCGACGCCGACGTACCCGCCTTCGAAAAACGGAACTTTGAAGTGGAAGAGCAGGACGCTCAGGGCCGCCAAAGCCCTGAGTCCATCGATGTCCGCCCTGTAGTTCGTCTTTGCCAAGGTCATTCGTGCGGCGCTCCAAAGTGGGACAAAACAGGGGTCCAGGATGGGTTGGGTCCCCCGTTTCCTAGAAAAATCGAATCTTGTCGGGCCAAGCGCCTTGACGAAGCCAGGTGCCGCCACACATTGATTCTGTCTAAATTAGTGCATCCTTTGGGAGGAATTCAAATGGGCAAAATCATCGGTATCGACCTCGGTACGACCAACTCCGTCGTGGCCCTCATGGAAGGTGGCGATCCCAAGGTTCTCGTCAACGAAGAAGGAGCTCGCACGACTCCCTCCGTGGTCGCGTTCACGAAAGACGGCGAAAAGCTCGTCGGCCAGATCGCGAAACGCCAAGCCGTGACGAACCCTGAGAACACCATCTTCTCGGCGAAACGATTCATCGGCCGCCGCTTCGAAGAAACTCAAGAAGAAACGAAGCTCGTTCCGTACAACGTCGTGAAAAAAGGCAACGAAGCGGCCTTCAAGATCCGGGACGAGAACGTCACCCCGGAAGAAATCTCGGCTCTCATTCTCGCGAAGCTGAAAAAAGTCGCGGAAGACTACATCGGCGCTGGCGTCACGGAAGCCGTGATCACGGTTCCCGCTTACTTCAACGATGCTCAACGGCAGGCGACGAAAGACGCGGGCCGAGTGGCGGGCCTCGACGTGAAGCGGATCATCAACGAGCCGACCGCGGCTGCTCTCGCATATGGCTTCGACAAGAACAAAGATCAAAAGATCGCCGTCTACGACTTGGGTGGCGGTACGTTCGACATCTCGATCCTCGAAGTCGGCGACAACGTCGTCGAAGTGAAGTCGACGAACGGCGACACCCACCTCGGCGGTGACAACTTCGACACGATCATTCTCCAGTGGATGATCGAAGAGTTCAAAAAAGACCAAGGCATCGATCTGAAGAGCGACAAGATGGCGCTGCAACGCCTGAAAGAAGCCGCTGAAAAAGCGAAGATCGAGCTTTCGTCGATGTCGGAGACCGACATCAATCTTCCGTTCGTGACGGCCGATCAGTCGGGCCCGAAGCATCTCCAGATGAAACTCTCGCGCGCGAAGTTCGACCAGATGACCGAAGAGCTCGTGAAGCGCACGCTCGAGCCCTGCAAAAAAGCGATCGCGGATTCGGGTTGGTCGGTGAAGGACATCGACGAAGTCGTCTTGGTCGGCGGCTCGACGCGTATTCCGTCGATCCAGAAAGCCGTGAAGGACTTCTTCGGAAAAGAACCGAATCGCTCGGTGAACCCGGACGAAGTCGTCGCGATCGGGGCCGCGATCCAAGGTGGAGTCTTGACCGGTGAAGTGAAGGACGTCCTCCTTCTCGACGTCACTCCGCTTTCTCTCGGTATCGAGACGTTGGGTGGCGTGATGACGAAACTCATCGAACGCAACACGACGATCCCGACTCGCAAATCGCAAACGTTTTCGACTGCCGCCGACAACCAAACGTCGGTCGATATCCACGTTCTCCAGGGGGAACGCGAGATGGCCGACTCGAACAAGTCGCTCGGTCGCTTCGAGCTCGTCGGAATTCCGTCGTCACCGCGCGGAATGCCGCAGATCGAAGTCTCCTTCGACATCGACGCGAACGGCATCTTGAGCGTGACCGCGAAAGATCTCGGCACGGGTAAAGAGCAGCAGATCAAGATCACTGCGAAGTCCGGCCTCTCCGAGGCCGAGATCAAGCAGATGGTCAAAGACGCGGAAGAGAATGCAGAAGAAGACAAGGCACGCCGCGAGCGCGTGACGGTGGCGAACGAGCTCGACGCTCTCGCTTACCAGACCGAGAAGATCGTGAAAGAGAACGAAGCGACCTTCAAACCGGACGACGCGAAACTCGCGCGAGACATCATCACTGAGGCTCGCGCTCAGCTGGCGAACAAGGAAGCCGTGGCGCAAGATCTTCGCGGCATTCACGAACGCCTGCAGAACATCAGCCACAAACTCTCGGGCGAACTCTACGCGAAGAAGGGTGCGAACACCGGTGCGGGTGACGCAGCTTCGGGTGAGACCACGCAAACTGGTAACGAAGAGAAAAAAGGCGACGACGTGATCGACGCCGATTACAAAGACGTCCGCTAATCGCGAGAATTAAGGTTTTTGGATCGGGGCCAGGAGAAATTCTGGCCCTTTATTTTTTCGAGTCGGTCCACCGACGCGGACGGCGGTCAGCAACCGCAACGGCCATCTGCGATCTGCATCAGCGAACCGCCCACGGCTCACTGCCAACCGCCGACTGCGATTTAGAACCGGTAGGCGACAGCGCCCGAAACGTAACCGAAAGCCTTGCTCACATTGATACCGAGCTCGGCGAAGAAGCTGATGTTCTTCATGTTCATCGGGCGGAGTTCGCTGCCTACGACGAGTTGAACCGGCATCGTCGTTTGATTCGACGTGAAAGTGATTCCGAACGGAAGTGAACCGTAGGGGACCAAATCGCCGATCTCGGTTTGGAAGCGTTTGCTGAGGAGCGGATGAAAACGAACGCTTGTCATCGTGATTCCAGCGGTTCGAGCGAGAACCATTCCCACCGAGCCACCGATCGCGGGCTGTGTCGCGGTATCGGGGAACGGAACGTACTTATAAAATCCACCGACGGAGTAATCGATCTTGCCGACGCCGAGCTCGACACGCGCACTCGAATCGGGAGTGATGCCGGTATCGAAGCGGCCGGTCATGTTGAAGCCGTCGTAGGTGTTCAAGATGATCTGCGGTTCGATCGAAAGTTGGTACTGGCCCTTCTCGACCATCTCACCGCTGTCGATCGTCGAGAAATACGCCTGAGACGTCGAAGCGAGAAAAGTTGCGGCCAAGACGAATGCGATGCGAGTCATGTGAGAGCTCCTGGGACTTGCGGTTAGCTAGGGGAAAGTTAGACCACGAAGCGAGGAATCGTCCATGTTTGGGCGCGATTGACAAGGTGTTCTAAAGTTGCGACGTTGATTCGTGCCCTCGAAGCGACCACTCATCAGCCTCGCGATCATTTGCCTCGACGAAGCCGAGAACATCGAACGATGCATTCGATCCGTTCCCTTCGCCGACGAGATCGTCGTCGTCGACAGCGGAAGCAAAGACGGAACGGTCGAAATTGCCCAACGCTTGGGCGCACGAGTCCTTCAAGAACCTTGGCGCGGGTTCCGCGACACGAAGCAACTCGCGACCGATCGGTGCTCGCACGATTGGATCCTTTCACTCGACGCCGACGAAGCCCTGAGCCCCGAGGCCCAAGCCGAAGTCGAAGCCCTTCTTTCATCGCCCGAGCTCGAGAAACAAGACGGTTATGAATTTCCGCGACTCACCTGGAATCTCGGTCGTTGGATCCGTTACGGCGGTTGGTATCCCGATCGCCAGCTTCGTCTTTTCAATCGCAAGCGAGCGTCATGGAAAGGCGGGGATCACGTGCACGAACGCGTTGCCGCCGAGCGAGTCGGACGATTGAGCGCGCGGATTCAGCACTGGCCTTTTTCCACGCACGCGGAACAAGTCGCGACGAACAATCGCTACTCCGGCCTCGGAGCTCAAGAGCTTCAAGCGAAGGGAAAACGCTTCTCGATCGCCAAACTCGTCTTCAAACCCTGGTCGAAGTTCATGGAAACCTACTTCCTGAAGCGCGGATTCCTCGACGGCTTGCCGGGCTTCATCATATCGGTCGGTGCCGCCTACTCGGTCTTTTTGAAGTGGGCGAAGCTCTGGGAACTCGAACGGAAGTCCTGATTCGTTTCATTGCGAATCGCCAGTTCATCGCCTCAACCGGTTTCGTTTGATACGACGTCTCGCTTCGAGACGTCTCCTGCGCGAGCACGACGAAATTCCCACAGGTCCGGGCTGGAAATGCCGAGAAGTTATCGTCAATTCACGACAATCAGCACGTAGGTGGGACGATGACATTTCGATTTTTGAAAGCTTCGGGAACTCTCGTCGCGTTCGTTGCGCTCTTCTTCTTCGCACTCGCGATTCCTCGAGCTTCGCTCGCGGAAGATGTGACGTGCGAATGCCAAGATTCGTCGTGCGGACCCTGCGAGATCGAAGTCGGAACTTCGTTCTACAGCGCGAAGTGCGGCGCCGGAAATTCACGAGTGAAGTCGTGCAAGAAACCGACGTGCCAAGCGGTCGACAACCAGAAGCAATGCTTCGCCCTGTTGAATGCACCGAAAGAAAACTCCACGAAAGTCGTCGAGAAGAAATCGGAAGGCGAAGCCCCGCGCGCCCCGGCGTCGGTCGGTCAACCCGCAGGCAAAGTCGACAATGTCGCCGGCACCGTTCAAATCGAACGAGCGAAAGGCGGCACCGAGATCGCCAAAAAAGACATGACCGTTTACGTCGGCGATACCCTCGTCACCAATGACGGCAAGATCCAAGTCGCACTCGAAGACGGAAGCATGATGATGGTTCCGCGCGATTCGAAGCTGAAGATCGAGAACGTCGCGGTCGTCGCAGAAAAAAAGCGCAACATCGTGTTGAACTTGCTCAAGGGAAAAGTCCGCAGCCAAGTGAACAAGAACTACAAAGACGAGAACGTCTTCCAAGTCCGTACTCGCACGGCCGTCGCCGGTGTCCGCGGGACCGACTTCATGGCCTCGGTCGAACTGACCAACGAGCAGTGGATCACGGCCGTGAAGACGATCGAAGGTAAGGTCCGACTGAACGCCGTCGGCTCCGATGGCGAAGCCGACGAACACCGCATCGTGACGGAAGGAACCGCGGCCGCGTTCGTGGTCAAAGCTCCGTCGCGCGAACCGGCCAGCGAGTCGGAATTCAAGAAGATCGTCTCGGGCGGGGAGCTCTCGCCGATTTCGTACATCAGCGAAGATGAACTGCGTTTGATCAAAGACGCGACCGAATTCAAACCGGTCGAAGTCCAAGCTTCGGTCGGCACACGCCAAGTGGCCTCGCTCGACAGCGACTCCGTTTGTTCGGAACCGATCGGTCAATTCAACCAGTGCTCGTTCACTTGCGAAGGCAATCCGTCGGGCGAGAAGAAGTGTCGCACCGACCTTCCGGCCGTGAAATGCGTTCGCCGTCTGTGCCGCGCCAACGGTTTGTGGGTCGAGCCGAAGAGATTGCCTGCAAGTCAGGCAGATCTTTGCGAACCGGTGAAGTCGATCGTTCGCGATTGCGGCAGTTACTGGTGAAGGCCTGAGGCACTTCTCCCAAGCAACGAGTCCCATCGCTAGTCCCAACTAAGGACCGCGGAGCTAAAGTGGAACCACGTTCGTGGGTCCACTTTGATTCCGACAGACTCTGACAGTTGCGTCATTCGCGCTTATCCCTGCCATAAATTCGTCTTGGGTCATTGATGCGCAGCGGCTTCGCCTTGGGCGGCGGTTGGTACGCCAATTGTATTAGGGAGAGTCCGTAGTCACGACCGTCAGCTACTGACGGAGAACTGATTAGCTATTCAGGAGTCTTCAATGAAATTCGCAGCAATGATCATCACGGTCCTCTTCGGTCTCTCGGCACAAGCGATGATGCACCCGGTGGGTACTTTCGTTCCTGCTCAATGCGGAATTCAAACGGGCTTCGTCGGGAACGTCCGCGCGGTCTGCGTCGGAATGATCGTCGGCGAAGAAGGCCGCATCGTTCAGTTCAAACTCAAAGACAACACCCTCAAGAACTACAAAGTCGCCGACCAACAAAACATGATGGTCGCGCTTCGCTCGGGTAACACGAAGTCGATGCTCTTCCTCGTCGGTCCGAACGGCGAAAAAGCTTCGATGAAAGTCATCCAAACGGCGGAAGGCGAGATCACGAGCGCTCAAGGTCAACTCGAAGACCTCGGGTTCTTCGTCCCCACGTTCGAACAGATGTTCACGATTCAGTGAGTTCCGAGCCCGAAAGGGATTTGGTTTCTCTGATAAAAGGCGGGTCCCCTCCCGCCTTTTTCTTTTTCAACTACCGAATTCTGAGTTCCGAATCCTGAACTGAATACCGTACCGAATTCGGTATCCTGATCGGGATTCGGTATTCGGTATTCTGCTTCGGAATTCTGAATACTGAATCCCGATCGGAATTCTGAATTCGGATCGGAATTCGGGATTCAGACCAGAATACTGAATTCTGGCCGGAATTCTGTATCCCGAGGCCGCGAAAGTTGACCACCCCCGTGATGGCCTCTATAACCAGATCTCTTCGTTTCTGTGGTGGCCATAGCTCAGTTGGTTAGAGCACCGGATTGTGATTCCGGGGGTCGCGGGTTCAAGTCCCGTTGGTCACCCCAATTTTCCCTCGGATATCTAAAGTATGGCGGATGAAACTTGTAGAATCTTGCACGTTTCACGAGCAGCCAGTTCTACCGTCCGTCTTTGAAAGAGTGTAAATTAGCCTCCGGAATTGGTTGGGATAGGCAAGCCTATCTCATAACTAGCTGAGGAGCTGTTTATGACAAAATCTCCCGTCGATTTTGATAGCGAGATTTGCCCTACGGGAGTTCCCGGGCTCGATGAGATCGTGCGCGGCGGGCTTCCCAAAAATCAAATTTATCTTCTCCAGGGATTGCCCGGAACTGGGAAGACGACTCTCTCCATGCAGTTCCTTCTCGAGGGCGCGAAGCGCGGTGAGAGGTCGCTCTACATCACGTTCTCCGAGACGAAGCGGGAGCTCGAGGCGGTCGCAGAAGCTCACGGCTGGGATTTGTCGAAGATCGAGATCCTCGAGCTCTCGGCGATCTCCGAGAGCATGAAAATGTCGAGCCAGAGTACGCTCTTTCATCCTTCTGAAATCGAATTGAGCAAAGTCATCCAGATGCTGATGGAGAAGATCAAGTCCGTCAGCCCGGACCGAATCGTTTTCGATTCGATCTCCGAGGTTCGGCTTTTGGCGGAAAGCTCACTTCGCTATCGGCGCCAGATGCTCGCCTTCAAGGAGTTCTTCGTCGGTCGCGGCCCCACCGTCCTTTTCCTCGACGACATGACGACCGAGGAGGGAGACCTTCACGTGCGCAGTATCGTCCACGGAGTTCTTCTCCTGGAGAAATTCCGTGCGAGCTATGGGGTCGAGCGGAGAGAATTTCACATCGATAAATTGCGTGGCGTGAACTTTCGCGGAGGCACGCACGATTACGTCATCGAGCCCGGGGGGATGCGTATTTTCCCTCG
The DNA here is from genome assembly GCA_040384505.1 of Bdellovibrionota bacterium. Lineage (GTDB taxonomy): Bacteria > Bdellovibrionota > Bdellovibrionia > Bdellovibrionales > JAMPXM01 > JAZKJB01. Next base: position 4,158 of record JAZKJB010000040.1, on the reverse strand, counting down.
GCTCGTTTCTTCGCAGCATAAGGCGGGCGGGTTCACCCGCCAGAGTTTCACGAGCGGTATCGACGGCCTCGATTCTCTCGTCGGTGGAGGGTTGGACTCCGGTACGAGCAACTTGATCCTAGGACCGGCGGGCAGCGGAAAATCGACGATCGCCCTTCGTTATGCGCTCACGGCTGCGAAACAAGGAAAACGTGTTTCACTCTTCAGCTTCGAAGAGAGCATCGAGACTCTGGTCCACCGTGCGGTCGCGCTCGAGATGGATCTCAAGCCGATGATCGAAAGCGGCAATATCAAGCTTCGAAAAATCGATCCTGCCGAGCTGACGCCAGGGCAGTTCGCTTCACTCGTTCGCAGCGCCGTCGACGACGATGTCGACATGGTCGTGATCGATAGTTTGAACGGGTACGTCCACGCGATGCCCGAACAAAAATTCTTGATGCTGCAGTTGCATGAGTTGCTCACGTATCTTGGAAGTCGCGGCATCGTCACGATCATGGTTCTCGCTCAAGCCGGTATCATGGGGTCCATGCAGTCGCCCCTCGACCTCACCTATCTCGCGGATACCGTGATCCTCACTCGTTACTTCGAGGCTTTCGGCAAGATCAAAAAGGCGATTTCGATCATCAAGCGCCGCACGGGCTCGCACGAGGATTCTCTCCGCGAGATGAGGATCGGGCCCGGCGGGGTGCTCGTCGGGAAAGTTTTGGACGAATTCTCCGGGGTCTTCAGCGGCATCCCGAAATACCTCGGCGAGGAAGCGAAGATGATGAAAGTGCCGGAATGATCGAGAGCGGCGTTCGATCCGAAGATGCGCTCGTCCTTGCTCCTACGGGCAACGATGGCGTCGTCGCGGCCGAGGTTTTGACGTCGGCCGGGTTCTCGGCGCGAGCTTGTCGAGATATCGAAGATCTTTGTCGCGGGGTCGAAGCTGGCTGCGGAACCGTCATCATCTCCGAGGAAGCGCTGACTCTCGAGTCGGCCGAGTTGTTCCGTTGCGTTCTCGAGAAGCAAGAAAAGTGGTCGGACCTTCCGATCGTTTTGCTGACGAGCGCGGACATCATTAGCGCGACTGAACTTTTCACTCGCGCTGGCAACATTTCTCTACTCGAGCGCCCTTTCTCTCGGTTGACTCTCATTCGTGCGACCGAAGTCGCACTTCGAGCCCGGAAGAAACAGTATGAAGTCAGGAATTTGTTGCGAGAATTGACGTCGGCGAAGATCGAAGCCGATCGCGCGAACTTCGCGAAGACTCAGTTTCTCGCGAACATGTCCCATGAGATTCGCACTCCGATCGGTGCGATCATCGGCTTCATCGATCTCATCAAAGGAGCCAAACCCGGCTCGGCCGACATCTCCGACTATGCCGGCGTCATCGACCGAAACTCCCAGCAGCTTCTCCGGCTCATCGACGACATCCTCGATCTCTCGAAGGTCGAAGCGGGGAAGATGCCGATCGAGAGACTCAACGTCCACCTCGGGGAATTTCTCGCGGATCTCATTTCGTTCTTCACCTTCAAGGCTCGCGAAAAAGGTCTCGCCTTCAAGACGCAATTGCGGACCGAGATTCCCGAACGCGTTTTCACCGACCCGACGCGCTTGCGCCAAATCCTGACCAATATCGTGGGTAACGCGATCAAATTCACCGAGCGGGGCGCGATCGAGTTCCGTGTGGCATTCGAAAACGGGAACTTGAAGTTTCAAGTGAAGGATACTGGCGTCGGTATGACGTCGGAGCAAGCGGCGAGATTGTTCAAGCCTTTCATGCAAGCCGACTCGTCGACCACGCGAAAATTCGGTGGCACGGGACTCGGGTTGGTCTTGTCGCAGCGGCTTTCACGGGCTCTTGGTGGTGACCTCACATTGAAGTCGAGCTCTCCTGACGGCGGAAGCCTCTTCGAGATTTCAATCGCGCCAGAGCTTCCCGCGAAAGTCCGCATGATCTCGGACGGCAAGTTGGCTAGCGCTCCGGTGCCTCGCGAAGCGACCGAGCGGAAGCAGGTGCTCAAAGGTTTGAACGTTTTGTTGGTCGAGGACTCTCCCGACAATCAGATGCTCATCTCGCTCTATCTCAAGAACTCCGGTGCACAAATCGAAGTCGCGCCCAACGGCGCGGCCGGAGTCGAGAAGGCTCTCGAGTCGGATTACGATCTCGTCTTGATGGACGTCCAGATGCCCGTCATGGATGGGCACGAGGCCGCGCAAGTGCTTCGAGCGAAGCAGTACGCGAAACCGATCATCGCCTTGACCGCGCACGCGATGAACGAGGAGAAACTGAAGTGCTTCGCTTCGGGTTTCACGGATTACCTGACGAAGCCCATTCCCCGCGACTTGCTCGTCGACGTCTTGTCGCGATATTTGCCGCGCCCCGCTTTCGAAGCTGGTTGATCGCAGTTGGCATTCGGCAACCCCCGCGCTAGCGTCTGAGCTCAATGCCGCTAAAAGCTTTCGTTCGACTTCTGAAGAAGCCGTCTTCGAGCCGACTGCTCATCTTCTTTCTTCTCGCGACGATCGCCTTCGTCCACTACCTCTCTTATGGATTTCATCTCCCGACGACGTATCAAGCTCGTGATCTGAATCGAGCTCTCGACTTGTTTCAAGGGCACTTCACTTGGCCCGGCCCCGAGCTTTCCGGCGGCGGACGACTTCCGGGGCCTTTCTATTATTGGCTACTCGCGCTTCCGCTTTCGGTTTCGACCTCGGTCGAATCGCCGCTGATCTTTCTTTATCTGATGAGTGGAATTGCGGCGGCGATCGTCTGGTATTTTCTCGAGACCACATTCTCCAGAGCGGTCGGTTTGGCGGGTTACTTCTTGTTTCTCAACTCTGTCGCGATCCGCACCAACATCACGAGCTACTGGAATCCGTCGTACTCCATCGCCTTGCTCGTTTTGGTCATCGGATTGCGATTGAAGTTTCCAAAGGCGATGCCGCGCCGTTTTCTCGTCGTCTCAGGACTGCTTTGCGGACTCTCGCTTCAGCTTCACATGACGACGATTCTCGTTTGGTTGCCTTTGGCCCTCGTTGGTTTCTGGAGTGGTGAGGGGACGCTTCGTGACCGAGCGAAGGGGTTTCTCATATTCTCGCTGGCAGCTGCAGCTCCTCTCGTTCCTTACTTCATTTGGGAAATGACGAATCAGGCGCCCGACATTTCGATGAACCGAGTTTCGTCCGGCGCGAGCTCGCTTCTGCAACCGCTCGCGTTCGTCAATGACAACGTGGTCGCCGCCGGCAAAACCTTCGCGACCGTATTGCAGGACCTTTTCGGAACGGATCTCTTTCTTCTCGTCGCCGTGATTTCTCTTTTCGTCTTCCGACGTAACCCGTTTGCTGGAAATCGGTTTCTCGTCGCTGCATTTTTTGTGAGCGCCCTTTTCCTTCCGTACCTCGGTTACGAAGCGAGTCTCCTTCGGTACACGCTTCCATTTTTCCTTTTGCTCGTGATCGCGTTGGCGATCGCGACGGGGCCCGTGGTCGAGCGCTTTCCCATCGCCATTGCCGTCTTGGCTGTCGCGTATGTGCTCCTCTTGTCTCGGGTCGATTTTCGAGTTCTCGTCCATGAGCTGACCGGGCCCCGGGTCCTCTTGCAAATGGCTCTCGCGGCGTGTGTTGTGCCGCTTCTCGTTTCGAAACTCTCCGGCCAACGACGGAAAGCCGGGCTTCTCTTGGCCGTCTTATTCCTCTCGACGATCGCGCATGCGGTCTTGGATCGGCATGCGCCGACCGCGTTCGGAAACGAAGAATTGAAGGGCGTCGAGATCGACGTGCCCGAGGCCAAAAGGATGATGAAGTCCGTCGTCTCGCGAACGAATTGGCCCTATGACACCTTCCGAGAGCGGACGGTCATCTGGGGCGTCGGCCACGAACTCGATCTCTCGATCGTTTACGAGGAAGAGCTCGCGAAGGCGAGGAGGACGCCGGGCTCTGTTTCGACCCCGCAACGCGAAGAGTACGACGGAATCTTGATCGTCAGTAAATCTCCGGCAGAAGACGTGGAACTCACCGAGGAGGGCTTCCGCGCGATGATCGCGAAGCGACCCAGGCTCGGATCGTTCTGCGCGACCTTCAGACCGCCTGGGCTCTTCTCGTCCGCCACGTAGGCCTGCGAGCCGGTGGAGAACTCGAAGGACCTTCGATCGGGCTTCGCGTGCAGGACGATCT
>JAZKJB010000039.1:0-3161 GCA_040384505.1 Bdellovibrionota bacterium | reverse complement strand
AAAGTCATGGGCGTTCCGCTGAAACAAGTCGACGCGCTAATCAAATTCATGGGTCGCGAAGGACTCTCTCGCCTCGTCGACGAATATTTGCGACCGCATGCGCACGCCTCGGAGAATCTCACGCACGAAGGCCAAGCGCTCGACCCGAGTGCGGAAGGTCTCGATCGCGGTCACACGTTCGATCTCGCGAAGATCGGCCTCTCACCGAAACAGTTCCAAAAACTGCTTCGCATGTCGCTCGAGCTGCAAGGCTTCCCTCGCCATCTCGGCATTCACTCGGGCGGTTTCGTGATCTCGCACGAGCCGGTCATCGACATCGTGCCGGTCGAGACGGCCTCGATGGACATGCGCTACGTGATCCAGTGGAACAAAGACGACATCGCGACCTTGGGTCTGATGAAGATCGACGTCCTCGCCCTCGGAATGTTGACCGCGGTGATGAAGTGTCTCGAGCTCTTGCGTACGCACAAGGGCATCGACTGGGATCTCTCGAAAGTTCCGCAAGAAGACAAGCCGACCTACGACATGATCCAGAAAGCCGACACGGTCGGCGTCTTCCAGATCGAATCGCGCGCGCAGATGTCTTTGCTTCCTCGCCTGCGCCCGAAGACTTACTACGATCTCGTGATCCAGATCGCGATCGTGAGACCGGGTCCCATTCAAGGCGGGATGGTTCATCCGTATCTGAAACGGCGCGCGGGCGAGGAAAAGGTCACCTACGCGCACGACTCTCTGCGACCGATCCTTCAAAAGACTCTCGGCATCCCTTTGTTCCAAGAGCAGATCATGCAGATCGCGGTCTCGGCCGCGGGCTTCACACCGGGAGAATCCGACGAGCTCAGGCGTGTGGTTTCGTCCGCGTGGAAGAAGAAAGCCGTGATGGATGGTTTGCGACAGCGCGTGATCAACGGGATGCTCGCCAACGACATCTCGCGCGAATACGCCGAGCAGATCTACAAGACCATCGAAGGTTTCTCTTCGTATGGCTTCCCCGAGAGCCACTCGGCGAGCTTCGCGCTGTTGTGTTACGTGAGCTGCTACATGAAGAGACATCACCCCGACGTCTTCGCGTGTGCATTGCTCAACTCGCAACCGATGGGATTCTACTCTCCCCGCCAACTCATCGCCGATGCCCAACGCCACGGCGTGAAGTTCCATGCGCTCGACGTTCAGGCGTCGGAGTGGGAATACGCCATGACTCCCCCTCGTTCGGGCACGGCTCGACTCTCGTCGTTCGCAGGCCTCTCGCGCGACACGATTCAATTTCCGAAAGCGCACTCCGAGGCGCCCATGCACGACCTTCGAGTGGGCTTCTGCTCGGTCTACGGAATCCGTGAGGATCACGCACGTGCGATCGTGAGCGAACGAAACTCGCATGGCTACTACGAGGGCATTTCCGATCTCGTACGAAGAACGAAGCTTCCGAAGAGCGCTCTCTTGCGTCTCGCGGCGGCCGGTGCGTTCGCGAGCTTCGGGTTTTCCCCTCGCGAAGCCCTTTGGGTGATCCAAGGCTTGAGCTTCGACGACAAGAGCCTCTTCTTCGGTTCTCACACGGGACTCGACGACGTGAGACAAGTCGAAGAAGCCCGCGCGATCCCGGCCGAAGACGACTGGCAATCGGTGCACCGCGAGTATGCGACGAAGGGCTTCTCGCTCGAATCTCATCCTCTCGCGGTCTTACGCCCCGAGCTCTCGGCTGCGAAAGCGAGATACGTTCGAGCCGTTGATCTCACGAACCTTCGAAGCGGCGCTTCGATTCGCACCGCGGGCCTGATGAGCTTGCTCCAGAAACCGCCGACGGCAAAAGGCATGTGTTTCGTTACGCTAGAAGACGAAACGGGCCTGATGAACTTCATCGTCACGCCCGACATCTACGAAAAATTCAGATTGGTCTTGATGAGCGAACGCCTGCTTGAAATCGACGGCGTCGTGCAGAATCGCAATGGCGTGATCAACGTTCAGGTCAGAGCGATGAGGCCGCTTCTGCAGAATCCGACTCTCATCGCCGATCGCGAAGCGTCTCGCGGCAAGAGAGCCTTGCCGCCACCGTACGAGAAGAACGTTTGATCAGAACTCGGCGTAAATGTCTTTCACCTTCGGGATATTGATCGGGCGGCACGACTTCGAGTCGAACTCGACGCCAACCCCCCACGGAAGATCGAACGACTTCGAGGGCTCCGCCACGACCAGAACACCACTCACGCGCGTGCTCGTGTACTCTTTCGCGTCCTTGTCGAGAGGCAAGCCCTCGAAAACCGTCATATCCGATTGAGTGACACGGACGTAAGCGACGAGACCTTCGTAACGCTTACCGGTTTCGAAGATAGGAATGAGAGAATCGGCATAACTCGACTCCACTCGGCCTCCGCCGCCCGCAGAGACAGCTTCACCGATGTGGTTGCTTCCGTATGACGGTTCGTCCTCGGTACCAGGCTCGATGAGGATCTTCGCCGAGTGAACCGCCTTAGAGAGAGCCGAATTTTTGTCTTTCATAAGAGCAATGACGAAGTCGCGCGCCGAAACTTGGCTCGGATAGCTTCCATACGTCGGGATGTCACCATCGGAACTCTCGTCCTGATGCGACTGTAACAACACGTTCGCACCACACATGTTCGTGCGAAGCCCTTTCGGATCCTTCTTCGTAGTAACCGGAAGACGCAAAACGATCTCGCGCTCGAGAAACTGCGAAAGCTGATCCGAAACTACGTAATCGGATTGCTGACCGCGATTCTGTTCGAGCCCGGCAAGGCCTGCGAACTCGTGATGCACGAGACGATACGCACCCTCGGTGTTGTACTTGTACGTGTTCAAAAAGAGAGTCTGATTGCAGAGGATCTGCCCGCGAACCTTGAGCTTCGCGCGGTCTTTCTCGGCGACCGAACGGCTCACGCACGTCTTTACGCTTCCGCCGAATTTCAGTTCTCTCGAGACCATCTGAATCGAATAGCTCCCGAGCTCACGCAGCATTCCGGTTTTGTACTGCTCGTTCGTGACGCCCCGAGGGAGCTCCAACGAAGCCGATCCGCCGCCATTGATCCAATCGCGAACGTTGAGCGCGATGGCCTTGAATTCGGATTCCATGTCGGCGCCGCCGCCGCCATTGGAACCGCCTTCTTGAGCGGACGCCAAAGAGGGGCCCACTGTCAGGGACATGAACACCG
>JAZKJB010000038.1:0-10047 GCA_040384505.1 Bdellovibrionota bacterium | reverse complement strand
GTCATCGTCGCGATCCCGATCGGATACCAAAGCCCCGAATAGATATTCCCGGTTCTTTGCACCATGTAGGTTCCGATCAACGGCACGAGCCCGCCGAAGACGCCGTTCCCGATGTGATAGGGGAGCGACATCGAAGTATAGCGAATCCGCGTCGGGAAAAGCTCGACCAAGAACGCCGCGATCGGGCCATACACCATCGTCACCCAGAAAACTTGGATGAAGATCAGCAACACGAGCACCCAGAACTGTGGTGCATGCAATGGTGCCGAAGGATCCGCTTGGTTGTAGCCCGATGCTCCCGTCATCGCGTGATAGATCGGGATGTACGAGATCGCGGCGAGCGCACAACCGGTCATCATGATCTTCATCCGGCCCCACTTGTCGCTCAAGTGCCCCCACACGATGAAGAACGGAGTCGCGCACAAGAGCGCCACCGCGATGATGTTGTTCGCCAACACGAAGTCGACTTTCAAAACCGTCTGCAGATAGTAAAGCGCGTAGAACTGACCGGTGTACCAGACCACGCCTTGGCCCGCGGTCGCGCCGAACAAAGCGAGGATGACGTACTTGCGGTTGACCGGATTCATGAGCGAGTCGCGAATCGGCGTCGTCGAAGATTTTCCCGACGCTTTCAGTTTCGCGAACGCGGGTGATTCGTGCAGACGGCGGCGAATCACGTATGAAAGCGCCACGAGGATGATCGAGAGCGCGAAAGGAATTCTCCAACCCCAATCCTTGAACGTCTCTTCGCCGAGTGACAATCGAGTCGCGAGAATCACACCAAGCGAAACGAAGAGCCCGAGAGTCGCCGTCGTTTGAATGAAGCTCGTATAAAAACCACGGCGGCCTTCCGGCGCATGTTCCGCAACATAAGTCGCGGCACCGCCGTACTCTCCGCCGAGAGCCAAGCCCTGAAGCATCCGCAAGAGCAGCAAAATGATAGGCGCGGCGACTCCGATCGTTTCGTATCCGGGAAGAATCCCGATCGCAGCGGTCGCGAAGCCCATCAAAAGCAGCGTCACGAGGAAGGTGTATTTGCGACCGACGATGTCACCGATCGCACCGAAGAACATCGCGCCGAACGGCCTCACCACGAACCCGGTCACGAAGGTCGCCAGAGTCAGTAGCAACGCGAGAAAATCGTCGCCCGCCGGAAAGAACTTCGCCGAAATGATCGTCGCGAGCGACCCGAAGATATAAAAGTCGTACCACTCGATCAAAGTTCCAGCGCTCGAAGCGCCAATGACTGTCCAGAGGCTCGATCTCGGCTGTTCCTGACTCATGTTAAATGCTCCTCCCGAGAAAATTCCGCATCCGTAGCGGTAGCCGTTCGGCGCACCCGTTTCCGTTCGGTCTGTCCGTCTTCGGTTTAGACGGGAAACGAAACGACGGAACGGAAACGGGTGCCTCGAACGGATACCGCTACGGATGCCGATCCCAACCCACCATGTGGATTACGCCGTTATAGAAGAGAACGTATTGCAACGTATGGCAACTTCCGATAGACAATGGAAACCCCTAAGGAAGCAAAGCGACGTGGCTAAAAAACTAGCAACGACCATCTACATCACCGAGAGCCAAAACCAGCTCTTGAAAGAGCTCAATCGTCGCTCCAAAGTGCCGGTCGCCGAGTACATTCGCGAAGGCATCGATCTCGTACTACAAAAGTACCGCGATCAGCTTCCTGGGCAACTCGAACTCGAATCGTTTCTCCCGGGTCCCGAAGCTTCGGCACCCAAAAGGCGTTGATCTCCCATGATGGAAGCCAAGTTCATTCGAAATTTCTCGATCATCGCGCATATCGACCATGGAAAGTCGACGCTCGCGGACAGCCTCATGCGCCTGACGGGCGCGGTCAGCGAGCGCGATGCGAAAGCGCAGTTCCTCGATAGCATGGAGCTCGAGCGCGAGCGCGGAATCACGATCAAAGCGCAGACCGTCCGCCTCATGTACAAAGCCGACGACGGCAACACGTATCAGATGAACCTCATCGATACGCCCGGGCACGTTGACTTCTCGTACGAAGTCTCGCGCTCTCTCGCCGCTTGTGACGGTGCCGTGCTCGTCGTCGACGCCGCTCAAGGCGTCGAAGCGCAGACGCTCGCGAACGTGTACCTCGCGCTCGACAACAATCTCGAGATCATCCCGGTCCTCAACAAAATCGATTTGCCGAGCGCCGATCCCGAAGGCGTGAAGAAACAGATCGAAGACGCGATCGGCCTCGACTGCAGCGACGCCATCTTGGCGAGCGCGAAGGAAATGATCGGTATCAAAGAGATCCTCGAAGCCGTCGTGAAAAAGGTCCCGCCCCCGAAAGCCGATCGTGAGATCCCGCTTCGTGCGCTGATCTTCGATTCGTGGTTCGACGCCTATCAAGGTGTCGTCATCCTCTGTCGGGTCATCGACGGGAAGATCAAGAGGGGCGATCGCGTGAAGTTCTTCACCGGGACCCAAGAATACGAAGTCCTGAAGATGGGCGTGTATTCGCCGTTCCCCGTGGAGTTCCAAGAGCTGGGTGCCGGCGAAGTCGGATTCTTCATCTGCGGGATCAAAGACATTCGCGAAGTGAAAGTCGGGGACACGCTCACGACTTCCAAAAAAGGTGCGACCGAAGCGCTGCCTGGCTTCAAGCGCATCACTCCGATGGTTTTCTCCGGCATTTTCCCGGTCATTGCGAGCGACTACGAACAAGTGAGAGACGCGCTCGACAAACTGATATTGAACGATTCGTCGCTCACGTTCGAAGTCGAAAAATCGGCTGCGCTCGGCTTCGGTTATCGCTGCGGTTTCCTCGGGCTGCTCCACATGGAGATCGTGCAAGAACGCCTCGAAAGAGAGTTCGGACTCAATCTCATCACCACCGCGCCGACCGTCGTCTACCAGATCAAGGGTACCGACGGAAAAGAGTTCGAGATCGAGAATCCGGCCTTCATGCCCGACCCGACACAGATCGAGATGATGAAAGAGCCGTACGTGAAGGTGACCGTCCACACGCCACCCGAGTACATCGGCGGGATTTTGAAGCTCTGCGAAGACAAGCGCGGCGTCCAGATCAAGATGGATTACATCAACGACCGCAAAGTGATCATCGAGTACAAGCTCCCGCTGAACGAGATGGTCATGGATTTCTACGACCGGTTGAAGTCGATCACGAAGGGCTATGCCTCGATGGAGTACGAGTTCATGGCGTTCGAGGAGTCCGATCTCGTGAAGCTCGACGTCCTCATCAACGGTGAGCCCGTCGATGCGCTCTCATTGATCGTTCATCGTTCGAAGGCACAAAATCGGGGCCGCAACCTCGTCGAGAAAATGCGCGAGCTGATTCCGAGACAACAGTATCAAGTTGCCATCCAAGCGGCCATCGGCGGTAAGATCGTGGCACGTGAGACTTTGAGCGCGATCCGCAAGGACGTCACAGCCAAGTGTTATGGCGGCGACATTTCCCGGAAGCGAAAGCTCCTCGAGAAACAAAAAGAGGGGAAGAAGCGGATGAAGCAGGTCGGTAACGTCGAGGTTCCGCAGGAAGCGTTCCTCGCGATCTTGAAAGTGGAGGACTGATGCGTTCACGTCATTTCTGGACGGAAGGTTGGGGCTCGTTCGCCATCGCGATCGGTATCGCCCTCGTGATCCGTTGGGCGCTGATGGAAGCCTACGTCATTCCTTCGGCGTCGATGCTTCCTTCGCTTCTCATTCACGATCACATTTTCGTGAACAAAGCCGTCTACGGCGTTCGCATTCCGTTCAGCGAAAAATGGCTCGTGAAATTCACGGGACCGAAGCGCGGCGAAGTCATCGTCTTCAAATACCCCGTCGACAAAGAGATCTTTTTCATCAAGCGAATCGTCGGGCTTCCGGGCGACAAGATCCTCTACGAAAACGGGAAGCTCTACATCAACGATCAACTCGTCGAGACCGAGGCGACTCCCTCGAGCTCCGAATGGGATGCCGTCAACGACGCGGACTTCCGACGCGAAGACATCCAGAACCCGAACTTCCAGACCGACGCCAAGGGGAATTACACGCACTTCGTCGAGAAGATCGGCGACCGTGCCCACAGCGTGATCTTGCGCAAAGACGACGGCTTCGGTCGCAGCGAAGGACCGTGGACCGTTCCGCAGGGAATGCTGTTCGTGATGGGCGACAACCGCGACAATTCCCATGATAGCCGTCGTTGGGGTTTCCTCCCCGAGGAAAACATTCTCGGGCGCGCGATGTTCGTCTGGCTCTCGTGCGAAGAAACGTTGCCGCAGCTGAAGTTCCTCTGCAATCCGGTGACGATCCGTTGGGGCCGCTTCTTCCATCAGGTGAAGTGACGTGCAGGATCGTCGCGGAACCTGGCCGAAGGCGCTCGCGAGCCTCTTCGGTGCCGTGCTCTTGATCCTCACCATTCGCTGGGCGCTCTTCGAACCCTACGTGATTCCCTCGCAGAGCATGCTTCCGACCCTGCTCGTCCGCGATCACATTCTCGTGAACAAATTCGCGTACGGGCTTCGACTGCCGTTCACCTCCCGCTACCTCCTTCGCTTCGGAAAACCCGCTCACGGCGACGTCGTGGTTTTCAGGAGCGTCGAAGACGACGACGTTTTCGTCGTCAAGCGAGTCATCGCGGTGGAAGGCGACGAGGTTTCAATCGCCGGCGATGGCCAAGTCGCGATCGGCGGGGTTCCGATCCCGCGCCGTGAGCTTCGCGATGAAGAAGCGAATTCGATCTTCGAGAAATGGGATCAGGCTTCGCGTGAGGAAGTCTCCGGTCGCTACATCGTCGCCGAAGAGACGCCTGAGCGTGGTCCTCACTTCACGATGACCGAGAGAGACCACGAACCCGTCGATTCGAAAACTCACGTGATCGAGCCCGGCCACGTCTTCTTGATGGGCGACAACCGCGACCACTCCGCCGATAGCCGCTCGTGGGGCGCACTGCCCTTGGATCGAATTCTCGGCCGTGCGAGCTCGATCTGGCTCAGCTGCGAAGAATCTTTGCCGGAGTCGAATCAGCTATGCGATCCTGAGCGCCTCCGCTGGTCGAGGATTTTCACGAGGATCCCTTGAGTACCGATTCGACGACGACACAGGCGCCGCAAACGAAGACGCCGCTGAAGATCTTGATCCGCGAATACAGCGAGAGCTTGATCGTCGCGGTCTTGCTCGCGCTCGTACTCCGGTACTTCGTCGTCTCCGCTTACAAAATTCCGACGGGCTCGATGATTCCCACTCTCAAAGTCGGCGATCTCATTTTCGCATATCGACTTCCCTACGGATTTCCGATCCCGTTCTCGGGTGGGGAGCGATGGAGCGCGAAACTTCCCGAGCGTGGCGACGTCGTCGTGTTCCGCTATCCCGGAAACGAAAGCGTCAACTACGTGAAGCGTGTCGTCGGTCTCCCGGGCGATCGCATCCAGATCCGGAACAAGCATCTCTTCGTGAACGACAAAGAGGCGGGCTACGAAGCGATGTCCTCGGACTCCATCCGGGATCTGCCAGGCGGGGAGGATTACCAGGTCTTCCAAGAGAAGCTCGAGAGTTCGACTCATTCCGTCATCCTGAATCGAGCGGACGAAACCGACTTCTTCGGCCCCGTCGTCGTGCCGCCAGGCCATTTCTTCGTGCTCGGCGACAATCGCGATTCGAGTGACGACTCGCGGTATTGGGGAACGGTGCCGGTGAAGAATCTCGAAGGCCGCGTCGTGCTCGTTTGGATGTCACTCGATTGGCTCCATCGGTGGGGTGACGACCGCCTTCCTTCCGTGCGCTGGGAGCGCGTTTTCACGAACGTCGATTGAGACGCTGCGCCTTCGAAGGCGATTTCGCGGGCCCCGTCCTTGACCCCCTTTCGGGGCGGGACATACCATTTGCTCCAATGCCTTCTTCCCTCAAGGGTCGACGTTCCAACGCCTCTTTTTCTCTCTTCGACACTCGTTCCCTTTCACTGAACGACATCCGCGAAATTTTCGATATCGCAAGCGACTTCGACGTGAACTTCACGGTCGCCGCGCGCGCGAAAGTCGTGTGCTGTCTGTTCTTCGAACCGAGCACGCGTACGCGGATGAGTTTCCAGACCGCGGCCTATCGACTCGGGCATCAAGTTCTGACGATGGAGCTCTCGACCGGTTCTTCGCTCTCGAAAGGCGAGACTCCGGTGGACACCGTGTTGAACGTCGCGGCGATGAAGCCCGACGTCCTCGTCGTTCGCTATGGGCTTTCGCGCGAGCTCGACGAACTCTTGCCGACGCTGGACATTCCCGTGATCAACGCCGGAAGCGGAACTCTCGCGCATCCCACACAAGCTTTGCTCGACGCTTACACGATCGAGCGCGAGATGAATGGTGTCGAAGGCAAACGTGTCTTGATCGTCGGCGACATCCGACACAGTCGTGTCGCGCGTTCGAACTTCGACGTGCTCGCGAAGCTCGGTGCGAAGATCGGCGTCTGTGGGCCGGAGAGCTTGTTGCCCGACGCCGACGGCGACATGCCGGCGGGCACGAGGGTCTTCACGAATCTCGACGAGGCCGTCGGCTGGTGCGACGTCTACATGGGACTGCGAATCCAACTCGAGCGACATACCGCGCGCGACCTTCAACTCGAGTCGATCGAGGATTATCATCGGCACTTCGGCTTGAACCGCGAACGATTAAAAAAACTTGGGGCTGGCGCTCTCATCATGCACCCTGGGCCGATTAATCACGGCGTGGAATTCTCGACCGAAGTGGTCGCCGATCCCCGGAGTCGAATTCTCAAGCAGGTGACGAACGGCGTTTTGATTCGGGCGGCACTCTTGTCGAAGACACTTCGAGGCAATGAGCGCGGGGGGAAGAAGTGACCAAAGGTTATCTCGTTCTCGAAAGCGGTGAAATCTACGAAGGCCTCTGGCACGGAGGAAAACCTCGCGCAGGCGAAGTCGTCTTCAACACGTCTCATTCCGGCTACGAGGAGATCGTCACGGATCCTTCGTACTACTCGCAGATCATGGTGATGACCGCCCCGATGCAAGGGAACTACGGCGTCGACTCCGCAGTCTGGGAATCGAAGAAGATGTGGGTCGACGGATTCGTTTCGCTCGAGATGCAGAATTCGCCTCGAGATAGCGCTTGGCGCGACCAGCTCTTGAAATCCGACATTCCGATCTTGAGCGATCTCGATACCCGACGCATCGTCTTGCGCCTTCGCGACATGGGGACACCATGGGGCGCGCTCGTGCCGGCGGCGAACGAAGCCGAGGCGCAGAAGCTCGCTCAAGGTCTCATCGCGGTGAAAAAGAAAGAAGATCCGGACTGGGTCAACAAGGTCACGGTCGACAACGTCGAAGTTCGAAAGGGAGCCAAGCCCAACGGACCGCGCGTCGCGATGCTCGATTACGGCGTCAAAGAGAATACGCTTCGCGAGCTCCAAGCTTTGTGCTCGGAAGTCGGCGTATTCCCGAGCCGCACTCCCGATCGCGTGATTCGCGACTGGAATCCGTCGGGCATCATGCTCTCGAACGGACCGGGAAACCCGGCCGACGTCGTGCAAGCGACAGAGACCGTGCGCGCGCTCCTCGGATGGAAACCGATCTTCGGCATCTGCATGGGGAACCAAATCCTCTCGCTCGCACTCGGCGCGAAGACCTACAAGCTTCCGTTCGGGCACCGAGGCGGAAACCACCCCGTGCGCGACATGCTCCTGAACGAGATCTACGTGACTTCGCAAAACCACGGCTATTGCGTCGACGCCAAGACGTTGCCGTCGAATGCCCGAGTCACGCACGTGAATTTGAACGACAACACGGTCGAAGGTATCGAGTGCGCGGCGAAAAAAGCCTTCAGCGTGCAATATCATCCCGAGAGCCACCCGGGCCCGCACGACGCCCGTAAACTCTTCGACTATTTCATCAACGGGTTGTGAAACGATGTATGACGAACTGATCGACCGACTCACGACTTACTTCACCGGCGATCGGTATCGCGACGACGTCGCGATCGCGAAGAAAGAATTCTTCGACGAAGCCGGCATCATGGACGAAGAGAACCACCAGTTCGAAATGCGCATGACGCAATTCCTCGAGTGGTACCTCTTCACGCGTAAGCTCACCGGCCCGGAGCTGACGCCCGCGCAATACGCGCTTCAACTCGAGGATTTCGAGATGACGGCCGACGAGCGCCCGCTCTTCGAGAATCTCGCGACGACCCGACACAGCTTGTACGAGTTCCTCAAGATTCGCGGCGACGACATCCACATTCGCGATCTCCTCCTCGACAAGAAGATCGTCATCCACGACTCGCCGATTCGCATCGGCTTCAATCGGGACGAGCTCTTCGACGGACGCCTCATTCCCGCGGGCGAGGCGTTTCATTTCGCTCGTTCGTTTTGCTTCCACCCCGGCGAAGCGTCGAAGTACATCCTCGGTGAAGTGAAGAAGCTCCGTAAGTCGAGCCCACAAGAGCAGGAGTCGTTCATGCTGCGACTCTTGAAGATGCGCTACAAATACGAACAGTACCGACACCTGAAGCTGGACTACGTCTACACCAACGAGAAGAAGGTGAGGTTCTAGAGTGCCGAGAATCAAGGATCTGAAGAAGGTCGTCATCCTGGGCAGCGGACCGATCGTGATCGGTCAAGCGTGCGAGTTCGACTACTCGGGCACTCAAGCGTGCAAGGCGCTGATGCAAGAGGGTCTCGAGGTCATCCTCGTGAACTCGAACCCGGCGACCATCATGACGGATCCCGATCTCGCGACTCGCGTCTACATCGAGCCGCTCACGGTTCCTTTCGTCGAGAAGATCCTCGAGAAAGAGAGGCCGGACGCGGTGATCCCGACGCTCGGCGGACAGACGGCCCTCAATCTCGCGCTCCAACTCGCCGATGCCGGCATCCTCGAGAAACTCGGCGTCGAGCTCCTCGGCGCCGATCCCACGGTGATTCGCGCGGCCGAAGATCGCGCCATTTTCCGGGATCTGCTCGATCAAGTCGGAGCGAAGTACTGCAAATCCGAAATGGTCAAAACTTTCGCCCAAGGGATCGAAGTCGGACACAAGCTCGGTTTCCCTTTGATCCTTCGCCCGAACTTCACGCTCGGCGGAGGCGGAGGCGGCGTCGCTTACACTCCCGAAGAATACGAACGCATGATCGCCCGGGCGCTACACGAGAGCCCGACCAGCGAGGTCCTCGTCGAGGAAAGCATTCTCGGCTGGAAGGAATTCGAGCTCGAAGTGATGCGCGACAAAGACGGCACGTTCGTCATCATCTGCACGATCGAGAATTTCGACCCGTGCGGGGTGCATACCGGTGACTCGATCACGGTCGCTCCGATCCTCACGCTCACCGATCGCGCGTATCAAGAGATGCGCGATGAAGCGCGGAAAATCGTGGACGCCGTGGGCCTGGAGACCGGCGGAGCGAATATCCAGTTCGCCGTTCATCCGACGACTGGCGAGCGCGTGGTGATCGAGATGAATCCCCGCGTCTCGCGCTCTTCGGCTCTCGCGTCGAAAGCGACGGGATTCCCGATCGCGAAGATCGCGGCGCTGCTCGCCGTCGGTTACACGCTCGACGAAATCCGTAATGACATCACGAAGACGACCCCTTCCTGCTACGAGCCGGCGCTCGATTACGTCGTGACGAAGATCCCGCGCTTCGCTTTCGAGAAGTTTCCCGGCTCGTCCGACATCCTCACGACCCAGATGAAGAGCGTCGGCGAAGTGATGGGGATCGGGCGGACGTTCAAGGAGTCCTTCCACAAAGCGGTCTCCTCGCTCGAGGGTGCGAACGAGGGCTTTGCACCCGTCGTCCTCAACGAAAAGCTGATTGCGACACCGAACTCGAAACGTATCTGGCACATGGCTCAAGCGTTCCGAGAAGGATGGTCGGTCGATCAAGTCGAGAAGCTCACGCAGATCGCCCCGTTTTTCCTCGAGCAGTTCAAAGACATCATCGACTTCGAAAAAGAAATCGCCCGAGGCTCCGAGCTTTCGCCCGAGACGATGTTGAGAGCGAAGCGCCTCGGCTTCTCCGACGCCGCGATCGCGCGATTGCGCGACACGAAAGACGAGACGATCCGCAAACAGCGCTGGGCGA
>JAZKJB010000037.1:0-1832 GCA_040384505.1 Bdellovibrionota bacterium | reverse complement strand
ATAGATCGCATCGATTTCGGGATTGGAAATCTTCGTCGAGAGGCTCTTCTTCGCCTGCCAGCCCTCGTGCAGGAGTTTGCCGAACTCCGACATCGGCGCCGCACTCCCGAGGATGTTGATCCCCTCGCGCACCATCTGATGCATGGCTTGAAGCTCGGTCGCTTTCTTCGGCGTGTTCTGCAACTGCTCGACGACGACTTCAGAAGCGATCCGACGAATGCCCGTGTAGAAGAGCATCAGATGGCTATGGAATTCGTTGCGACGATCGGGACGCATGATGACCGGATCCAAGCGGAACGACCCGTCTTGGTGGAAGTGCACGCAATTGAAACCGCCGTAAGCCGCCATGATCTGATCTTGGCAACCGACGTTCTCACCGATCAAATCCTGCTCCACGTGAATCGACTCGCGCGAGAGCATTTTCTTGTCGATCGCTTCACCGTTCATCGAGTGAAGAGCGTGCAAAAGACCGACGACGAAGCTCGAGCTCGAGCCGAGGCCCGAGCGCGCAGGCAAATCGCAATCGTGATGAAGCTCGATCCCGTCCTTCACTTCCATGTACCGGAAGACTTCGCGAACGGCAGGATGTTGAATCTGATCGACTTCACAGACGTCTTCGATTTTCGAATAGATCAGTCTGTGGCGGTGTTCGTGGAACGCGGGCAACGGCCGAACGGAGGTGTAGATGTATTTGTCGATCGCCGTCGCGAGCACGGCTCCGCCGTTCTCTTTGAACCACACCGGATAGTCGGTACCGCCACCGAAGAAGGAAATCCGAACCGGGGTTTGAACGATGACCATTCAATCAACTCCATTTAGTCGGCGGCTGCACGCACCGCATTCCCTTATTTTCGACCGGCTCCCAGGGATTCTCAATGCCATTCATTTGACGGTTCAGACGTTCGCGTACTGGCTCCGGCGCAGGATCTGATACGTTTTTACCAGCTCGCGAAGGCCATCCTGGAGCGAGACCTTGGGCTTGAAACCCGTCGACTCGATCCGTTTGTTCGAGACGATGTAGTTCCTCTTGTCCGGATCCTCCCCGATCTCGGAGATCGGGTAGATGAATTCGGGTACGAACTTCTTGATCTGATCGCAGAGCTCGAGCTTGGAGATGTTCGCGTCGCTCAAGCCCACGTTGTAAGGCCGGCCCTTCATCTTGTCGTAATTCGCGATCGTGTGCATGAAGGCGTTCGCGGCGTCACGCACGTGGAGGTAGTTCCGTTTGAAGTGCGGCTCGAACAACACCACGAAGCGGTCGTTGATCGCGCGGTAGGTAAAGTCGTTGACCAAAAGGTCCAGGCGCATGCGAGGGCTTGCACCGAACACCGTCGCGAAGCGGAACGTGACCGCTTCCCCACCCTCGAGGAGAGCTGCCTCGGCCTCGACTTTCAGTTTTCCATAAAGCGAGATCGGCTTCAGCGGTGAGTCCTCGTCGCACTCGAGACCCGCAGCACCGATTCCGTAACCGCTATTCGTGCAGGGGTAGACGAGGATCTGCGCATTCGATTTCGCCTTGTACATTTCGATCACGGCATCGCGACCGATATCGACGGCGGCCTTCGGCTCTTTCGCGCAAAGCGGGGCACCGGTCAGACACGCGAGCGGAAGAAGTACGTCGTTTTGCGAAACGAGCTTCTTCAGAAGAGTCGTGTCACGCACGTCGCCTCGGATCATCGTGAACTTCGGTTGATGGCAAACATCGAGGAGCGACGTCTGTTGGAACATGAGATTGTCGAGAACGGTCACTTCGTGACCGTCTTGAAGGAGCATCGGAACCAAAACCGAACCGATGTAGCCCGCGCCGCCCGTGACCAGGATCTTCATTTTGC
>JAZKJB010000036.1:390-2399 GCA_040384505.1 Bdellovibrionota bacterium | reverse complement strand
GTTCACGGGCGCGCGCAAAACGGAACGCTTGCCGCAGGCACGATCGATACTTATTTGATCTGGCGTCTCACCGGTGGCGTATCGCACGTGACCGACGTGTCGAATGCCTCTCGCACGCTCCTCATGGACATCTCGACCGGCGAATGGAACGACGATCTCTTGAAGTTCTTCGGCGTTCCTCGCTCACTTCTCCCGGAAATCAAAGATTCCTCCGGACTCTTCGGCGAAACGAAGGGAATGAAGATCATCCCGGACGGAGTTCCGATCACGGGAGTCGCCGGCGATCAGCAATCCGCACTCTTCGGGCAAGCGTGTTTCGCTGAAGGCGAAAGCAAATGCACCTTCGGCACGGGAAGCTTTCTTCTCATCAACTCCGGTCAAGAACGGGTGCGCTCGAATTCGGGACTTCTGACGACCGCCGCATGGCGCTTGAAGGGCGACAAGAAGATCACCTACGCGCTCGAAGGTGGAGCGTTCATGTGTGGCGCCGCCGTTCAATTCCTTCGCGATCAGCTCGGCTTCATCAAGACGAGTAGTGAAGTGGAGAAGCTCGCATCACAAGTGAAAGACACCGACGGCGTCGAATTCGTTCCCGCACTCACGGGCTTGGGCGCACCTCACTGGGACCCGTTCGCGCGCGGACTCATTTGCGGGATGACGCGCGGAACGACACGCGCTCACATCGCACGTGCGACACTCGAAGCGATGGCGCTCCAAAACACCGAGATCTTACTCGCGATGCAAAAGGATCTCGGCCGCGAGCTGAAATCGGTCCGCGTCGACGGGGGCGCTTCGGCGAACGGCCTCTTGATGCAGCTTCAGGCGGATTACCTCGGGGTCGACGTCGTGAGACCGAAGATGATCGAAACGACTTCGCTCGGAGCGGCTTATCTAGCCGGTCTCGGTGCCGGGATTTTCTCCGACACCACCGAGATCAAGAAGATCTGGAAAGTCGACAAGACCTTCCACTCGAAGATGTCGCCAGACGCGCGAACGGAACGTCTCGCGAAATGGTCGCGCGCCGTCGCTCGCACGAAGGTCTGACTCGACACTGGTCCAGTCGCTTCGCTCGCGCGATGCGGGTAAGATGACCAGGTCATCACAAGGAGCATCGAGCGTGCGTCGTCGCGATACATATTGGAGCCTCTTCCACACGCCCGAGAAACGTCAGATCAACGACCTGAGAACGGATCACGTCGAAGCGGTCTTCGAAGCCATTCCATCGAAAGACCAAAAGGACTGGGTCATTTGGCGCGAAGGTTTTCGATCGTGGAAACCGTTCGCCGATTTTCCGCAGTTGATCACGAGTCTCCGTCAGATCGACGCGGCACCGGCCGACAAACCCGCGCCGCCGACGAAAGAAGAAGTCGAACCGAAGATTCGCAGGATCGACGATAAGATCGAAACGATCGCGCTCGAGTTCGCCGATGAAAACGAGAAAGCCGCCCGCGAAGAGCGGTTCGCGAAAGTTTGGGACCTCACCATCATCTCGCCGACTCAAAGAATTCCCGCGAAGACCGTGAACGTTTCGCTTCACGGAATGCAGGTCGCCGAGCCCCTCACGCAAAGCCTTCCGCGCTATTTCACCGTCGAGATTCGCGGCGCGGGCAACATCATCAGCGTCGTTTGCTCCGCCATCCGCGCCTTCGACATGCAACCGACCACGCGGCTCAAGATCGAAGTGAACGACCAAAGCCACGCGTACAACGCGGCGGTTTTGGCGAAGTAGCGCCTGGTGTCGTTCGACGGCACCTACCGATGAATCATTTCAAAGTTTGCCGAAACTCATGAATTGATTTCGGAGAGGGATCTCATCTCGTTCGGCGACTGGTATAACCCCAGTCACGAAACACCCCTCCGAGGACTTCCATGCTCCGCGAAATCGAGATCGTCGCCCTTGTCTTTTCCCTCGTCATGGCGCTGACGGCTTGCAGTCCGAGCGATTCCCAGCCGGCGTTGACCCAAGTTTCCGGAAACGCAGTCGCGTGGGATCGAAGCAACGATCCCGG
>JAZKJB010000036.1:0-380 GCA_040384505.1 Bdellovibrionota bacterium | reverse complement strand
TACGAGAGCCGACTCGATCGGTTGGCGAAGAGCGGGCGCGCCGAGATCAAGCCCTGGTCGGACACTTACTGGCCGAGCCGCGAAGGTGGCGCGGCTTATCGTTGGCAATCGGCAGGAGGCGGTAAAGAGCTCACCGATCCGCATTACTATCGCCCGCACGATTCTTACGCCCTTGCCGAAATGAGCGACGAATCGCTCGCGAAACTTTCACCGGCGGAAAAGTACGACATCATTCAAGGACGCTTCGACTATCCGACCGTTCGCAAAGAGGCTAGCCGTACGAGCCCCGAGATGCCGAAGTGGCATGGACTCTGTCACGCCGTCGCGATCGCGACCACGAACTTCGCGGAGCCGCGGACCGTCCATTACCGCGTGCAGCT
>JAZKJB010000035.1:4074-4514 GCA_040384505.1 Bdellovibrionota bacterium | reverse complement strand
CGGAGCAAATCGGCGGCCTTCAAAGCTTCAGTGACGAGTGAGCCCGCCGCGACGATCGTGACCGCATTCGAAAACTCGCTCGTCGTATCGAGAAGGACTTGGTCTTTTCCGAGCTCGTAGCGGGCGCCTTCGCCTCCGAGTTGGCGCGGGAAATTTTCGCGGCCGAGGAAGAAGATGCGAGTCGGCGGAACTTTTCCTGCGGCGCGGTCTTTCACGAAGGACTCGACTGCTTCGGTGACGAGCGCTTCCGCTTCGCTCGAGGTCGAGAGCGAATACACTTCCACGTGCGGAATCGTCCCGACTTGCGCGATGAAGCTGATCGCGGTCGCCGTGCGCGTCGTAATGGTTTCGCGCAGCGCTTCGCTGGCATTCGCGAAAGTGGCAGTGAGGTTGTCTTTCTGCGTGTCGATGAGCGCGCTGAGGTCTTGGCCCTTCTGTTC
>JAZKJB010000035.1:0-4064 GCA_040384505.1 Bdellovibrionota bacterium | reverse complement strand
GATCGCCTGGTGGGATGCGCCGTCAGCCGCATCTTGGAAACCCGTGTGCGAGAAAATTCCGATGACGGGGCCATGCGAGAGATTCGCCATCGTGAGCGGGAGCGCGCCCTTCGTCACACCGAACTGCGCGAACGTGTCGACGATCGGGATGTAACCCGCAATCGAGAGACCCGCGGCCGTCGAGATCATGTTCGCTTCGGCGACACCGACGTCGATCGCGCACTCGGGATGCGCTTTTTGGAAATCGGCAACACCGGTCGAACCTTGCAAGTCGGCGGAAACCGAAACGACCGGATGGCCTTTCTTCCTGCAGTTGATCAGCGCGTTCGCGACACCGACCTGGATTTTCTCACTCGGAGTTTTCTTGATGAGCGTTTGGCCCGGCGGAAGTTGCGCGGGCTCGTCTTTCTTCGGAGCCGATGCTTTCTTCACTTCGTAGGCACTGCATTCTTCGGCCCACGCGAGGAATTCAGGCGGAACCGTAGCTCCTTCGTAAATTTCCGCGAGGAACGCAGGAAGCTCTTCGGCTTTCTTCAGCGGGAAGCCGTGTGCACCCGTCGCCGAAGCTTCGGCTTTCTTCGAGCCTTTGCCTTTGATCGTGCGCGCGTGGATGACGACGGGAACCGTGGGATCGAGACTCACTTGCTGAATCGCTTCTTCGAGAGTCGCGACACACGCCTGGAGTTGGTGGCCGTCTTCGATGCGAAGGACTTTCCAGCCGAGTTTTTCGAGAGATTGGAACGTCGGCTCCATCGAGAACGAATCGGTCTCGATGCGGCCCGAAAGTTTCGTGCGGTTGTCGCTGATCACGAGAACGAAGGGTGCGACTTTTCCGCGTTTCGCGAGGCCGGGAACGGCAGCCATCGCTTCTTTCGCTTCGCCTTCCATTGCTGCACCGTCGGAGAGAGCGCAAATCGTGACGCGTTTTTTTCCTGCGAGCGCGTCGGCGATCGCGAGGCCCTGAGCCTGCGGGAAGCTCGAGCCGAGCGGACCGTTGGAGACGAGGACACCTTGCGGGAAGAGGTGCGCTTCACCGTGACCGGTGAGCGGAGAATCGATCGATCGAAATTTCTTGAGCGACTCTAGCGAGAGATCGGCGAAGCCGTAATTCGCTTTCAATGCGTAGAGACCGTTTTCACAGTGGCCGGCATCGTTGACGAAATTGAAAGCTTCGAACCACTGCACGTTCGCTTTCGTCGCTTTGTGGAACATGATCCCGTGCGCGGCCGACATCAGCTCCGCGAATGCGGCCGGACCGCCGTAGTGGCTGGCGGCACCGCCGTGTGCGGCGTTCATGTCCATGAGCGCGACCATCGCGCGAGTTGCTTTCGGGTCCGCGACCACGACTTGCTCGCCGGAGTTCATCTGGACGTTCACGCCGTAGCGCGGTTTCGAGGTCGGAGTCTTCGCGAGGCGTGAAGCGATCTGGAGAGGTTTCAGCGAAGTCGAAACTGTGCTCATCGGGAAGTCCTTTTGAGGGCTCGTTTTGCGAGGCGTGGATGACTCGATTTTTTGCCCCGGCTTAGACCTTGCGTCAACAGAATCTCCTTGGCGCTAAGGCGTGTCGCCCCTAGGCTCGAAAGCCATGACGAACGAGGTTTTGCGCGCCATCCCCAAAGTCGAGCTGCATCGTCATCTGGAGTGTTCGATTCGCTTCTCCACGATGCGCGAGCTGATCGCGGCTGCGGGTCTCGAATCCCCGGCGAACGTGGAAGATTTCAAGCGCCGCTATCTCGTCACCGAACCGATGCAAGATCTCGAAGCGGTCTTGCGCAAATTTCTCGCAACTCAAAAGATTCTCTCGAGCGAAGAGATTCTCGCGCGCATCACTCACGAGCAAATCGAAGACGCGTACCGCGAAGGAATTCGCATCCTCGAACTTCGTTATGCACCGACGTTCATCATGCAAGGTCACGAGAATTTGTCCTTCGATCGCATCCACCGCGCGATCCTCGACGGCATCTCGCGGGCGTCGCATTTACCGATCGCGGTCGGCTTGATCGCGATCATCCAACGTGTCTTGCCATTCGAAGACGGAGCGCGTGTCGCCGACTTCGCGATCGCGAACAAAGACACATTTCTCGCTCTCGACCTCGCGGACAACGAAGTGGGTTTCGATCCTTCGCCTTTCGCTCCGCTTTTCACGCGTGCGAAAAAAGCGGGTTTGCGCGTGACCGTTCATTCGGGTGAAGCGATCTTCCCCGGCTCGGCCGAGTGCGTGCGAACCGCGATCGAAGTCCTCGGTGCCGAACGGATCGGGCACGGACTTCAAATCGCTCATTCGCCGGACGTCATGGAATTCGTCCGTTCGCGAGGAGTTCCGCTCGAGCTTTGTCCCACCAGCAATTGGCTGACGAATGCGGTTCCCTCCCTCGACGTTCATCCGTTCCGGAAATTGATGGAAGCGGGCGTGAAAGTGACGATCAACTCGGACGACCCCGGAGTTTTCGGGATCGATCTCACGAACGAGTATCAAGTCCTTCACGAACGTCTTGGTTTCACGGAAGCCGAGTTCACTCGGATCAACGACACCGCGGCCGCGCACTCCTTCATTCCGATCGAGGCCCGACGAAAAGTCTGGCCGCGGCCCATCAACGACGTGCGGTCGTAAAAACAAATTCAGTTAACTTCGGGATTCGCAGTAAAATTTCAGAGCCACACAACAAGGGGTCGTTCGCCATGATCGGTTTACTCGTGTTTTTCGCGGTCGTCGTCGTTGCCGTCTTTTGGATCATTTCCATTTACAACGGCTTGGTCGGCTCGCGAAACGAAACCAAGAACGCGTTTTCGCAAATCGACGTTCAGCTGAAACGCCGTTACGATTTGATCCCGAATCTCGTCGAGACCGCCAAAGGCTACATGAAGCACGAGGCGGGAACGCTCGAAGCGGTCATCCAGGCGAGAAACCAAGCCGTGGCCGCACAACGATCGGTCCAAGGAAATCCGTCGGCGGATCCGGGCGCGATGAAAAACCTCTTGAGCGCCGAAGGTGCTCTCGGTGGAGCCCTGGGTCGATTCACGGTGACCATGGAGCAATATCCGGATCTCAAGGCGAACACGAACATGAGTCAGTTGATGGAAGAGCTTTCGTCGACGGAGAACAAAATCTCGTTCGCGCGACAGGCGTATAACGACTCGGTGATGGGCTACAACAACAAGCGCGAAATGTTCCCGAGCTCGATCTTCGCCGGCATGTTCAACTTCCTGGCCGCACAGCCTTACGAAATCGAAAACGCGGCCGAGCGTCAGAACATCAAAGTCGCCTTCTGATGGCTTCGTTCTTCGAACAGCAAGCGCAGGCGAGAAAGATGACCACTCGCCTTCTCGTCCTCTTCACGATGGCGGTTTTGTCGATCGTCGCGGTCGTCACGATGATCGGCCACGTCGTTCTCTCGAGTCAAAAACTCGATCGCGGCGAAATCGTCGATGGCGAATACACCCACCGAACTCAGGCGGAAAGCGCTGGCGCCGACGCCGTCGTCGCGGGAATCACGCTCCTCGTGATCGCGATCGGATCCCTCGTTCGAATGCATCAAATCGGCGGCAACGGAACGAACGTGGCGCTCATGCTCGGGGGCGTTCCGATTTCGCAGTCGACGAAGGAGCCCGGTGAGCGGCGCTTGATGAACGTGGTCGAAGAAATGTCGATCGCCTCGAGTGTTCCCGTTCCGAAAGTTTTCGTTCTCCCGGAGGACGGCGGGATCAATGCGTTCGCGGCTGGTCTCGAGCCGAGTCAGGCCGTGATCGGCGTCACTCGCGGCACGATCGAAACTTTGACTCGTGACGAGCTTCAGGGTGTCGTCGCCCACGAGTTCAGTCACATCTTCAACGGCGACATGAAACTGAATCTTCGCTTGATCGGAGTTCTCGGCGGGATTCTCGCGCTCGCAACCGTCGGTCGACACTTGATGAGAGCTCGGGGAAAAAATGCAGGCGGCCTCGTTGCCGCTGGCCTCGGGTTGTTCGTGATCGGTTGGATCGGCGTTTTCTTCGGAAACTTGATCAAAGCTGCCGTCTCGCGCCAGCGCGAGTTCCTCGCCGATTCTTCGGCCGTGCAATATACA
>JAZKJB010000034.1:25536-26773 GCA_040384505.1 Bdellovibrionota bacterium | reverse complement strand
CTCCTCTTCGCGAGCGGATCCTAAAAGGCGGATCACCGGTCGACATCAAGGCCGCGGCGATCGCGGGCGGAACGATCACTCTTCGCCAAAGCGCCTTGCAAAAATTGAAAGCCGGAATGATCTCGCTCGACCAGGTTTTGAACGTTACCGTGCGGGACGACGCAGAATGATCACGCTCTTGCAGCTGCTGAAGTTCGCGACCGACCAAGGTGCCTCCGACTTGCACATCGTGGCCGGGTCTCAGCCTGCATTGCGAATCAACGGGCGGATGGTTCGCGTGAAGAGCGAAATCCTCTCGAAGGAAAACACGCGAAAACTCTGTTATTCCGTCTTGAGCGACGCTCAAAAAGGAAAGTTCGAAGAGGCGAAGGAGCTCGACTTCTCTTTCGACGTGAAGAACCTCGCGCGTTTCCGTGCGAACTATTTCTTCCAGAAGAACTCGGTCTCCGGCGTCTTCCGTCGGGTTCCCGTCGTCATCCCGAAGTTCTCCGATTTGAATCTTCCCGACGCGATCGCCGAGTTGACGAACCTTCCTTTCGGTCTCGTGCTCGTCACGGGTCCGACCGGTTCCGGCAAGTCGACGACGATCGCTTCGATGCTCGACAAGATCAACACCGAGCGCTTCGGTCACATCGTGACGATGGAAGATCCGATCGAATTCGTGCATCCGCACAAGAACTGCATCGTCAACCAACGGGAAATCGGTACCGATACGTTCGGCTACAAAGCCGCGATGAAATATCTCCTTCGCCAAGATCCCGACTACTGCCTCTTGGGGGAGCTTCGCGATCTCGAGACGATCGAAGCCGCGTTGAACACCGCCGAAACCGGTCACTTGGTCTTCGGAACTCTTCACACGAATTCGGCGGTCTCGACCATCAATCGTATCGTCAACGTTTTCCCGAGCGAGCAACAGGAACGGATTCGCGTTCTCTTGAGTTTCACGTTGCAAGCGGTGATCTCGCAGCGGCTCCTTCCGAGTTTGCAAGGTGGTCGAGTCGCGGCGATCGAATTCATGATGATGACGACGAGCATTCGAAACCTGATTCGCGAAGGGAAGCTCCATCAAGTTCCCGCGATGATGCAAGTCGGGCAAGAGCGCTCCGGAATGGTCACCATGAACCAGAGCCTGATGAGTCTCTTGATCAAGAGGAAAATCGACGTGAAGACGGCCTTCTCCGCTTCGCCCGATCCCGATCAACTCGACGGACTTCTGAAGCGAGCCGGCATCTGAGCA
>JAZKJB010000034.1:17868-25394 GCA_040384505.1 Bdellovibrionota bacterium | reverse complement strand
TAATGGCGAAGTTCGTATTCGAGGCCAAGGGTCCCGGCGGTCGCGATTTCAAAGGGGAGATCGAGGCCAACAACGAAGCCGAGGCGCGAGTGAAACTTCGCGCGCAGCGACTCATGCCTCTTCGTCTCGTCGCGAAATCCAAAGCTCAAGGAGCTCGCAAAACCGGTGGCAGCGTCAACTACAAGGATCTCCAGATCTTCACTCGTCAGCTCGCGACTCTGTTGAGCTCGGGCGTCCCGATCCTTCAGTCGATGGAAACTCTAGCTGACGGTTCGAGAAGCCCTGGCCTGACGAACGCCCTTCGCGACATCGCCGATGAAGTCAGTCGCGGAAAACGCTTCGGCGAAGCTCTCGCTCAGCATCCGCGCGTCTTCGACCGCTTCTACGTGAACATGGTCATGGCCGGCGAAGAGTCCGGTAACATCGATTCGATCTTGGGGCGGCTCGCGCAATACATCGAGAAGAACGCGAAGATCAAATCGAAGATCAAGGGCGCGATGGTCTATCCGATCGCGATCATGGGTGTCGCCGCTCTCGTGGTCGCGGGTTTGTTGATCTTCGTCATTCCGAAATTCAAAGAAATGTTCGAGGCATCGGGCAACGAGCTTCCGGCGATGACCCAACTCGTCGTCACCATGAGCGAAGCGCTCATGGCTTATTGGTACCTGATCTTCGGCGGCATCTTCGCGGCCATCTACGGGATCATCGCCTTCTACAAGACTCCGGCCGGGAAAGACATGTTCGACGGAGTCCTCATCGACGTGCCTTTGATCGGGAGCTTGATCCAGAAAGGCGGCGTCGCGCGTTTCACGCGAACTCTCTCGACTCTGCTCGGCTCCGGAGTCGGCATCATGGAAGCCCTCGACATTTCGGCGAAGGTCGTCGGCAACCACTTGCTCGAAAAGGCGATTTTGAGAGCGAAAGATGCGATCAGCGAAGGCAAGTCCCTGACCGTCCCGCTCGCGAAGGAAAAGTACATTCCCCACATGGTCACCCAGATGATCGGAGTCGGGGAACAAACCGGCGCTCTCGACACCATGTTGGGGAAGGTCGCCGACTTCTACGAAGACGAAGTCGACGTCGCCGTCAACGCGCTCACCTCGATGATGGAGCCGATCATGATGGTCTTCCTCGGCGGGATCGTCGCGTTCTTCGTCGTCGCCATGTATCTCCCGATCTTCAACCTCGCGGGTGCAGCCTCCGCGGGCTGACGGAAGAAGAGGAATGAAGAACGAAGCCGTATTCGATTTCACGAAGAGCCGAGCCCAGATGGTGATCATCGAGGCCGTCCGTCTCGGCTTCCTGCTCGCGATTCTAGCGATCACGCTGATCTTCCAGGCGCTTCAGCCGGAGTTCGTGAACATCGAAGTGATCCTCCCGGTCTACATCATGATGGCGTGCGCGTTCGCCGTGAACGCGCTGTACCTCATCTTCTTCGAAGACGCCCTGAAGATCTGGATCTCGACCGCGATCTTGTTCTCGTTCGAAGCGATCTTCATCACGAGCCTCATTCACTTCACGGGCGTCAATCAGTCGATTTTCCTCTTCCTCTATCTCGTGAACATCATTCTCTGCGGCTTCGTCTTCCAGCGGCGCGGCGCGCTCTTGCTCGCTCTTTGGACGTCGGTTCTCTTCAGCGTGCTCATGATTCTCGGACCGGATCTTCGCGGCCAGACGCTCTTCTTCGCCGTCGGCCTGAACAACCTCGCGTTCTTCGCCGTCGCGATGCTCTCGGGATTCTTGAGCGAACAGATCAATTTCATGGGCTCCGCGCTCATGGCCCAGGGCAAAGATCTGCGTGCGCTCAAGAACCTGAACGCACTCATCATCGACAATATCGCCACGGGTCTCTTGACGGTCGATTCGGAAGGCCGAATCATCCAGGCGAATCGCGCGGCCTGCGACATTCTCGATCGACCGGTTCGTCAGATCGTCGGCGAGTCCCTCGAGGTCGTCGTTCCGGACCTCTTCGAGAAGGTGAAGTCGGCGACGAAGTCGCGCCAAGAAGACGGCGAGGCAGCCGATCGTTTCGACGTCACATACAAAGATCCCTCCGACGAAAAGACGATTCTCGAGATCACGGTCTCGCCGCTCCCGACCGAGAGCGCGATGCCCGGTTTCATCGTCACTTTCCAGGATCTGACGCGGATCCGGCGACTCGAGTATCAAGTCCGCCAGAGCGAGAAGATGGCCGCCGTCGGCCAGCTCGCCGCGGGGATCGCGCACGAGATTCGAAACCCTCTCGCGTCGATCAGCGGCAGCATCCAGATGTTGGGCGGTTCGTTCACGGCGCGACAAGAGGAAGAACAGCAGCTGATGAGAATCGTGATGCGTGAGATCGATCGCCTCAACAATCTCATCACCGAGTTCCTGGACTTCGTGAGACCTCCGACGCTCAAAGACGACCCCGTCGATCTCAACCAGCTCATCCGTGACGTGCTGGAGATGATCAAGTTCAACAAGACGCTTCGTCCCGAGGTGAAACTGGTCGTGAAGTTCGAGGCGACGAGCGTCATCTCCGGCAACCGCGATCAATTGAAACAGGCGTTCTTGAACATCATCATCAACGGTTATCAGGCGATGAACGATTCGGCCTTAGCGGAGCTGGCCATCTCGACGGGCGACGCCGGTGGTAAAGTCATCGTGAAGATCCGCGATTCCGGTTGTGGCATCGACGAAAAAGGTCTGCGCAAGATTTTCGAGCCTTTCCACACCACGAAACCCAAAGGTACGGGCCTCGGTCTCGCGGTCACGCACAAGATCATCGAAAGCCACGAAGGTCGCATCTTCGTGGAGAGTACGAAAGGCGTCGGAACCGAGTTCACCCTCGAGTTCCCGACGCGCGAGCAACGTGGGCTGGACGAAAATGCTCTTGCGGATTCCAAGAGGGCATCGGAGAATTTTTCAATAGCATTCAGAGGACAGAAGCGCGGTAATGGCTAGAGGCCACAGGCCTTTGGACTAGCGCGGGACATCAAGCACCTCAGAGGGACGTATGAAGCCGAGAATCCTGGTCGTCGACGACGAAGAATCGATCCGTGAGTTCCTCGATATCATGCTTCGCAAAGAGGGCTACGAAGTCACCTGCGCGGAAGATGGACAGAAGGCGCAAGAGACCCTGAAGAAGAAAACCTTCGACATGGTCATCTCCGATTTGCAGATGCCGCACGTCACGGGCATCGAGCTCTTGAAGCACGTGAAGGAGACTTATCCCGATCTTCTTTTCATGATGATCACCGCATTCGGCACGACCGAGTCGGCCGTCGAAGCCATGAAAATGGGTGCTTACGATTACATCACCAAGCCGTTCAAGATCGACGAAGTCCGCATCAACATCGCGAACGCACTTCGATCGAAGAACCTCG
Source organism: Bdellovibrionota bacterium (assembly GCA_040384505.1). Classification (GTDB taxonomy): domain Bacteria; phylum Bdellovibrionota; class Bdellovibrionia; order Bdellovibrionales; family JAMPXM01; genus JAZKJB01. The sequence continues at coordinate 22,029 of JAZKJB010000034.1, read as the reverse complement.
AAGTCGAGAACCGCTCGCTTAAGAAAGAGCTCGAGAAGGAATACAGCTTCCAGAATCTCGTCGGAAACTCGGAAGCCATGCATCGGATCTACGATCTCGTGAAACGTGTGTCGGAAACTCCGACGAACGTTCTCGTCACGGGCGAATCCGGCACGGGTAAGGAGATGGTCGCGAAAGCGATCCATTTCAACGGACCGCTGAAAGAGCGTCCGTTCGTCACCGTGAACTGCGGCGCGATTCCAGAGTCGTTGATGGAATCCGAAATGTTCGGTCACAAGAAAGGCTCATTCACGGGCGCGATCGCCGACAAATCGGGTCTCTTCGAGGTCGCCGACGGCGGCACGCTCTTCCTCGACGAAGTGGGCGAGCTTCCGCTCTCGATCCAGGTGAAATTGCTCCGCGCGATCCAAGAGCGCGTCATCCGCCGCGTCGGTGGCATCGACGACACGAAAGTGGAAGTGCGAATCATCGCCGCGACCAACCGCGATCTCGAGGAGATGGTGGCCAACGGCACGTTCCGCCAAGATTTGTTCTATCGCTTGAACGTCATCAACATCAAGACGCCGTCCCTCCGCGAACGTCGCGACGACATTCCTGCACTGGCGAACCACTTCCTGCAGAAGTACAACTCGCGCCTCAATAAACAGATTTCGGCGATCTCGCGCGAAGCGATGGAGCTCCTGAAGAAATACGATTACCCAGGTAACGTTCGTGAGCTCGAGAACATCCTCGAGCGCACGGTCGCACTCGAGGGTGGCGCGACAGTTCTGCCGGAATCGCTCCCGCCGTTCGTGAATACACCGACGGGCCGCAAGATGGCTTCGAGCGAAGGCATCGAGATCACCGAAGACGGTCTCGATCTCGACAAGGTGATGGGACAGATCGAGAAAGAGCTCTTGATCAAGGCGATCCACACCGCAGGTGGCGTGAAGAAGAAAGCGGCGAAGCTGTTGGGCATCACGTTCCGTTCGATGCGTTATCGGGTCGAGAAGTACAATCTCGGAACGATCACGGACGATGAACTGGATGAAGAAGGAGCTTAGGATCCGGCAACCGTAGCGGTAGCCGTTCGAGGCACCCGTTTCCGTACCGTTTTCAGTTTTCCGTTTGAAGAAAGGGCCCCGAGAGGGCCCTTTTTGTTTTAGGAAATCAGTTCGAAGCGGGTGCTCGGTTCGTCGTTCCGGTCGGTTGCGATGCAAGTGTCGACGAAGGGGTCGAGGCGCCGTTTTCGTTGATCGAGCATGCGGTTTGGACTTGGCTCGCGTCGCAGCCGAGGGCTTGTCCCAAGCCGGCGACTTGCAAGAAGACACGGAAGCGATCTGCGCTCGGCAAGTAATCCGGGCTCGGGCGATTGCCAGACGAGCAATGCGTCGTCTGGAAGAAGTAGCCGAGATACTGGCGTCGATCCGCTCTCACCGTAGAGGGCAGGCGACGGAGATGATACTGAAGCAGCGATGCTCCGACGTGATCGGCCGTCGTTTCCTTCACGTTCATGGTTCGATCGCAGACGTGGGGATGACGATCCGATCCGACGGTGTCGGAAGCTTCGAGCGGGGTCGGATTGCCGAAGCGAGACGAAGCTCTAACCGCAGGCGCCGCAACACCTGATTTACTAGAAGACACGGCAGCAGCCTGTAGCTCGTGCGGCCGAGGATACGACCCGCCGACGCAAGAAATGACGGGCAAGTAAGGATGACCGGCATAGGTCGTCGCAGCGGGAACGTCGGGTCGAGTGGCAAGACCGCACGAAACGAGTCTTTCCGTCAGCTGCCGCTTTGGATCGCCTGGATAAAGTGGAAACGTGCGTGTGCTCACTCGGTTGTTATCTTGCGCCCACTCGGAGAACGCGGTGACCGTCTGTTGCGGTTGACCCTGCAGACATTGGCGCACGGAAGAATCGATGGCCCCGCGCAGCTGCGCTTCGGGAGCGGAGGCGATCGGGCCGGCGAAGGGATAGATGTCCGTCATATTACACGGATCCGCGAGATGGCCGAGCTCGTGCGCGATGAGCGCGATGTAGGCCTCTGGCGGCATGTGCGTGAGGATCGGACATACCGAAATGGTATTCGAAGCTTGAGCATAGGCGGCGTTGAAATGATTGGGAGCCGCGCATGCATCGGGATCCGAGGGATTCGTGTCGATCTGAATCCGAGACAAGCGGTCGAGCATGTAGCGTTGATGAGCGTTGAGCTCGGAGTCGGGAACTCCGTTTCGGATCTGCTCTTTCATCGAATCGACGACGCTTTGGATGGCACCGATCGTTCTCGCGTTGTCGGTCCTCGACGTGGAGCTCGGTCGAATGAGATTCCTGAGCTCGCGCGGAGGTCCGCCGCGCTTTCCACCTTCAAGTGAGTAGGGATTCGGAACCATCGTTCCGTCGTCGAACCGCTGGAGAATCGGGCTTTGATTGGCCAGCCATTCTCCACATACGGATCCCGCACCTTCCGTCGCGAGCAGTCGCTGCTCGCAAGAGCGTGTTCCTTGCGCGTGCGAAATCGGGTTCAAAGTCACGACCGCCACCAAAACCGAAAGCCACATTTTGATTGTTTGCATGGTCTCACATTCGGACACCCTCAGCGCCGACTTGAGACGAAAGTCGAGGAATTCGTCTCACCTTGAGATAACCACTCGGTTTTACTCGCTAATAGTTCAGAAGATTTTTGCGATGCCCGCGAGGAGAACGACGAGGCCGCCGCCCGGAATTACGACCCATGCGGGAGCCTTCGCGAGCAATACAGCGATGAACGAGAGTGCGAGAACGACGTAATGGATCCAGGAGAACGAACTTCCGGTGGCCAGCGATACGACACTCGTCAACACGGCAGCCGTCACGACGGCGATCGCGCCGAGAATGAAATCGTCGATCCATGTCTGCCTCGAGAGTCGCGACATCGCATGAGGAAACCACGTCGTCATGTGGAAGAACGGAGCGAGGAAGATCGCGATCGTCGCAGCGAAGGCGCCGACGAGTCCGAGAGATTTGAAACCGATGTACGTCGCCGTGATCACGACCGGACCGGGTGTGATCTGGCCGAAGGCGAGAGCGTTCATGAATTCCTCGTGCGTGAGCCATCGAAGGTTCGTCACGAAATCGTTTTCCATCAATGGAACGATCGCGATGCCGGAACCGAAGACGAAGGCGCCTGCCTTGAAGCAGTTCCAGACGAGGGGCCCGAAGGCGCCCCACCACGAACCCGCGACGATGACGGCGGTCGACGCCCCTTCGTGGGTGAACCAAGGGAAACGAGAGAGCCCGACGAGAGGGATGAACGCGATTTTCGGCGCGACGAATTTTTTGGCGAGGACGACCGAGATCAGCCCGGCGGCCACGATGAACAGCGGCTCGAAGGACGGCCAAGTATAAACGACGGCGAGGCCGATCGCGAAGATCGACCAAAAACGCCCGCGCGCGCGAAAGTTCCAGAAGAGGCCCTTCGTGCTGGCCAAGATGAGGCCGAGGGCTGCGGCCTGCATCCCCGAAAGTAACGTGCGAATCGCGGGTGACGCGACGAAGGTTTCCTCGAATGCTCCGAGGAAAATCATCGCGATGAAAGCGGGGAGGTTCAGCATGACGGCGGCGACCGTCGCACCCGCGAAGCCGGCTCGATGTCGGCCGAGGAAGACCGCCATTTGAAAGGCGATCGGACCGGGCATCGCCTTGATCAAGGCGAACGCACGGGAGAACTCGTCGAGGGTCATCCAGCGTCTCGTCTCGACGAGATCTTTTTGCATCGCGCTGATCAGCGCGAGTGGTCCACCGAATCCGGTCAGACCTAGACGGAAGAAGTAAACGAAAATCTCTTTGAGCGCCGATGGCGAACGGGACATCGAATCGAAGGTATCGTCAAACTTGTCAGAAAGGTAGTGAGCATGGAAAAATCGATCGATGTCGATCGAGACCGAACCCCTCAAACTTTTGCCCCACCGGCTTCGCGCGACGCGACCCGGATGTTGGGCCATCGAGACGCCCGACGGTCGCGTGATCGAGGTTCCCGTTTCCTTCGGTCCCCTCATCAGTGAAACTCAAAAGGGCACTTCGATCGCCGCGCTCGCCGACGTGATCCGTGGCGAAAGCTCTGAGAATCGTTTCACCCGACTCGTTAGATTCCTGCTCTTCCTCGACGACTCGCTCACCGCGCGCAAGCGGAGCGACATGTACGC
>JAZKJB010000034.1:15354-17858 GCA_040384505.1 Bdellovibrionota bacterium | reverse complement strand
GCGACGCTCTTCCTCGACGACTCCGATCTTCTCGCCGATTCCCGGCACGTGAAACTCGCCGAGGCCTTGCGACCCGAGCATGTCTGGTCGCGAACGTTCATGCTGGTCCCGTTCATCGCGCGAGTCCTGACTCGAGAGCGACGTTTGGAGAAAAAGTCGATCGAAGTTTCCTTTCTGGCCGTCGCCCTGATCTCTCTCGGCTTCGCCGCGCTCGAGCGTGCGGTGTCCGCCTCCGTGCTCGGTGACGGAGAAATGCGATCGCCCTTCGAGCTCTGGCTCGGGATCGTGCTCGCCTTTTCGATCGGTCGCACGGTTCGAAGTCTCGCCGAACTCGCCATGGCCCGCAGCCAAGGTCGAATTCCGTCGATCGAAGTGGGCGTGGATCTGCTCTCGGTTTCGGTCGCGACGAACACGACGGCGAATGGCGCTACGCTCTTCGGCTTCATCGCGAGTCTCGCGGCGATCGGTTTGTGTGCGGTGACGGGGATCTTCGATCGCGGTTCGGGGGTTTTCGCTTTCACTGCGATTCTCGCCGTTTTCGCGGAAGCATCGCCATTCGCGAAAAGCGCGATGACCGACGCGATCAAATCGCTCTACACGAGCCTCGGCGATTCGCGCGCGGACGGGCGTGCGGAAGGGTTCGTTCGCAAGCTGCATGTCGCCGGTTCGTTCCTCTGGTGCATCGCACTCGCGGCCTTCACGGTGTTCGCGATCCCTGCGCTGGCGATCGGCTGGAAAGTCTCGTTCTTCGCTACTACGATGGTCGGAAAAATCGCGCTCTTGATCGGGGCTTCGAAAGTTCTCGGTCTCTACGCGGGGTGGCTCGAGGATGTCGTCGGCTCGTTCTCTTATGACGACGTCGATTCGCGGGCGGTTCGCAGGCTCTGGCGACGACGTCCCGTCAGGCTCGCGGCGTTCGGCGAGAGTGCAGTGAAGGACCTCGATCTTGAATCGCTTCCCCTGCTTCGGCAAATCGACGGAGAAACCCGTCGCCGACTTCTCGCGAAGGCGAAAGTCCGCCAACTCAATGAGCGCGAAGCCGCGACCAAGCAAGGCGAAGTCGATCGCGTCTTGTACGTCGTCCTCGAAGGGCGGATGGCCGTGGCCAAGCGTTTTTCGGTGGGCCGGGGATCGAGTCGCAAGAAAGTCGTCGCGATCCTCGAGCCCGGTTCGGTTTTCGGAGAAGCGGCATTCTTCTTCGGTCACGAGCGCACGGCCGACGTCGTCGCGCTCGAGCCTTCGAAAGTTCTCGCGATCCCGCACGATCCTTCGATGAAGACCCTCGAGACGGATCGAGGTGTGGAGCTCCAGACGAGGATCTGGTTTCTGCAAGCTCTCGTGTCGGGCTCTTTTTTGAAGGAGATCCCGACCGAAGCGCTGGATGCCGTGATTCATTCGGGACGCGTACTTCGAGTTCCCGCTGGGAATCGCGTCATCCAAGAAGGGGAAGCCGCCGACTCCTGCTATTTCATCGTGCAGGGGCAGGCGAGCGTCACGCAGAAAACGAAGCTCATCAACAAGATGGGCGCCGGCGACGCCTTCGGTGAGATCGCGTTGCTACAAAAAGGTCTCTTGCGAACGGCGAGCGTGCACGCGGATTCGGAACTGCTCTTGATCATGATCGACTCGACGACGTTCTGGAGTTTGCTGCGGTCACATTTGCCGCTCGCTCTCGAAATCGAGAGACTGGCGCGCCTCCGTCTCACGAAGGACCGCGAGCGTCAGCAAGACGCCAAGTGAATTTTAGATAGAAACAGAATGACAGATCGGAAGCTCGCTCGTCTTCGTGCTGATGAAGCTGCGGGTCTCGCTCGTACGAAGAACGCCCCAGTACTTCGAAGCGCCATACCATTCCTTTTCCGTTCCACGCGAGATCACCGGTTCCATTCTCATCCAGTGATTTAGGATCCTCACGCCGCACGTGAGATTCTTGATCGGGTCTTCGATCTCGGCTTCCGACGCGAACCCGCAGCCGTATTTCGGGTGGTTCGCGCTCTCGAGCGAGAGCTGCAGGAGACCGCGACTCATGACTCGCTCTTGCTTCGAATTCTCGAAACCTTCGCGATACTCTTTCGTAGGATCCATGCCGCTTTCTTTTTGGGCGATCGCCGAGATCAAGTGGACCCAAAATGCGATCTTCTCTTGTCGTTGGAGACCGCGAAAGCGAGGGCAGTAAGAGTCGATGTCGGACGGCATGGAGGTCAACATGTCTTCCCCATGCTCTTCGATCGCGAGAACCGTCGCGCGCGTCCATCGAAGGGAGTCGGGATGTTTTCCGTCCCAGAGCGCGGGAAACTCCACGGCGTAGTCGGTCGAGTGATCGGGCCCGGCTTCGAAGTCGGCGTCGGAACTCGAGCCCCCACCGCCGAGATCGAACTTCAATTCGGTTCCGGGGGAGTCGGGCATCGAGGCCGAGCGCGCATGGAACTTCCCGCCGCAACCGGTGAGAGCCATCGAGAGCGCCAGACTGAAGAGCACGACACGAGTTTTCATTTCAATCACGG
>JAZKJB010000034.1:12083-15344 GCA_040384505.1 Bdellovibrionota bacterium | reverse complement strand
TGATAACGCCCATCTCACCGTCGATTTTCCCCTTGTAGAAGCCGGCCGCCTGCAGAGATTGCAGGACCGCGAGGTTCTGCGCGTACACGTCCTGCGTGAAGCGGATGACGTTGTCATCGCCGACGTGCGAAGTGATCGACATCGTATAGACGACGATTCGATTCGCTTCCGGGATCTTCACCCACGATTCTTTTTCTTTCGTTTCGCCTGGCTTCGCGACGAAAGCGTCGAGCTCCGTGCGATTCCACTTCGTGCCTCGCAAAAGATATTCGACCATGTCGATCGGGCGCTCCAAACGGATGCAGCCCGAGCTCTTCGCGCGGTTCGCCGCGGTCAGAAACAGGTCGCGCTCGTTCGTGTCGTGCATGTAGATGAACCACGCGTTGCCGAGCAAGATCTTCGCGCGTCCGAGGGCGTTCATATAGCCAGGCTGCTGAACGATGTAGAACTTGGCTTCTTTCGGATCGAGATTCATCCAGTCGATGGAACCCGCCGCCAGTCGCTGCGTGAGAGTTTCGTCCATGACGTGGAAACGGTTCGCGTTCATCCAGGCGTCGAAGGCCGGGTAGCCGCCTTTCGTGAGCAGCTCGCGAATGTGCGTCAGCTTGTCTTCGGCGAAGATGCGCGGGGGAACTCCCCAAGTCGGATTCAGGACGACATGCTTCGTCTCGTCTCGCATCGAAGGAGTCTTGCGCGAAGGGCGGCCGTTGATCGTCTTCATCTCTCGAACGCTGTCGAGCGTGTTCGTCGGATCGTGGAGTTTCAACCGTTGGGTCGCGAGATTCACGAAGATGTGGCGTTCTTCGAGCTTGCGCGGGAGCCAGCGATACTTCTCCATGCTGAGCTCGAGCTGTTGAATGCGGCGGGCGGAAGAGACCGCGAACCATTCCCAAGATTGCGAGTCGCTCGGGGTGAGGACGCCGGTCGACGGCGCGAGATTCCATTCCTGGATGTCTTGCACGTGCTCTTCGAGCTCTTCGTCGAAGACGTCGTCGACGTTAGAAACGAGATACCCCATCGCTTGGGCACGGAGTTTGAGCGATTTGACGACCGGGTTCTTCGAACCCTTCTTGAGGGTGATTTTCGGAGCATAGAGAGCTTTGAAGCCGCCTGCTTTTTCGATCGTCTGCATTCGCGCGAGGGCGATCTGTAAACGCTTGTAACCTTCATGTTGGGGCGCGAGACGATCCCAGAGCGCCGCGATACCTGCTCCGTTCGCCGCGGCCTGAAGCTCCGGCCAATCGGTGAACGAACGTTGTGCGAACTTGATGTCGGTCGCGATGGCTTCGGGGTTCACACGTCCGACGTTCAATTGGATCGATACGTCGATGAAGACTTTCGAAAGAGCCATTTCGGCTGCGAGCCACGCGCGAGAATCGAAGTTCGGTTGGAAGAAAGACTCGATTTGATTCGTCCAGTAGTCGCGGACGCGAAGACCGTGCGCGGGAACGGCGCGGAGAACCGCGTTGCGGAGCTCGATCGCGCGAACGTTCAGTTGGCCGTTGGCGGTCCAGATCGGCTGGAAGGCGCGGTCTCCGTAGACCTTTTGGAAGTAGGGGCGATTCGAGGGTTTCAACCACGCACCGAGCTCGACTTCTTCTTTCACGTAATCGGCTTCCGACTGCGCCAAGGAAATCGACGGTGTGGCGACGACCGAAAGGCCGAACGCGAAGAAAAGGGCCATCGCCAGCGAGTAGGAACGGAACGTCTTCATCATGCGAACTCCTCGAGACCTTGGGCTTAAGCAAGAAGGGGAGCATGAATTCGTGGATGATGAGCATCTCGGGACGAGTTTAAATCGTCTAGGCCATCGACGGACCCCCGCAGTGACACAATACGCGTCACCAGGAAGAATAATTTTCTTCGAGTTGCAATTGGATAAGACGTAGCCCCAACTTGTTTGCGAGAATGGGTTTTAACTTGGAGGCAGAGCCATGATCCGCAATTCCATCATCCTCTCCGTCGTTTTCGTCGGCGGTGTCTTCGCCGCATCCGTTTCGATGGCGGCCGACAACGCGAAGCCGAAGACGAACGCACCGAGTGCCGCTGCCGCGAAAAAACCGGCAGAGCTCGAGACCATTTCGATGATCATCAAAGACCTGCTCCCGAACGACAACGGCGTGGTGATCAAGCCCGAGGGCGGCGGCAAAGCTCTCACCTTGCACAACGCTTCGAACAACAAGACCTTCACTGCAGCGAAGATGCAGAAGCTCCAAGACGCGATGGTCGAGAAGACGCCGATCAAATTTCTCGTCAACGGCGTCGAAGTCGTCGATATCCTCGACTGAAAACGACCATGTCCGAAAATGGCGAGCCAGGGGCGCCGTTTTCGGCTAGTGTCGCTTTCGCATGTCCACATCCGATTCCCGATACAAAGCGATGCTCAGCCGCGATGCCCGTTTCGATGGGCGTTTCTTCATCGGGGTGAAGACGACGGGCATCTATTGCCGGCCCATCTGTCCCGCAAGACCGAAGAGATCGAACGTCGAGTTTTTTTCATCGGCCTTGGCGGCGGAGCGCGCGGGCTATCGTCCTTGTCTCCGGTGCCGACCCGAGTGCGCTCCGGGTTCGCCCGGGTGGATGGGAACGTCGGCTCTCGTGTCTCGGGTTCTGAAACGACTCGCTTCCGGCGAGACGTTGCCCGTCGGTGAGGACGAGTTCGCCGAGCTCTTCGGCGTGAGCGCACGGCACTTGCGGCGTTTGTTCAAGATCGAGATCGGCAAGAGCCCGAAGCAGATCGCCGACGAGCAACGTCTCGGTTTCGCCAGGCAGCTCGTCGTCGAAACTTCGCTTCCTTTCACCGAAGTCGCTGAAGCCTCTGGCTTTGCCTCGCTGCGCCGATTCAACTCGGCATTCAAAGACAGATTCAAGAAGTCACCGACGGAAGTTCGTCGGCGAAAAACCGGAGACCCGGACGGTTGGATCGAACTTTCTCTCTCCTATCGCCCGCCCTTCGACTTCGCGACGACGCTCGAGTTCCATCGCCGGCATGCGATGGTCGGGTTGGAGGACGTGACGGCGGATTCATACCGCAGGCTCGCTTCGATCGACGGTGCTCTCGTTCTCTTCGAGGTGACTGATCGCCCGGAGAAGAATGCCCTTCGGCTCAGGGTAAGATCTCGCGATGCGAGCGCGCTTTTTCCGCTGGCGCGTCGAGTGCGGGCGATGTTCGATCTCGACTCCGATCCGATCGCGATCCAGCTCGCGTTCGCGAAGAACGCGCGACTGAAGCGATTGGTGAAACGAAGGCCCGGTCTTCGA
>JAZKJB010000034.1:3661-11983 GCA_040384505.1 Bdellovibrionota bacterium | reverse complement strand
GCCGTTCATCTTTGGAAGGAGCACGCATGAGTTTGTTCGAATTCGCCGTGAAGAGCCCGGTCGGGCGCTTGAGGATCATCGGTGGCGACGAAGGATTGCGCGCGATCTTGTGGCCCGACGACGACCCGGCTCGCGTGAAGTTCGAGATCGCTCCGAAGAAATCGTCGACGCCGCTGCTTCTCGATGTCGCGAGCCAACTCGAGGAATACTTCGCAGGCCGAAGAAGTGAGTTCGATGTCGAGCTGGATTTTCGGGGTACCGACTTCCAGCGTTCCGTCTGGAAAGAGCTCTCGCGCATCGGCTACGGCCGCACCACGTCTTACGGCGAACTCGCGAAACGCGTGGGACGTCCGACCGGAGCACGCGCCGTCGGGGCCGCAGTCGGGCGAAATCCGATTTCGATCGTCGTCCCTTGCCATCGAGTGATCGGTGCCAGTGGCAAGCTGACGGGCTTCGCGGGCGGACTTGGAGCCAAAACCCATCTGCTCGAGCTCGAGTCTCGGCGTTAAGTACAGCTCGCGATCGAACGAGTCGTCTTCTGGATGGGATTCAATGTCCGAGGCATTCGCAAGACGCTCCAGTAGCGCGCCCCTCCGTGCCACCGATCGTCGCGAGCGGTGATCACTCCATCTCTCGTGACCGTTCGATTCAAGATCCGCACGGCACACGCGAGATTCACCGCGGGATCGTGGAGATCGACTTCGCGCTCGATCCCACAGCCGAACCCATTGGCGCTTTCGCTCGAAATCTGGAGAAGCCCGCGACTCACGACGGGCTCGCCTTTGGAGTTCGAGAAATCTTCCTTGAAGAAAACGACCGTGCGGAAACCGCTCTCGAATTTCGCCATCGCCGAGATCAACATCAGCCAGAAACCTTTGCGGGCTTCACGCCCCAGCGCCGCGTATTTCGGGCAGAAGGTCTCGATGTCTCGCGGAATGATTTCCAAGATTTGACCTCCCCACGTGTCGAGCGCTTTCTCCGTGAGTTCGGTGAACTTCGCGGCGTCGGGCGCGCGTCCATCCCAAGCTGCAGGCTTGCGCCCTTGCGAGTCGAGCAAGGGAATTGAATCGCCGGGGCGTTCGTTGCCGGTCATCTGCGTTTCTTCTTCGAAAACCGGAAACTCGAAGTCCTCGCCGCCGGGCGGAGAAAACGTCTCGGGACGTGCGGCCAATTCGGCTGACGTCAGCGACGTCGAATGGCGTGCGGGTGCACACGCCGCGAGAGAGAGCGCGGTCAATGACAACATCAATAGACGTTCGATCTTCGTGTTCATCTCTTCCTCCTCGCGGTGCCAAACTAGCCCCGCATGAGTGGTTCGCTTTCGAGCACCGACACTCGCACTGAAATCGTCGCAATCGCGCGGCCATTGCGGAAACGGTGTTCGGTCGACATGGGAAGAAGATCGAAGAAGCGAATTCACACGACGCTCACGATCGTCACGGGTGCGAAACGGCGCCGCCGAAAACGGTCACGGGTGCGAGAGGTAACCACGCGAATCGATTACCGTGAGCATTGGAAAAAGTTCCCGCTCGATCAAAAATTCGTCGCTCTAAAGCAATAGATCGTGAGCGCATCGTCACGAACCTGCGCACGAGGGTTGCTCTGTACGCGCTCCGAAGAATCCAAACTGCTCATTCACCAGAGGTCGTTTTCAAATGAAGCTCTCGAAGTCGCTCTTGCTGCCGATCCTTTCCGCCGCTCTTCTCGTTTCACCGGTGTACGGTGTGAATCGTCCTGTCGAGTTTCCCGTGACGTTCGAGGAATCGGACTTCGAGACGAAGCCTTGGCTCAAAGAAATCGAGTGGGTCATCGTCGTGAACCGTGCGAACGAAGGTCTCGACAAGCAATCGATCCGCATCTATCACGACCAAAAGCTCGTCACGTACGAAGAGATCCGGGCGTATCTGCAAGACGTGACCGGGCAGCAGCTCGCGGCGCGCATCAAGGATCCGAACATGAAAGAACGCGACTGGCGCGTCGGCGAGCTCGGCAAAAAGCAATGGGGCCCGGGCATTTTCAAAGTGTCGACCGGTCGCAACCAGTTCGAAGCGAAGGGTCAACATCACTCGCAGCACGATTCTTGGACGACCACTCCGACCGGAGCGTACGTTCCGCAGCGTTTCGTCGCGAAACATAAATCGGAATCGTATTCCGCGAAGATGTGCGACTCGGCCCTCGGAAAACTCGTGAGCGCGATCACGCGAAAAGCGCTCTGCACGTACATGGAGAACGCGACGTTCTTCAACGGCGGAATCGCGCTTCACAAAGCGATCCCCGGCACCGAACCGGTCCTCGGGGAAAAAGCGTCTGGCGGCTGCGTCCGCTTGCCTGCGGCCCTCGCAGAATTCTTGTTCAAGAGCATACAGCAGTCCCAAGGTCGCCCCGTTCCCGTCGTGAATCCCGACGGTACGGTGATGATCGATCCGGCGACCGGTGATTACGTCAGAGAGACGTCTCACAAGTCGACGTGGGGCACGATCCCCGCCGCGAGTGCGATCATCATCGTGCAAGACAAAGTCGTGACCGAGCAGGCGGTTCCGGCGGTGAGTCTCGATGCTGCCCCGGTCGCCGACGCTGCGATCGAAGCCGCGATCGAAACGGCAGTGAATTGAAAGACATCCAGGCCCTGACGCCGCAATTCGTCCGGGCCTCTCTCCACCCAGCAGATTCTTCAGGCTGGCGAATTCCAAATCCAATTTATCGAACCTGATTCTCTTTCGAAATGCCTTGGCCGGGTCCGGGGCTTGCTCAGGTTCTCCTTCATGAAAACCACATTGCTTCGTTCGATTCTGATCGTTCTCTCGCTCGTCACGCTCGTGGCGGTTCAACCTGCTCACGCCCAGCTCGCGGCCGAGCGCCAAGTCGAGCGCCAAGAAGAACTGCTCGTTCATGAGATCGATCGCCAAGCCGACGCGGTCTTCGCCGAACTTCAGCGGCAACAACCTGATCTTCCGGTCACGATCCTCCAGAAGACGCAGCGTCATGCCGTCTATCGCTTGCGTCAGATGCACGTCCTGTCGGACGTGTTGAAAACCGCCGGCCCGGCCCCGGCGATCGCTCTCATCGCAGGCGAAGTTCTCACGACGTTCATTCTCGCGCCGATGTTCGCCGCCAAGGGGAACCTGTTCATGGCGACCGCGATGGTTACGGTACCGTGGGGCATCGCCGCGGCGAGCGCTGCGGCCTCCTACGAGATCTTCAAACATCGGCTCTCGCTCGCTCGCGATCTGAAGACGAACCTCTGGCAGCTTCGTCAAGCCGACAAGGTCCGCGAGATCGTTCTCGGTTACGACGTGAAGAACCGGATTTCGACGGCGATGTTCGAGACGATGAAGGGGTCACTCGCAAAGGAAATCGAATTCGAAGTCGTGAAGAAAATGAGGAATGCAGAAGCCACGCGAACACCTTTCGTGACGTTCGCCGAGCTCGAGCAGCTCGTCAGGTCCACACCCGAAGGAAAGATTTATCTCGAGCGAATCTATTTCGAACGACTCGATCGAGAGCTCTATACGGCTCTCATGCTTCGGCATCTCGGGGAAAACGCGGACCTCGCCGAGCGCTTGCTCGAGGTCTTGAAAGTGCGTAGCCCATTGCAGTCGATCGAGGCTTCCGTTCTTCGCAATCATCTCCTGGCTGCCGACGATCTCAAAAAGCTCGTCGCGCGTGATCTCGTCACGATCCAGCACGAACAAAAAGCTCTGAAGAAGAAGTTGAAAGCCGGAGAACTGAACAAAGAACAGGTCGAACGTGCGAAGGAGTACCTGAAAGGCGAGATCAAGCGACTTCAAGCGGCGCGCGGCGACGTCGTTCGCCACGAATACGCTCTTCTGCTCGACGTGAAGAGTGCTTACAAGTCCCGGGACCTGGTGACGGCCGAAGACATCACGCGAGAATACTCGCCGTCACTCGCCGAGCTGAGAGTTTCGAGCCGCCACGTTCCGCTGGTGCTCGCGACACTCGCTCCGCCTGCGAAGACTGCAGTCCCGAGCCCGGCGACGACGATCGGTCCTCGCCAATGCTTCAATCTCTTCGCGGCCGCAGCTCGTTGATGTCGATCACTCGTTCCTGAGATCGAGCCCGAGGGCGCGCAAATCGCAGCGGCCTCGGAAGTCGTGATTCACTGCGCGAGTCATCGGCGCCTCTTCCATGAACTTTCTCAAGCCCGGCACGTTCTCGGTCACCAGACGTGCGAGCTGGCTTTCGCTCGGTTGCATGCTGTGACCGAGCTCGATCAAGATCGACCAGATCCCGAGCTTCCAAAACGCGTAATCTTCGAAAGCTCCGTCCGCAGGGTAGAGAAGTTCGGTCGAGTTCCCGACGCGGTACTTGCTCGCCACCGCGCACATGTTCCCCATTTGCGTGAACTCGTGCTCGTGTTCCGTCGCCGTGTCGGTCGTCGAAATGCCCCAAGGCAGAAGCACCATCGCGCCCGACGTGTGAAGAGTCACCGAGCTCACGATGTCCTCGCGCTCGACGAACTCGGCGAGCGCACGAGTGCTCGCGAGTTTGTACGGACCGTCGGTTCCGCAGGGACCCGGATAGTCGCGATTGGGATCGGCCGTCGAGCCCGAACGATCGAACGTTTCTTCGCGGCGATTACGTTCGAAGCCCGTGATGTTCAAAACCGGGATCACGAAAATCGTTCGGCCGGCGATCGGGTGAGCCGCGAGCTCGGTCGCGATCCCTAGTGCGACTTCCGTCGACCCGTACTCGTTTCCGTGATGGGTCGCCACGATCAAGTTCTTGACCGCTCCAACGCCGATCGCGAGCCCGACGATCGCTTCGCCTTGAGTGTTTTGTCCGAGCTCGAAGAGTGCCGCATTCCGTGGGTAAACCGTCGCGAGCCGCACCAGTTCGTCTTGAACTTTTCCATAATCGTGAGACGACGCGATCGAAGCGAGCGCGAGGGGAGACGCGATGACGATCGAGATCATCCATGAAAGGCACCGAAACATGAGTTCCTCCTTGGAACGACACTCGAATTTCCCTACGCCAGCGAGGGAAAGTAAAGCCTTGAGACACCGGGTCGCAGGCGGCGGAAATTGGCAGTTCGTCACCTCGGCGACAGTCCCCTCGTTCCTATCGCTTCTCGGAGAGGCAAGGGTCTTGCTCAAGGGAAGGGGATCCCGGAGGTCCCATGATCCGTCGTTCGATCGCCTTGTTGAGTCTTTTGACACTCGCTCCCTCGGCATTCGGTGCCTCGCAGGTTCTGGTCGAGTACACGGCTCTGCAAGAAACCTTCGTCGCCCGCGAGTGGAACCATCTAAACTGCGTTTACGGCAGCATTTTGGTGAAGAAGGGAATCATCGACGAGAAGACTCGTCTCGCGAGCTTTCAGCCCCTGAGTGCCGAGAGCTGTGCGCGAGCATCGTTGAGCTTGAACGAAATCCTGGAGAATCCGTCGTGGCAGCGACCGACGTCGACTCCGAACTTCCCGAATTACCTCCAGATGAGCCAGGGCCTAGTGAGCTTACGCGCCGAAGCTTTGCGCGCAACGGGGTTGCCCCTCGTGCTGCAAGCCCCGACCAAGCGAGAAAGCCTGAAGGCGGTTTCGGTCGATCTCTGGTCTCTCGAGAACAAACTTCGCGCGACGTTGAAAGTGGAAGACGGACATCCGACCAAGACCGATTGTTCGTGGAAGACCGACACGACCGCGAGCCTCGCAGAGGCGAGAAACCATCTTTATGATCGTCTTTTCTGGCATGCCGAGCTTTTCGATCAAGGCTACGACTGCACGATCTCTCGCTTCAAAGGGGCATCGTGGAATCTCAATGCCGAGAAGAACTTCCCCTGGGCGCAGTCGCTTTTCGAATCCGAACGTGCGCAGATCGCGAAGATTCCGCACAAGCAACTCGGTTCATCGACGCTCAAGGGTCTTCACATCGCCGTTTTCCCGCAGCTCGCTTACGACGCTCCGACTCCGCTCGAGAAGTTGACGTACAAGAAGCTCAAGAAAGACATCGAGAAGCTCGGCGGAACCCTCGACGTCGTCCACCGCATCTCCTCGTCGTCGGCGCAAAGACAGATCGCGGATAGCGCCAACGCCTTCGCGAAGATCGCGGCAAAGTATCCGCGCTCGAAACTTTTGGTCATGACACGCTCGATGGGTGGAATGGTCGCTCGCGAAGTTCTAGAACGCTTCCCGAACCTGCGTGCGCGAGTTTCCGGTGTCGTCGAAATCGGTTCGACGCCTTTCGGTAGCGTCATCGCCGACTACAAGGCTCGTGGTGACGCGTTCGACGGAAACTACATCGAGCGCAACGATTGGAAAGAAATCGCAGCGATCAACACGATCGGTTGGGTGAAGCCGGAGTTCCGCGAGCTTCACTTCGAAGCTCTGAAGCGAAACAACATCGCGTCGATGTCGTTCCGGTTGTACGATCCCGCGGCTTCGAGCCGCAAGAACCTCGATCTCCCGGTCGTGAACGTGATCCAGCTGCCGGATTCGCTCGGGACTTACTTCCGGTACAAAGAAACCGTGAAAGTCGATCCGGCGATGCTGTTGATGTCGATGTACGGTCCCGTCGAGGGAAGTTCGCCGCTCACGCACTCGGCGTGGGACACGGCGAAGTCCGTCCGCCTCTTCACCTCGGACTTCAACCATCTCGGTTTCTGGGGCCTGGCTCCGGATCTCGCGACCGACTACACGATCGCGATCTTGAAAACCGCGAAGCGCATCGGTGCTTGGTAAAATCGGAGATCAGCGGGTGATTTCGATGTCCTTCGTGAAGTAAGGCGCGGTCGGAAGCCCGTGCGCCGTCGCACTGATCTTCAAAGAACGACCCGCGCTCGCGGACCGAATCGTCATGAAGTTGTGCGCGAGCACGTAGGTGTCGGCCAACCGCATCGGATTTTCCCAGCCCGAACCCATGAACGAATGCATCGAGCTCGAGGTGATCTCGAACGTCTCGTAGCCGAGTCGCTCGGCCGGCACGCGCATGATCTCCGAGAGATGCACGTCACCCGAGGCGAAGACGACCGGTGCTTCGATCGACTTCAGCTCTTCGATGAACGTCACGAATTCAGCGGGATGATTTTGCTCGAAACCTTCTTTGAACGAGAGCGAAACTCCGTTGAAGAATTGGTTCCCGTTCACGATCCAAGCGGGAGTGGAATCCTTTTTCAAATTCTCGAGCAGCCACTCGTGCTGTTCGCGGCCCCAGTGGCCGTGAGGATCCGCAGCTTGTTGGTTCTTGTTCGGCTGACGGAACATTCGATCGTCCATCAAGAAGAAGCGCTGGCCGAAGGCGGTGAAGATGCTCGAGCAACCGTGCGGGCCTTGCTCCCACGTGCCGGCGAGTGCGGGACCGCCGAAGACGCCGTGAAAGAGGCGCAACGCTTGCTCCTTCGAAACGAAATCACGATCGCCATCGTTCGTCCCGTAGTCGTGATCGTCCCAGAGAGCCAAGACCGGCTTCAGTTTGCGCCAGTGGTAGAGGGGAATGCGCTTGAGCGCGTCGACATAGCGCTGCCAGAGATCGTACTCGGTCGCCTTCTGGCGCTCGACGAATTCGAACGAGTCGACGTAAACCAAATCGCCCGCGAGCAACAAGAGATCGACGTTTTGCTCCTGCAGTCTGCGCCACATCGGATCGATGACTTTCTCGAAGGTGCGATCGTCGCTCATGCAAGAGACGAGCGCGAAAGTGGGATCCATTTTCGAAGTGTCGAGGGCAGAGAAGGTCCGTTCGTCGATCAACGTCGTGCGATCGTGAACTCGCAGCGTGTATTCCACTCCGAGTTGCAGTCCCGAAACTTTGAGTTTGTCGACGTGATAGAAAACCGGCCCTTTGACCGTCTCGTAAGTTTCGACCGCGACCGCGGCACCGTTAGAATCCGTGACCGTGTAGACGTACTTCTTCAGTCGCGGAGAGAGAACGTTGATCAACGCTTCCGATTGCGACGTCGGACCTTGCAAGATCGCCAAGTAGCCATCCGCAGCCGGAACATTCGCTGGAGTGACGACGTGTGGAGGTGTGGCCGGTACGATAGGTTTCGCGGCGGCGAGAGCCTCGTCTCGTTTTCCGCAGGCAGGTAATGCCGTGAAAGCCGTCGCAGCTCCGAAGTACTTCAAGAGCGAGCGTCTCGTGAGATTCGTCATCAGTGTTCCCCTCCAGCTGAATTCGATGGATCACGAGTATCGAGACCACCGAGACCTGTCACCGGTGCTTATTGGGAAAACTTTTGGCACTGGAGGTGCGAACTGGCGCGTTTTGATTGGTGACCCCGGGCAGAGTTGCACTGCCGACCTACAGTTTAGGAAACCGTTGCTCTATCTGTCTGAGCTACGGGGTCATGGATTTTGGAGTGGGTTCGACCGTA
>JAZKJB010000034.1:0-3647 GCA_040384505.1 Bdellovibrionota bacterium | reverse complement strand
TCTTGGCCGTGCTTTCGTTGGCTTTCTCCGCGAAAGCCGAGGTCGCCGTTGCCCGTGTTCCCGAAGTGCGAAACTTCCAGACCGAATGGTGCAGCACAAACCGCTTCCGACAGACGAGCGACGTCGATCAAATCTGTTTCGGCCGCGCGACGTTTCTCGATGCGACCGACGTGAGAGCGGTGGGCTTTCGCTTTGCCGACGGACGCAACGAACTTTACGTCGAAGCTCAGTTCCCGAAAATCGAGCTGCTCAACCTCGAGTTCGACATCGTCGGTCCGATTCGCGATGCTGCACGAACCGAGTTCGGCCGCCTGCGTTTGTCGATCGACGAAGAGGGCGAAGTGAACGCCGTCGAAGGCCGCTCCGGTCTCCACGGGCACTTCGTCGCCTACCGCGATTCACGAAATCAATTGCCTTGATGAGCTTCGGAATCGGTCAGAGTCCGATTTCGACGAGTGTCCGAGCGTCCGAGATCTTGCGCACGGGCTGGATGTCGTAGGGGTCCCGCCGGGACTGCGTCTCTGGAAACGATTGCAGGGAAGAGCTCGAAGAGAGGCTGAAGACCGTCACCACGAGAGCCAGCAGGAGGAAGAACTCCCACGCCGGCACGACGGACTCTTGTTTTTCCATGGCTGCGGAATCCAACGGGTTTCTGTTTGTTTCCACCTAGGGCCTCCTGGCCTTGCCGCGGATCCACCCGCGGTCTTGCGATGAAACTCTTCAAGCCGTGAGCCAGGTC
This sequence comes from Bdellovibrionota bacterium, assembly GCA_040384505.1. GTDB lineage: Bacteria > Bdellovibrionota > Bdellovibrionia > Bdellovibrionales > JAMPXM01 > JAZKJB01. Next base: position 2,908 of record JAZKJB010000034.1, on the reverse strand, counting down.
TGGCGATTCTTTTAGATTTCTTAAACTTTGCTTCACGAGATCTGAGCAGACCTCCTGAGTCCTCGCCTCATTTCGGAGCAGGCGGACAAGGACATAGCCGGTTAACGAACAAGTGATTTACACTAGATAGAGAACGAGCGAGAGTAGCGTTCAATCCAACAGGAAAGAGAATCTGTGCCCCTGTCCGAGCTGAAAAGTCCCAGTACATCGGGGAAATCGATGAAGGTCATGGTCGTCGAAGATGAAGCCGACATCCGCGAAATTTTGCGGAATCTCCTCGAAGAGGAAGGCTTTCAAGTCGTCGCTCTCGAGACCGGCTTGAACATCATGGAAGAGCTGATCCAGCATCGTCCCGACCTCTTGCTCCTCGATCAAATTCTCCCTGGCAAAACCGGCGTCGAAGCGGTCAAAGAAGTGCGCGCGAGCAACGGTTTCTCGAAGCTCCCGATCATCATGGTGACGGGACTCTCGGGCGAAGACGACAAAGTGAACGCTCTCGATCTCGGCGCCGACGACTACGTGACGAAGCCCTTCTATCCGAAAGAACTCGCTGCTCGTATCAAAGCGCTCGCTCGTCGCTCCGACACTTTCAGTGGAGAAGGCGATACGGCCACTCCGGAAAAGATCGAGCGCGGTACGGTGTCGATCGATTTCACCGCTCATCGCGTGACGGTGAGTGGACAAGAAATCCTACTCACGCTGACCGAATTCAAAATCCTCGGCGAACTGCTCAAGCAAAGTGGCCAGGTTCTCACGCGAGAAAAACTTCGCGAACGCGCGCTCGGGAATTTGAACGTCACCGATCGTACGATCGACGTTCATATGGCTTCGCTTCGAAAGAAGCTCGGGCCCATCGGCCATCACATCGAAACCGTTCGCGGCGTCGGCTACCGTTTCTCCGAACGCGGCCACTGATCTCGTAATCCCATACATCCAAAATTCTTATCGACACACACCGGGCGGGCGGGGACCTTTGAGGATTTCTCCTCTGGGTCCGTAGGGCGGTGTTTGGTGGGCTTGGCGGCTCTATTGGTTTCCACGATCGTGGGAGAGCCGGAAGGGTGCTGCAGAACCAATAGAGCAAGGGCTAGACCAGGCTTTTTGGGGCCGCTTTGGCCCCGCCTTTGAGCGCAGATCGACGAAGCGTGGAAGTGGGAGATCCGGCTCCTCGATTCGTCTGGAGCGCTTTTACATCGCGGGGCGAATCGACCCTATTCCAGCGCTGAAGTTTGGGCGCTCTTCGGCCTCGACACTGACAACGGATTCGACACTCTTGGAACATGAAAGAAATCGAAGGGTTAAGTGGCGCCGTCTCGTTTTGAGACCCTCGATTCGAGAGGGAGCCGGAAATCGGAAGTCACTTCGAATGTGAGCGACGAAACTCGGTACCAGGAAAACGACACGTAATTCAGGGGGTTGCGAAACGGGCGCGAGGCCTCGCTCTTGCGAAGGGTGAGGGCAGGAGGACGACGCTCGATGACTCGCAAACTGCTCGCTATCACATGTCTGATCGCTTCGATGTTCGCCCTCCAGGCTTGCGGCGCGAAGAAGTCTCCCGAGGAATCCTGCAACTTCGTGCAGAACGGTGAGCAGCAACGCGTTTCGTGGGGTGCTCAGGTTCCGGTCGTCCTTTATGTCGACCGCTCCGTCCCGAGCGTTTTCTATGACAACATCGTCAGTGCCGTCGCCGAGTGGAATACGCGCGTCGGTCGCGAGAAGATCGGCGGCTGGGCCGTGAACACGAACGGTCAGCCGGCTCAAGACGGCCAAAACGTCGTCTATATGATGAGTACCTGGGAAGCGGAGAAGGCCAACGAGCAAGCTCGAACGACCGTGTTCTGGGCGGGCGATCGGATCTACGAAGCCGACATCCGCATCAACGACCGCAACTTCGATTTCTCCTGGGGCGAGCCCGAGGTCGACAAAGTCGACATGCAGAGCTTGATCCTTCACGAGTTCGGTCACGTGATGGGCCTCTCTCACGCCGTGACTCCGCAAAGTGTCATGGCTCGTAGCCTCCCGAATGCCACAAAACGCCGGGAACTGAGCACGGCGGACCAGAATTCAATTAGATGCGAGTACTGAGCGGTGCGTTTCGGGTGGCCCTCGAATTGAAGGGTTACTCTAGAGTCTGGCCGGAGCCGGATTAAATGAAACCGAATGATTCGGTTCTCTTGACCACTGCTGTTTCGGCAGCAGCTTGAAGTGTGAGCGGATTCAGTTTGGAAAAAGTTCCAGAGTGGAACCACTCCGACCTCGGTCGAGAAATGTAAGGTAATTTAAGTTGAGACACTGATTTGCCCTTGTAAGGATTGAGTCAGTTACCCGGAACGCGAAGGAGATTTTCATGACCCCTACGATCGTAGTCACCGAATCCGTGGCAGCATCAATGAACGACGATCAGGGCACTTCTTCGTTTCGTCAGACGTATCACGAGATCGCGGATCGCCATGTCGTCGAGAACGACGTCATCGAGCAACTTCGCGCGAACATCTCGCAACTCGAAGATCTTCACGGCCGCCTTCGCTTCATGATGTCGGAAGTTTCGTACCTGATGAAGAAGAACTGAGCGTTTCGTTTTAGAACGAAGTGAGCTTTCAAGAAACCGCGGCCTCGACCGCGGTTTTTTCGTTTCGCGATTCGGGCGCCTCTCGTTATGCTTTTTGAATGAAACCAATCCGTTTTATTTCGAATGTCGCAGTCATGACGTTGGCTCTCCCGAGCTTCGCGGACAGCATGTGCACGGCGAACTTCAATGGGGCTCTAACTCCTTCCGAATGCCACTCGGTCTTCAATGTGATCAACGGTCCTATCGATTCGGCTCAATGCATGGCTTTCTGCGCGTCGTCGGCCCCGGCTCCGAACCCTCCATGCGGTTCCATCCAAGAGTATGACGGTTGTAATTGGA